>JAFYHA010000045.1 GCA_017539425.1 Clostridia bacterium
GAACGATCTGAAGCACTTCGTTCTCGTTACTTGTCCTTTTGTCTGCTTCTTTAGCCAATCCGGTCATTGTGTTCCGGATGTAGAAGTTTGCGACGTTGTACATATTCTTGATCATTTGAGTGGCTGTATCGCAGAACTCAAACAACGGATGCTTCGGTTTGATGTTGATTTTTTCAACGTGATACATATATGTAATTCCTCCTTTCCTCAAGATTCTTCTGCAACTTTTATTCTACCAAATAGACTTACTGGAGTCAACAAATTACCATTAGGAAATGAGTGAATTGACATACATACAAAAAGAGTTGCCTTTCATCCCATGATTAAAATCACGGGTGTTCCCGGCAAACATAAGAACAAGGACCGCTTTTCTCCGGCTTTCGCGTCGGGAGCAGCGGTCCTTTTTCCGTGTAAGCGGGGTTGACGGAACCAGAAAAAGCAACTATAATGACAGTAACGACAAGGCGTAAGCCGGGTGTAAAAGGAGGGACAAATGAAAATTGCAATCAGACTGCTGGCTGTTTTGCTCGCGCTGATCTTCATCGGCTCTTTGGCGGCCTGCGGGGGCGCAACTCCGGATGCCGAGAAACCGGGAGAGGGCAAGGAGACGGGTCAGGAAACGAATGTTCCGGGAAAAGAATCCGAAACCGAAAAGAATAAATACGACCAGTGGGGCCGTGAAATTATCGAATCTCCGGTGGACGTGAATGACATCAATTACGGCAAGACCATCGTAGTTCTCACCCGAAAAGAGGACCGGGACCTGTTCTCAGAGGACCGGAACGGTGAGGAACTCAACGACGCGATCTATGACCGCAACCTGGAGGCCTGTGAAGATCTGGGCGTCCAGCTGGAGTTTAACAATTTCACTCACGATGAGATCATGGCCAAGGTCCGCACCGAAGGTATGACCGGCGCGCATGACTTTTCCGTGGTCAGCAATTATGCCTATTATTCCACAACGACCGAGATGGCCCAGTTCTATGCCAACCTGAACACGATTCGCGGCATGCATCTGGACGCGCCGTACTGGTACCAGAACTACAACGCTTCCCAGAACATCAACGGAAAGCAGTTTTTCTGCATCGGCAGTATGAACACGTTCGTGATCGACCGCACGCTGGCGACATTCTTCAATTCCAGCCTGGTCAGCGATCTCGGAATCGGCAACCTCTATACCCTGACGCTGAATGGCGGATGGACGATCGAAAAGCTTACGGAGTTTACCGAGAATTCCTGGCAGGATCTGAACAATAACGGCAACAAGGATAAAGATGATTTCTTCGGCATGGGGTCTTCCGAGGGATACGGAGGCTGGTATACGGCCTGCGACATTTATTTCGTGCACAAGGATGACCGCGGCTATCATGAACTGGACCTGGACATCGACCGCGCCTCGGACGCCGTGGATATGCTGATCCGGATGTTCAAGCAGAATGACGGAGCCTTCGTGGATTCCTATGCCGGTTCCGACATTCCGGTCGACATGTTCGTGGAAGAGCAGATGGTCTTCCTGATCAACAACGTGTTCCGCAACCAGACCTACAATTCCATGATCCGCAATATGTCCAAGGACTACGGTCTGATCCCGATGCCGAAATTCGATGAGGCTCAGGAAAAATACCACGGCTGGGTACAGGATGCCTACCAGACGATGTCCATCATGGAGAACGCGGAAGACCTTGAGATGATCGGAACGGTCCTGGATTATCTGCAGTATCTGTCCTGGCGTGACATCTATCCCGTGTATACGGAAAACATCATCAAGTTCAAGTATCTCCGCGATTCCGAATCCGGTCAGTGTTTTGACCTGATCGTCGACGGAATGGTGTTCGATGTCGGTGAAGTGTACGGGTTTGAGATCGGCGAGATGGCCCACACGATGTGCCGTGAGATCATCAATTCCGGAAACAACAGCGTGGCCTCAACCTATGGAAAGAACGAGCAGAAATGGGCGGCCGGCCTTGAAAAAATAGATGATTTCTATTTCGGCTGATCACGGATTTGCGGCAAGGACTTGCAAACGATATATGACTTTGCTATAATACCGTTGCGGGTTGCAAAATCCGAAGCGGAAACAAAACTACAGTGGAGGTAGAATCATGGCATACAAGATTTCTGACGATTGTATCTGCTGTGGCACATGCGCTGGCGAGTGCCCGGTCAATGCGATCAAGGAAGGCGACGGCAAGTACGAGATCGATGCGGATGCCTGCATCGAGTGCGGCACCTGCGCAGACGTCTGCCCGGTAGGCGCTCCGAAACCTGAGGAGTAAGATACACAATCCCAGTAGGGTACGGGCCGCTTTCGGGCGGCCCTGATTTTTTGAGGAGGACAGGAACATGACGGACATTACGGCGGGGCCCGGAGAGAAGATCACCGAGATCAACGCGGACCTGACGCTCATATCCCGCACGGACGGACTGCAGTTCGGCACGGACGCCTACCTTCTGGCGGCCTTCGTACGCAGGCGTCCGGCCCAGACGGTTGTGGATCTGGGCACCGGAACCGGGATCGTTCCCTTGCTCCTCTGCCGCTGGAACAAATGCACAGCAAGCATAGGCTATGAGATCCAGCCGGATTATGCGGACCTGGCCAGACGGAACGCGGAGCTGAACGGGCTTGCGGACCGGATCGAGATCCGGAACGAGGATATACGAAAGATCCCCGCCTATACCCTTGTGCCGCCCCCGGACGTGGTCACGGCCAATCCGCCCTACCTGAAAGCGGACGGGGGAAAGATCAACCGTTCCGGGCGCAAGGCCCTGGCCCGTCATGAACTGGAGGGCGGTGTCCGGGATTTCACGGACGCTGCGGGACGGCTTCTGCAGAGCGGGGGACTGGCCTGCTTCGTCTACCGGCCGGACAGGCTCACGGAACTGATGGCGGGCTGTGCCGCGGCCAGACTGGAGCCCAAGCGAATGGTGTTCATCTATCCGGACGCGGAGAGTGCGCCGTCTTTGGTGCTGCTGGAAGCCCAGAAGGACGGGAATCCGGGCCTTCGGGTGCTGCCGCCGCTCATTGCGTTCACGGATCCGCGGGACCACCGGATCTACACCCCGGTCTACCAGAGTATTTACGATACGGGAAACGTGCCCGACGAAGGCATACTTATGTAAAGAGAACAGAAAGAACCGCACCGGCTTTGTCACCGATGCGGTTTTGCTTGCTATTTCCGGCGTCCTCTGCGCTTGCGGTTGAACTGAGCCGGTCGGACGACACCGTCCAGAGGCTCGTTCTCTCCCGGCATCGGGATCTGCGCGGCAAAGGGAATGTCCGGAGCGGATCCGGCCGACGCGGGGGCGTCTTGAGCCGTACCGGGAGCGGCTTCCGTCTGGGGACGGGGCCGGTTCTTGTCCGGTTTCTTCCGGTCGTTCGGACGGTCCTTGCGGTGCTTGGTCGGGTAGGAGACGTGGATGTTGGCCAGAACGTCCGCGGGATCGGAAGGGCCTTCCTGGCTTCCGGATTCCGGCGCGGATTCCGCGGCCGGCGCAGCTTCGCTCTTTTGTGCGGCAACGGTGCTTTTCTCTCCGCGCTTGCGGGCGGGAGTGCGTTTGTCTGAGCGGCTGCCGGAGGAAGCATTGTCGTCCGAATCCGAAGGCTTGCGGTAGAAGTATTCGGGGAGAGCGTCCTTGGGCAGGACGGTCACGGTATCGCGGGGATACACGGTCTGTGTGACTTCGCCCTTCTCGTTCTTCAGCATGACGCGAACGGTAGCGGCGAGAGGGTTGGTGGAGGTGATGACGCCGATCCCGTCCGGAGTCTGTACGACCGAGTCCACAGGCGGGGTACGCGCGATCTCCTGCTCATAGGTCTCGTGTTCATAATGCAGACAGCACAGGAGCCGACCGCAGCAGCCCGAGATCTTGGTGGAGTTGAGGGACAGGTTCTGTTCCTTGGCCATCTTGATGGAGACCTGTACGAAATCCTGCAGGAAGCCGGCACAGCACAGCTTGCGGCCGCAGGCGCCCAGTCCGCCCAGCATACGGGCCTCGTCCCGGATGCCGATCTGGCGCAGTTCGATGCGGGTGTGAAACTGTGAGGCCAGGTCCTTGACCAGGTCCCGGAAATCCACGCGTCCGTCCGAACTGAAGTAGAACAGGAGCTTGGAGTTGTCAAAGGTATACTGGGCTTCGATGAGCTTCATATCCAGCCCGTGGCGCTCGATCTGGGCCTTGGCCTGGAAGAAAGCCTGATCCTCCAGTTCCAGATTGGCCTGATGCTGGGCGGTATCGGCGGCCGTGGCGATGCGCACGATCTCCCGAAGGGGCTGCGTGATCTCGCTGTTGCGGACGTATTTGTTGGAGAAGGAAACGATTCCGTATTCCATTCCGCGGGCGGTCTCCACCAGCACGGCGGTTCCGGCCCCGATCTTCAGCTTGCCCGGGGAAAAATAGTAGGAATGGGCGGAGTTGCGGAACTTTACGCCCACGACCATCGTCATCTCGGCCTTTTCCTCTTCGGTGGGCTCCGGAACTTTCTGCGCGCCCGGGATGTAATCGAAATCGACGGCAGCCGGCGCGCCGGTCTCGTCGTATTCCACGGGGAGTTCTTCCGTGGATTCGGTCACGAATCCGTACTCACGGTCCAGCCGGGTCGAGGCAGGGGAAAAGATGGACGAGGGGGCATCGTCGGACAGGACGTCCACAGGTTGCGGAACGGAGGAAGACGAGTCGGAAAACGGGCGTTCGCGGCGGTTCCGGCGGTTGCGCCTGGACCGTTTGCTGCCGCCCTGAGGCGCCGCGGAGGATTCCTCTACGGAGTCCAGGTCTGCGTTCAGATCGATCGCGTTGGAATTGAGGGGTTTGTTATTCTGACCGCGGTTGCGGTTTCTGGAGTGACGGGAACGGTGTTTGACGCCGTGTCCCGGATTGCTTTTCGGGTTGGCTTCAGCCATAGAGAAAATCTTCCTTTCGTGTGGGATGGGATCTATAAAATAAGAATGATGTCAGCCGGCTTTAGAGCAGGCCGCAGTCCATCGCCCAGATGTGCAGGGTCAGGCGCACATTGGCGTTGGCAAGCAGGCTCTCGGACGCGGTATGCGTGGCGTCCAGAGCACGCAGGAACAGGGATTCGGAGGCGTGGCCCGTATACTGCAGGGCCTCGTCAAAGGAGACGAAGAAGGACAGCACCGGGTCATCCGAGTGACGGATCAGGATGCAGTCCCGGAGCGCTTCCTCAAACAGGGAAAACAGGGAAAGCATAGCGGAGCGGTCCGTGCCCATGGCCTTGAGCAGTTCCACGGAAGCCTGCGCCCTGTGCGCGGTAAGAGCATTCAGGAACGAGAAGGTCCGTTCGCGCTGCGTGTTCAGTGCGGTCCGGCTCTTGGCGTCCAGATGCGACAGGACCTCTCCGATGCAACCGTCCGCTCGCAGGATCGTCGCATCCAGCGCGCCGGGGTCGCTGCGGATGAGTGTGCGCGCTTCCGCACTGTGCGCAAGCAGATACTCCGTCACGGTCGCCTTGTCCAGATGTTCCATACGGAGAAGGGGAGCCCTGGAGCGGATCGTCTGGAGAAGCTGCTCCGGGGATTCGCACAAAAGGAGGAACAGGGCATAGGGAGGCGGATTCTCCAGGGTCAGGAGCAGAGCGTTCTGCGCTTCCGGGGTGAGCAGATCGGCTTCTTCGAAGATGTAGACCTTGACCGGATTGCTGACCGGGGTCATGAGCAGGGAGGGCCGGATGGCGCGGATCGCGTCTACACCGATGGTCGCCTTCTTGTCTTCCCTCCGGATGTAGTACAGGTCCGGGCTGATATTCTCCCGGATCTGGCGGCAGTGCAGGCAGGAGCCGCAGGGCAGCGGGCAGGACGGGTCTTCCAGACGGGCGCAGCACAGCGCCATCGCGATAGCCTTGGCAAAGGTTCTCCGTCCGGAACCTTCCGGACCGGACAGGATGAAGGCCTGGCCGAGCGTCCCGGATACGATGTCGTTGCCGATCCGTTCCCGCAATGCGAGATTACCGGCGATATCGGTGAAAAACGGCCGCATAGGCTGCCTCCTTGTCGGGTCATTTCCGGTCGCAAAACCGGTTCAGTATAGCACGCGGGGGCGGCATTTGTCAATCCGCCCGCGCGCATATGCGAGATCAGCGTCTGCGGCGGATGGCCCAGACGGTAATGCCGGCGGCCAGAACGGCCAGCGGAACGAGTACGATGCCGATCGTGACGAACAGGGCCGCATTGGACTGCGTCGTGTTCAGCACCGGTTCGGCCAGGGAGATCGAGTAGATCGGGCCCAGCGTGGATTCATACTTGTCGGACAGGTAGGCCAGTGTGCAGTAGAGGTAGATATAGTTGCCTCCGGATGATGAGGTCGCACCCGCTTCGGTGAAGGCATCCGCGCAGCTGTACCAGGCCAGTTTGCCGCCGGTATCGCTCTTGACGGCGATGGAGCCGACCGCGTAGGTTCCTTTCTCTTCCGGCATTTCCTCGCCGGTCTTCAGCTGACCTTCCGAGGACGTGGTCTGCAGGTCGTAGACGTCGATCCCGTCCGGAGCTTCGGCCGTGGTCCCGATGGCGTGTGCCTTGGGAAACCAGGTGTGATACCGGTATCCGACCGGCAGGTAGTTGATCCCGTACACGGGAGAGGTGTTGTCCGCGACCTGCGCAGGGATCGGATAGAGATTGTAATCCGCAAGGGTGTCATGGTAGGCGGATCCGTCGTACAGGGTGCCGTCCAGTGCTTCCATACCGAAGGATTTGCAGACGTCCATGAGACGTGTCAGATCGGAGCATCCCGGGTTGGTGAGCAGCAGGATATGGCCGCCTCCGGCGAGATAGGCCTTGAAGAGGCTCGCTTCCTCTTCGCTCAGGTCCGTCTCCGGATCGTTGATGAGGAGTACCGAGCAGTCTTCGGGAATGGCGGCGTTGCCCGTCTTGAGATCCAGCGTCTCGACTGTGAAATTCAGCTGGTTGAGGTAAGTAATGAGATTCTCTGGAAGGGCGGTCTCACCGTGCGAGGTCAGGGTATAGGCGTGCGGGATCGAGGTCAGGGAAACGTATTCGATGGCCGAGGTCAGCACGTGTTCTCCGTCGAAGAACAGGACCGCGGTCGTCACGTCGACCTGATAGTAGTACTGGTAGAGCGTGGCGTTGGGCAGTACGTTCTTCTGATACTCCTGATAGGGGATCTGTCCGAGTGTTTCATGCTGGTAGAACATCATGTCGTAGTACCCGATCACCTGATAGCGGCGGGCGCTTTCCACGATGATGGAATAGTTATCCAGCTCGTCTTTCGTGTAGGCATCCTTGAATTCGGGGTGCAGGGTGGTGTTCACGTTTTCCACCTTCACGTGCGGGTAGGACCCGAACCGGTCGAGCAGCGGGGCAAGAATGACGCTGGCATCCCCGTCCGCGCACAGCACGTAAACGGTCACGTCCTCCTTGAGAGAGGACAGATAATCTTTGGTGGTCTGGGAGACCGAATAGATCTTGTTGGACGTGAGGTCCAGCTGGGTCAGCCGGTCCGGGATCAGCCCGATCAGCATGTTGAGCGCGACCAGGGCGACCAGCAGGACAAGGGAGGTCACGACGGACAGCGTGCCCGCGTACAGGACTCTGGGATTGGTCTTCATTACTTCAGCCCTCCCTTCAGTTCCAGCGCTTCTTTTCCATGGACTGGACGGTCAGGAAAAGGAAGAATACCACGAAGGACAGATAGGTCAGGATCGTGGACAGGGGCAGGCTGCCGTACGCCATGTTGTTGAGCAGGTTGAACAGCGCCATGCCGGACAGCAGTTTCGGGAACAGGCTCTCATAGGCGGCCGGCTTCACGAAATACACGACCAGGGTCGGAATCAGCGCAACGACGCCCAGGATCGCGGAAAAGAGGACATTCTTCGTCAGGAGGAACAGAAGTCCCGCGGCGATCAGGACGAGGACCAGGACCGCGATCAGCGAATAGAGCGGCTGATCCGGGAATATGGCCGACAGCAGGTTGGCAAAGTAGATGAGCAGGCAGGCGGCCACGCCGAGCACTGCGGAGACCACCAGGGAGTCCGTCAGCGAGGACAGGAACATGCACAGAGCTCCCAGCGCCGCGCCGAGCAGGAAGAAGACCAGCAGGGCGGCATAGGCCTTGAGGAAGGACACGGTCCCGTGCAGGCTCAGGATGAGCGGATAGAGGCAGAGCGCGCCGACCGGGATCGCGGTCACGGCGAGCAGGGCCAGATACTTGCCCATCACGATGCTGAACATCCGCAGCGGAAGCGCGTACAGGAGCTGGATGGTCTGGTTCTTCCGTTCCTCCGCGATGGTGCGCATCGCCAGGACGGGAATGAGGACCAGCAGGGCGATGGATACGTAGCCCAGCGTGTATTCGAACCCGGACGAGCGGCCATAATAGTTGAAGACCAGGGTGAACACTCCGGCGAAGATCAGCATCACGGCGATGTAGATCGGGCCGTATACGTTCAGAAAGTAACCCTTGAATTCGCGTTTGAAGATCGCCAGCATCACTCGGTCACCTCCTCATCGGGAAGGATCGGTTCCGCGGGCGGTTCGTCGCGGCGGGAGGTCAGATCCAGGAACACGTTCTCCAGGCTGCTCTCCTCCATCGAGATGGACACGACGGGGCAGGAACGGGAGGCCAGGGCCAGTACGATGCGGTCCCGGGGATCGGTGTCCGGTCTCACCGTGGCCTTGAAATGGATGACGCCTGCGGCCGGTGCCTTGGATTCGTCATAGGAATACTCCGTGACCGCGTCCTCGGCCTCCAGGACCTCCCGGATGGCGGCTTCCTCGCCCTTGACCGACAGGCAGATGACTTTCCGCCCGAGCGAGAGACTCTGCAGAGATTCCAGCGTATCGTTGGCCACGAGGCGGCCTTCGGACAGGATCAGGACGTGTTCGCAGACTTCCTGAATCTCGGACAGGATGTGGCTGGAGATGATGACGGTGCGGCTCTTTCCGAGATCCCGGATCAGGTCCCGGACCTCGATCAACTGACGGGGATCCAGCCCAACGGTTGGTTCGTCCAGGATGATGATGTCCGGATTGCCCAGCATGGCCATGGCCAGTCCCACGCGCTGCCGGTAGCCCTTGGACAGGCTCCGGATCAGCCGTTTCTTCATGGTGCCGAGACCGGTCAGGTCGATGACTTCGGCGACCTGACGGAAGAGCTGGTCGTAGGGAACGCCTTTGGCCCGGGCGACGAACACCAGGTATTCGTCCGGGGTCATATCGGTGTACAGGGGAGGAATCTCGGGCAGATACCCGATCATGCGCTTGGCCCTGACGGGATCCTTGTAGATGTCGAATCCGTTGATCTTGACCGTGCCTTCGGTCGCGGACAGACATCCGGTCATCATATTCATGGTCGTGGACTTGCCGGCACCGTTCGGACCGAGCAGTCCGTAGATCTTGTGGCCTCCGATCTTGAAATTCAGGTCGGACACGGCGACGTGGTTCCCGTATTTCTTGGTTAGATTCTTGACTTCAATCAATGGAACGGGTCTCCTTTCGCAAGAGATACCTCTATTATACA
This sequence comes from Clostridia bacterium, assembly GCA_017539425.1. Classification (GTDB taxonomy): domain Bacteria; phylum Bacillota; class Clostridia; order Oscillospirales; family CAG-272; genus RUG14240. Next base: position 9,487 of record JAFYHA010000045.1, read on the forward strand.
TAATTTTTTGAACATTGGGTGAAAATTGAGCAAAAAAGAGATGAGAACGGTTTTGCGCGCGGCGCCGGACGGCGCGAAAAAGAGAACAGGCGCCGTCCTCTCGAACAGCACCTGTTCCAATTTGTGCGGTTGGACTTCATCTGCGGTAGTCCGCCTGATGCCCCGTGTCCTCGCTGCCGATGAGATTGCCATGGTCGTCGAACGTGTACCGGAACACTTCGCAGGACCCGTAGAAGGAGAACGAACTGGTCAACGGCGAGAACCAGACCACGGACAAGTCCTGCACCTCCCATTCCAGCTGATGCA
>JAFYHA010000046.1 GCA_017539425.1 Clostridia bacterium
AGATACTTGCCGACATTACGGGCAGAACGATAGAGACAGTCGATAACGCTCAGGAGGTCGGCGCAATGGGATGCGCGATCGTCGTCGCGGCGGGACTGACAGGAGAGGACGTGAAGGACGTTTCCCGCCGTCTTGTGAAAGTCAGTCAAACCTATTATCCCGATCCGGGGAATAAAGCCGTTTACGAGCGCAACTATAAAGTATTCAAAAATCTTTACAGATCCAACGCAGAAAACTTCAGACGCCTAAACGGTTGACGTCCGGCGGCAAACGCGATCCGTATTGTATATGATGCATCAGATCAATTAATGGCACTGAATCTGACGGCAAAAAATGCCTGCCTTTCATCCCATGACCCTGAAGTCATGGGTGTTCCCGGCAAGCATAATCCAATGAGCGGCATGACTCGCATGCCGCTCAAAGCTGAAATAGTTGTGACTCAAACGGAAGTTTTTTTCGTTCTGCAGGAAATCAGGACGGTTCCGATGACGCAGACGGAAAGAGCGATCATGGCAACCCACAAAACGAATTGTCCGTCGTCTCCTGTAATCGGGTTCGTCAAAATGTTGTCGACAGTGAACGGAGCTTCCGCTTCTCCGGTGGAAGAAACGATTGTGATGGTGTGCTCGCCTCTGGGAAGAGACCACAGATAGCCGGACCTAAGGGTTACGATCGTACTCCCGGCTTCGACGGAATAATTTGCGGGATCCAGAACATTTCCATCGATCCTGACACACTCGAAATCATTGATGTCGGCGCTGGAAACGAAAGTCAGGTCGCCTCCGTTGTCGGTGGACCATTCTGTCTTGAATCCCTCCAAGACTACAGGGGTGCCTTCATAGTAGTGCTTCGTAAGCCTGATCAGATAATCAAAATCATAAAAACCGGTAAAATCCCAATTGGTGTTTTCGTCCAGTTTCGAAAGATAGTATTCGTTTTCGACCGGAGCTCCGAGATCGTAATCGATTCCTGAAGGTCTAACCCACTTTTGTATTTCGGATATCGGAAAAGCGTACCCTTCGACCGTATAGCGTTCCGACACGATACAGGAACCGCCGCCGCTCGGTTCACCCATGACCAGTATCCCAAGTTCTGCACAGCCTACCGGCAGTGCGTTGCCGCATGAAAATGCGCCCTGGGAGGTCAGAACGGCAAATTCAAAATCGTATTTCACATTCTGGTCTTCGGCATCGAAAACACCGTCCAGATTCAGGTCAAAACTATAATTGACTCCGACCACCATTTCGGTAAGCGGGTCTTCGGTGTACACGGTAACGATCGGGTTATCAAACATGGAATTGGAAATCACGGAAAGGATGTAGTTGCACGCGACAACATAACCGCCTCCGTTGCAGGAGTCGTCGAGGATAAAGGCCGTCACGCCGGCTTCTTCGGCTATATCCAGCGCTTCTTTGAATTCGTTGGGAGTTGTAAGCTCGAAACTGTCAAATACGAACACGGCCGCGTCTTCGTGCAGGATCAGGAAAGCTCCGCTTTCCCATTCGGCGGCGATTTCATCCTCGTATTTTTTATATTCCGCTTTTCTTGTCTCCACAATTTTGTTAAACATTGAAGATGTGAGGATAGCATTATAACTATCCTTCACCATATCCGAAATTGGACCGGGCTTATCCATTTCCTCAAACCAGGCAGTCATGAGTGGGGAATCAGAGTAATCTTCATATGAAGATATAGGTACGCTGGTCAAAACGGTATGACCGCCATCGAACAGATAATATCCGAGAACCATAAAACCGTTCATATAGTCGACAAGGCTGGTGGATTGCAGAAGTTCTCTTGCTGCTGCCGTTTCCTCATTGAACTCGGCCAGACTCTGGTCCAGGGTATGGTCACGCAGCATTTCAGCAAGCAGAGTGGACGAGGGCTTTCCAAAGAAATAATCGATGGAAAAGCACAGCGAGTTGTACGAAAAGGCTGCCATTTCTTCGGTCCGCTCGGTCTCCTGGTAGAGGAAGCTCAGATCCATCCCGTAATAATAGCACTCGGGATCAAACGTGCGGACAAAGCAAATGTCCCCGTCCAGATACAAAGCGTTGTTGTACGTCGAGGCGAACATAGCGGCCAGGATCGACAAGGGCAGGTATACTTTTCCTTCATCCCCTATGATATCGATGTTGTATGCAGCCAAATTCAACGTGACCGGTTCGGCAGCGGCAACCACATATCCATCATTGACCTTCACATAATTGATTTCAAGCGAAGTGCCTTCCTCGTTGATTTCACAGTTTGTGAATTGGTCATAATCCTCAAAATACACCGTATCGTTCTCGGCATCCACGACCATTGTTGCCGAATACGCGTTCGTAACGGTATAGACACCGCTTCCGTTTGATTCTACGGTGAAGGGATCCAGATAGATTACGTTCAGGTAATCGACAGGCTGAAGGTAAGGAACATCCGGAAGGTCATCCAGGAAGAGACATTCGAACTCCCGGGTCTGATCCAGTTCAAACACATATGCGGTTACGCTTTCTTTTGTGAACCCCGGAAGTTGCGCGCTTGCGGCAACCGCCCCCAGAGCCGCAAAAAGGACTGTAAGAGCCAGCAGGATGCAGCTCACGGACAATGTTTTTTTCATCGAAAACTAGCAAGGATACCCCAACCTCTACGCATTTGCGTAGGTTGGGGAGGAATTGCTCCCCTGAGGTTTGGTATCTTCTTGCTTCCTCCTCTCTGTAATTACATATGTAAGTTATCTTGTTACTCATACGGCGAACCGGGCGGTGCCGGGAACTGCCCGGCCGCTCATATGCAGCTTGCCGGGAAACAAGGTCCCTCAAGCCAATTGCCGGTATCGGCACAAAGAACGACAAACCGGTTCGTACGGTAGCGGCATGAGAAGCGGTCCGGAACGATCCCCCGACCCGATTCAACCAATCTCAATCCTCCGCGTAGAGGAAAACAAGATCGTTCAGATCCGCGATGTGTTTCTCCAGGTCGTTCTGATGGGAAGCGATCAAAGAGGCGAAGCTGCTGCTTCCCGTTGCCGTATTGCGCATGACGTGATCCGCGAAATTGTTGGTCGAGTCGAAAGAAATGCCCATGTCATAGACTCGGTTGGCGAACAGGATGTTCAGCATCTCGATGGATTCGGCATTCCGCGTGCCGCGGCCGCAGATGACGTTATCGTAGAGATCCGAGCGGATCCGATAGAAAGAATAGTATCCGAGCAGTTCCAGTGCAGCACCGATCGTATCCGGCTCCGGGGCTGTCGACATGATGGCAAACATACTGTCGTGCCATGCATTCACCCAACTCACGTACTCTTCCTGAAGGTCATCGTATTTCGGGACCGGGACAAGCCCGTAGACCATATCCAGCGCGCGAAGCGATTTGGTCGATTTCGCCATACCGTAGGTGAACAGGACCTGACCGTCGTCGAACGAAGGACATACTGTATTACGGTTGATATAGGAATTGAAGAAATTCTGGCTGAGCAGGACCTGTTCGAAGATATCCATCATGATATCCAGGGAATCTTCCTCGAGGAATGAATAATAGAAGAATCCCTCCTCGTCGGTCTGAATGAATTTGGATCCGGAGGAGACATAGAGCGCCAGGCTCAGGTCATCGCCGCAGGCCAGTCCCCACTGATCTTCACCGTTCATAACGGAATCGCCGTTGAGTTCACTGCACCCCTGTGCCATATCCACCGTCAGTGCTTCGATTGTCCAGTCTCCGTCCCTGACCTGCTGGTACGGATCGGTGATTCCCAACTCGTCCGCCAGTTCCTGATTGAAGACCATCAGGCTGGTCGCGCCCTTATCCAGAAGGAGCATGTCGGACGCGGCAAATTCCACATATCCGGCAATGCTGTATGCCTTCAGGATATCCTGGTTCCACCAGGGATTGTTGAAATCGATCGTGGGGATGCTCCTCATGTTCTGGAAATAGAACTGCCCCATCAGTTTTCCGGAGCCGAACCCGAACGTGTCGACCATCTGGAAATCATCTCCGCCTGTCTGGATCTGGGCATCGATCTTCTGCTTCAGCTCATTGTGCGCACAATTCGTATTGTGGACACGGATATTGTATTCTTCCTGCAGCCAACGGTTCCGGTCGAAAATGTCATCCGTCAGAATGTCGCCTGTCATCGTATCCACCGCGATCTCCTCCCAGGGAGACCATGTATCGCTCACATAGTAGTGGAGTACGGTGATATCGTAATCATAGTCCATTTTCTCAATGTCCGGAACCACTTCCGTTTCGGTTTCGGACGGTTTGTCGGCCGGTTGTGTTTCACTGGCCTTGCCGTCCGGCGCGGAGGGGTCGGACGTTTCGGCAGGATCCGCGGGCGCAGAGCCGCATCCGGCCAGTGCCGCAAGGCACATGGCAGCCAGCAATAACGCAGCCAACAATTTGATGGTTCTTGTCTTCATTTGCTTTTCCTTTCTGGGCGGATATCTATTCCGCCCAATCATCAGTGCATATATGGATTCTCTCGGGCGGAAGAACCGGATGGCTCCGCAGATGAAGCCTCCCATGGCTCCCGCACAGGCGAGGATGTTTGCAAGCAGAATCAGATTCACATAAGTCTTGCCTTCCGATGATGATTTTTGAACGTTGGTACGGAACTTACCGTCTGAGGTAATCCGCGGAGACCGGGAACTCGAAGAACGTATCCGGATAGGGCTCGTCCGACAGGCGGAAATGCCACCATTCGCACTCGTAGGGTTCGAAGCCTCCGCGCAGCATCGCGTTCCGGAGACGCATGCGGTTTTCGTACTGCTCTCCGGTCACAAGGCGGCAGTCCGGGTGGGATCTTTCGTCGAACAGGTCGAACGGGCCTCCCATATCCAGTTCCCTTCCCGCGCTCATATCGAACAAAGTCAGGTCGATGGCACTGCCCCGGCTGTGGCTGGAACGCTTGGAGATGTATCCTCTCGTGAACAGTTCCTGCTTGTCCAGTCCGGGATAGAAATAGGGCTTCATCCGGATGTCCTGGTCCTCGATCCCCCACAGCATGAAGTGACGGACCGCCGTGGCCGGGCGGTAGGCGTCGAAGATCTTCAGCCTGTAGCCCTGGACCGCCAGTTCGGCGCTGACCGTTTTCAGCGCCCGCGCCGCCTCGACCGTCAGGAGCGCGACCGGCTGCTCGTACCCGTCGATACGGTCCCCTATGAAATTGTAGGTGGTATAGTACCGGATCTCCTGCAGGATGGTCGGAACGAAGTCCGCGAGCAGTACGAATCCGGACGGGTCCCTCACATCGCGACCGTACTGGTTCGGCATAGGGTGCTCCTTAATAGTTCAGTTATAGATGGCCATGTCGGTCCGCATGATGGAGAAGAGCGCCAGGAACAGGACCTCGCAGTTCGTCTCGGTCGTCGTGATCCGGTAAAAGCCGCGCGCGGGGACCTTGGAGGCCGCCGGATGCTCGGCCGCGTCCTCCTCATGGGGATAGCGTCCCGTGCTGACCGCCTTCCCGATCTCCTGGTCGTTCCGGTACAGCGTATAGGTGAAGTACAGCCCGCTCATACCGGTCCGGATCGTGATGCCGTTCTCGTGCAGGGTCTTCCAGATGTCCCGGCCGTCCAGCGCATAGGTGGAATGGTTGTCGATGGCCCAGATGGCCGAAGACGTGGTCGTCACGGCCTTCCCCACGTACCGGAGCGTACTGCGTCCGGCCTCGTGGTCGATGAACTCGTACAGAGAATCCGCCAGAGGCGAGAATTTCCGGCACCGGATCTCATACAGGACCCTGCGGGACGCGTCCTCGATGCGGCAGGTCTCCTTCATCGTGCCCAGATCGGCCAGAAAATAGAGCTTGCGCTCCTCGCCGGATCCCGAGGCCGTGAACAGGGGCTGAGGCTCCATATCCTTTCGGGCCTGCTTTTCGCGGTGCCCCTTGACGAAGATGAAGATCTCGGCCAGGACGATCAGGCCTCCGACCGCGATCAGGATGACCGGAAGCACTTTGGAGCCGGACACGATCCTGGAAGGATCGGCCGGGTCATACCGGACCGTCACGGCCTTGCCGGGCGCGAAGCCCGGCTGGTACTCGTCGAAGAGCGAGACATAGTCATGCCCGCCGACGGTATACCGGACGTACACCCTGTGCTCGATCTCATCGGCCGCGATCTCATGATCCTCGATATGGTCGATCACTCCCGGTGTCTCCGCATACCCGCTGCCGCGGAAAAACAGCAAATAGATTCCCGCGGCAAGCGCGATGACGCCCATCACGAGAAAGAAAATCGAAATGCTTTTGAAATTGTGTTTTACGATTGGTTTCATAGAAAATGCCCGCCCGTTGCGGGTCTCTTTCAGATTCTTGCCCGGACATCCCTCAGAAAGCGTCTGAGTCCGTCCGGATACTCGGCCGCGCGGCTCAGCCCGGTGTCGCCCATCCTGACCAGCTTGTTGGATCCGTGATAGTCGCTGCCCGCCGTCACGTACAGGCCGAAGGCCGCGGCGAGATCCAGGACGATCCGGATCTGCTTGTCCGAAAATCCGGAATAGAACGACTCCACGCCCTCCAGCCCGTACGGGCACAGGTGCTTCAGCCGTTCCTCCAGCTGCGGGCCGTCGAGCAGCTGGTCTCCGTCCCCGTACAGGGGATGGGCCAGCACCGGAATGCCTCCGCCACGGAGTATGCCCCGGATCGCCTCATCCGGACGGACATGCGCGTCCTTGAATTTCTTCTTGTTGATGTAATCGTCGATGGCCTGCTCCTTGTCCGCGGCATAGCCGAGCCGGACCATCAGGTTGGCGATGTGCGGCTTGCCCGGATTGTTCAGGCTGAGCAGTTTCCGGATCTCCTCTTCTGGAAACACGAAGCCGAACGTTTCAGCAAGGAAGTCCAGACGGGCTTTCGCCTTCATCATGCGCAGGCTGTGTCCCCTCTCGATCACGGCGGAGAACTCCGGATTGTCCGGGTCGAAGCCGTAACCGAGGATATGGTATTTGCCGGCCTCATCCTGGCAGGAGAACTCCACGCCCGGGATAAAGGCCGGATCGTCCGGACCCGCGACCGCCCGGATCCTCTTCGCGGCAAGGGCCGCGTCGTGGTCCGTGACCGAGAACAGCGCCAGCCCGGCTTTCCGGACCCTGACGAGCAGTTCCTCGGGCGTGTCGGTGCCGTCCGACACGGTGCTGTGCATGTGCAGGTCCAGATTTCTCAGATCCTCTGCCATTCGAATCGCCTTCTCCTTACAGTTTCTTGACGAGCGTCAGGATGTTCTGCCCGTCCCGGTAGGCATAATCCATACGGTCCATGATCTTCTTGGTCATGAAGATGCCTAAACCGCCGATCTGGCGTTCCTCCGCGGACAGGGTGATGTCCGGATCCTCTTTTTTGAGCGGATCGTAGGGCTTGCCCCGGTCGACGAATATGAACGTGGCCTCCAGGGGGTCTCCGCTCAGCTTCACGGTCAGGGACATCCGTCCCGTGCCCGGCGCGTAGGCGTAATGGGCGATATTGACGAAGATCTCCTCGATCGCGATGTTGATCTGCATCTGGGTCTTGGGCGGACAGTCCGCGCCTTCCAGTCTTTCGTTGACGAAATCCAGGACCCGGTCCAGGTTCTCGCTTAAGGCGTCCAGCTCCAGTCTGTCCGGATCGAAAGCCTCTTCCCCGGGCAGGTCGAATTCCAGGGAGTCCAGCCTGCCGAGCAGTTCGACAAGTTCGCTCTTCCAGAGCGCCCGGGTCGCTTCGTCCTTCGCCTCGTCCCCGGTCGGGTGGCGGGTGATCCAGTCGATCAGGTTGCCGTAGGATACGCAGCGGACCTTGTCCTCCACATCCTTGATGCGGGCCTCGTCGGTCGTCCCCAGGTAAGCGGAGAGACTGTCATGCCAGAATCTGCGGGCGGTCTCGGCCGGATAGCCCTGGAAGTTCAGGACGATCTCCGGATCGTATTCGGAATAGCCGACAAACGCGTTGTACATCCGGAACAGTTCGAAGATCGGATGTCCGACGGACAGCGTATCCATATCGATGAGCAGGACCTCGTCCCCGCACAGCACGATGTTCTTCGTATGGTAGTCCCCGTGGATCATGTGATCGCTCTCGGGGACGGCGCGGACCAGGGAGACCAGCTTTTCGCCGAGTTCCTTGGGCAGCTGCTCGGCCGTACGGGTGACCTGCTTGAGCACTTTTTCCTTGACGGAGGGCAGCTTGCCCTGCGGTACGGTGATCGAGTGGATCTTGCGGAGCATCTGGACGTATTCGCGCACGCAGAACTCGTAGCGGTCGGGTTCCTTTGCCAGGAGCTTGGAGAAGGACTTCGCGTTGAGCAGTTCAAAGACAGACCCGTAGCTGTCCCCGACCCGGACCACGTCATAGGAGATCGCGGTCGGCACGCCGAGGATCAGGGCCAGCCTGGCCACTTCGCGCTCATGCTGGATCTCGGCCAGCGCGTCCGCGTTCTTGTAGGTCTTGACGACGTTGTCCTTGTCGATCCGGTAGACCTTTCCGTTGAAGCCTTCCCCGATGACCTCGCAGCCTTCCACCGAAACGACCCTGTAGGCTTTCTTCACGGTCATCATTTCGGTGAAGCCGGTCATCTCCAGCGTCTCGTATATGTCCGGATTGACGTTTTCAATCGTCAGGTCCTTCCAGGTCTTCTTCAGTCTCAGGATCACACGGAGCCCGGCGCTGGAAATGTAATCCAGGGCGGAGGCATCCAGGACGATCGCCTTCACGTTCTGTCCGTTGAGCCGGGACAGGATATCGGTCTCCACCTCGGCCGCGTTTCCGGAATCGATCCGGCCGGTCAGTTCGATGGTGAACAGGCCGTCTGTATGGTTGTTTTCACTCATGTTCTTTACCTCTGTATTCTAGGCAGAGTATCGTCAGATCGTCGAACGATTCCCGGATATGGATCATTCGATGGTCAGGATGTCCGTAAAGCCGGTCACCTCGAAAATCTCCGCCACCGTCTCGTTGACGTTGCGGAGCTTCATCTCGCCCTGCCGGTTCATGATCTTCTGGGCGGACAGAAGGACGCGGAGACCCGCGGAGGAGATGTACTCCAGTTTGCCCATGTCCAGAATGAGGGAGGTCACGCCTTCCAGGGAGTCCTTGAGTTCCTTTTCCAGTTCGGGGGCGGTCGTCGTATCCAGACGTCCGGCGATGGAGAGGCAGAGTTCGGTTCCGTTTTTGGTTTTTTCGATAGTCATGATGGTTTCCTTTCTGCTGAATGGTTCTCAGCACATATCATTTGGTTTGATATCCGAACGGACTGTCCGTTCGGGATGGTTTCAAAATTCAGAACTGCTTGGTCGCGATGAGTTCCACGTTACGGCCCACGACCTTGACCTTGACGTCGTCGGCGATCCTGGACACGACGGATTTCTCCAATTCGTCCCAGGCCTTGTCCGCGTCGCCGTTCTCGTTCCGGTGCTTCTGCACCTCGTCCCGGTACTGGGCCATGGACCAGACCATAGCGGTCTCGCCCGCGGTGCCGCCCATCGGGTATGCGGCCGCCGTATTGATCATGGCGTACGGAAGCGCGTCCTTCGTCGCGGTCAGCATGGCCGCGATGAATACGCGGATCTTGCCGGTGACGCCGGCCGCCGCTGCGTTGGTCCCGTCGGTAGCCACGGACAGGAACTGCTCCTTCATTTCCGAGTTCATGCGGATCTCGGATTTCAGATGGAGCTCGCACTTCTTGCCCTCGGCCTCCAGCCAGTACTCGGCTTCGACCTGACCCGCGATCCCGCGGAGCAGTCCGGTCAGTTCTTCGGCCAGCAGTCTCAAGTGCAGGCGGTCCTTCTGGTCCAGCCCGACGTAATCGCCGGTCTTTTCGGTCAGAGCCAGCACGGCGCTTACGCCCTCGCCCCGGCTTGTGATCGTCAGAATGTCGCTTTTCATATCGGTTTCCCCTCTTTGAATTGGTTTTAGAGTTTTGAGTTTCTTAGCCGCAGCAGTGCTTCGGCGGATGCCGTGTCGCTCCCACTGAGATCGGCATGGTAGTACATGCCCCCGGCGCCCAGTGTCCCGGCCACCTCGCACATTTCTCCGGGCGAACCCAGGATCATCATGCCCTTTCCGGCCTCCCGGATCTTCCGGTATACGTCCAGCCAGTGCATGGGTCCGGGCTGGCCGGCTCCGAAGACCCACTGGACCGCCTCCAGCCTGTCCAGGGACAGAAGACTGTCCAGATGCTTCAACGCGCCGATCCCGTCCAGATGATAGATGCTGTGCGCCAGCCATTCCGTATCCGACTTCACGTCCGGAAGGACGAACCTGCGGAACATGTCCTCCCCGATCATGTAGGAAAAGTCGGACTGCAGGATGTAGGCCGGCTCGTCGGAGAGCAGCCCGGCCCAGTCCGTGAAGCCGGTCCGGGGCATCACCTTCGCAAAGTCCTCATAGGCCTCCCGCCAGGCGGTCCGGATCTCCCGGCACAGCCGGAGCACCTCCCCGGGTTCGTCGTAGAGGTCGGTCAGCAGGTTATCGGTTCCCCGCAGCACGGCCGCCACGTCCAGGACGCCGCCCAGATCCGGCATGGACATCACCACGTTTCCGTCCCATCTCTCGCTTCCGGCCCGGTAGATATCCTTGATCCGTACGGCCCACCGGTTTTCCGGATCGTAGCGGACGCGGATGTCCCGGATCTCCTTCTTCCCGTCCGGAAAGAACCAGACCTGTCCGGTCGAGTTGTCCAGCCGGGCTCCGCAGAACGCCGCCAGGACTCCAGGTCCGAACGCGTCCATGTTGACCCTCGGATACCCGTCTCCCAGATACTCCCGGGTGGACAGGACGGCATCCAGGGTGTCGACGATCTGTTCCGGCGTATAGGAAAAGTCATGGCAGTTCGCCTGGGACAGGAAGGGAGCGGCCGTATCCCGTCCCGGATACGCGCCGTGCACCACGATCGAGATCAGTGGCCGGTCGAGACGGCCCTCGAAGAACCGGACGTGGTTTTCCCTCACCTGATCCAGCCTGGCCTTGGAAAAATGTACGGGCATATGGCAACCCCTCCTTGGCGGAGACGGATCACTCGATGGTCAGGATGTCCGAGAAGCCCGTTACTTCGAAGATCTCCGCGATCGTCTCGTTGACGTTGCGGATGACCATCCGGCCCTGCGCGTTCATCGCCTTCTGGGCCGAGAGAAGGACGCGGAGACCCGCGGAGGAGATATACTCCGTTCCGGCCAGGTCCAGCGTCAGGTCGGTAAGACCGGGCAGGATGTCCTTTACGGTCTTCTCCAGATCCGGGGCGGTCAGGGTGTCCAGCCTGCCCTCGAGAGCCAGCACGGCTTTACCGTTTCCGAGCGTTTTCGTGATGCTTAACATAAGTTTTCTCCTTTTTCAGCAATGCTGTATTTTTCTTTTTCAAACGCCTTTTCAGGCGGCGTCAGTCAGTTTCAGGTCCTTGGTCTTGCGTAAGGCGATGTAGTTGACGATCACCGTGAAGACGACCGTGAGTCCTGCCCCGATCAGCCAGGCCGGGACGCACACGCCCCGGAAGAACTGGATGAAGGTCTGCTCCATCGTACGGAGTATGGAATAGGAGACTACGGAGCCGAGTGCGATGCCGAGCACGATGCCGGCGATCGTCGTGAGGACGGTCTCGCGCAGCACGTATCCGATGACCTCCTTCACGGTGAACCCGTTCACCCTCATGATGATCAGTTCCCGTTTCTTCTGCAGGATGTACATGTTGGTCAGGTTCATCTGAACCACGCCCGCCATGAGCGCGGCGATGAAGATGAACAGCAGGACCAGCCCGTTGACCATGGACGTCGAGTTCTCCACGATGGAGCGGTCCGTGTCGGCCCGGTTCACCGTCTCGAAACCGGTGATCCCCTTGAGCGAGTTCTCCAGGGCCTGCGCGTCGGCTCCGTTCTGGCGGACCAGGAACGCGTTCGGGACCGGGGCTTCGCCGTAGACTTTCTCGTAGTACTCCCGGCTCATCATCATGGCCCGTCCGATGTAGTTCTCGAAGACGGCGGCCACGCGGACGTTCGCGGTCTTGGTGCCTCCGACCGAGATCTCGAATTCGCTGCCGACGTTCAGCCCGAGCTTTTCCGCGATCTTGCGCTGGACCACCAGGCCGTCCTGGACCTGGAACAGGGGCTTCCCCGTCTTCCAGTCGTCCAGCAGATAGTAATCGTAGATCTCCTTCAGGTCTCCGCAGAAGAGTTCGGATACCTGTACGCTTCCGGCGCGGTAGGTGACGTTGG
>JAFYHA010000047.1 GCA_017539425.1 Clostridia bacterium
CCCGGTTGTCGCGGATGACCGCATAGGCGCGGGCGATGTTCTCCGGCGTGCGCTCCAGCTCCAGGAACTCGAAAGGATACTGCCGGGCGTTGTGGAAGTTCTTCCGCGCGCTCCGGTCCAGGTAGGATTCATAGTCCGGGAAGCGGTCAAGTTCGTAGGCGTAGTTCAATTCGCTGAACAGGAGCTGCGCGCCGCCCCGGACAAGGGCGTTGAACATCTTGGCGGTATAGGACCCGTAGACCGTCGGCGGCAGGACGATCTTCAGCGGCTTCCCGGCCGCCGCCAGATGCGTCTTCAGCAGGCCCACGGCCTCTACGTAATACTCGATCCGGTCCGGCAGGTTCGCGTCGAAACCGCCGAAAGGAGCCGAGAAAGGCGACCGGAACAGTCCGTCCCGTTCGCCCATGACCAGGCCGATCCGCGCCTTGTTCTCCGAGAAGCAGAGATACTGCACCGAATCGCACTTGTCCTTGTTCAACTCCGTGAAATCCACCGAATTGAACACGTGCTGCGGATGCGGGAAAAGCTGCCGGTATTCCCCGGGCCGGACAATGTCTATTTGCATGCCACGAATGTCAGATAGTCCTCATAGCTGCGGATGTAATCCGCTTCGTCATAGGGTTCGGAAGCCAGCACCAGGCATACCGCGCCGGAAGAGAATTCCTGCTCGGCCGCCCAGATGCCGGGCGGGATGTGCAGTCCCTTGAAAGGACGGTTCAGGTATACGGTCCGCTTGTTTTCGCCGTCGTCCAGCACCACCTCGAAACTGCCGCTCGCCGCCACCAGGAACTGGTGGCACTCCTTGTGCGCATGGGCCCCGCGGGCTTCGCCGCCGGGGATGTCGTACAGGTAGAACACGCGCTTGATGTCGAAGGGAACGGTTTCCCGGGCCTGGACCACGGTCAGGTTCCCCCGGTCGTTCTCGATCTTCCCGAGATCGATGATCCGGCAATCCTCCACGGTAGGCTTCCTCATCGCTTGACCTGTTTGAATTCCTCGTAATCCCGGATGTAGTCGGCCTCGTCATACGGCGTGGACGACAGCACCAGGGCCAGTGAATTGGTGGAGAAGTTCTCCATCCCGCGCCACATCCGCTTCGGGACGTACAATCCGTAATAGGACCGGTTCAGGGAAAACACCTGCTTCTGCGTTCCGTCGTCGACGAGCACATCGAAACTTCCAGACAGGGCGACGATAAATTCCTCTGATTCCCGGTAGGCATGTCCGCCCCGGTACTCACCGCCCGGGACGTCATAGATCCAGAACGCCCGCTCGATCTTGAACGGGATCCGGTCCAGTTGTTCGATGACCGAAAGATTGCCCCGGCGGTCACCGTTCTTGGGCAATTGAATAATGCGCGGTCTATCCATCGATAATAATACCATCTATGCAATATCTGTGAATGGCTGTCGGATCAGCCTCATTGTTCTCCGAATCCACAAATACAGGCGTCAACTGCCGGTCCCGCAAATATGCCACCTGAGCCAATCTATACTGGCCCGAGACAAAGGCGTAGAAAGAGACCTTGCCCGACAATTGCTCCAAAACGTCTTCTGACATCCCAACACTCTCCTTAAACTCCTCCAGCGTCATTCCTTTGCTATTTTTATGAGCCCAGCCATGAGAGGCGACGGAGACG
>JAFYHA010000048.1 GCA_017539425.1 Clostridia bacterium
GAGGCAAGGAGCGGATGCGCTTTTCCACCGAAATGCGGGATTTTCCGGTCTACTCGGTCACGCATAGGGACCGGACGCTGGCTCTGACCCAGCTGTGCGAGGGGGCCGGTATGGCCGCCTTACAAACCGAGTTCCTGATCTCCAGGGGCGTGAAGACCATTCTGCTCGCAGACAGCTGCGGGGCACTGATCCCCGGACAGGAGAACGGACTGTATCTGCCCGGAAAGGCTCTCCGGGATGAGGGCGTTTCCTACAAATACCTGCCTGCGGCACCGTTTGCGGAGTTTTCGGATGACCTGATCCGGATCGGACGGGCTGTACTGTCGGGCAACGAGACCGAGTTCACGGACGGACCGGCCTGGACGAACGAGGCCCTGTTCCGGATCACCCGGGAGGAACTTGCGGACCGTCTGGAGCGGGGCTGCGTCCTGGCCGACCGCTGCAGCGCCGCGCTGGGCGCCGTGACCCGGTTCCGCGGAGCGCGCTTTGCTCCGCTGTTCTGCGCCGGCTATACGCTGGGGCAGGGCTTTTCCGATGAGGAGCCCGAAGACAGCCGGGTGAAGACGTTCTGCCTGGCTCTGGACATACTGGCCCGGGCGGACGGGGAGGAAGACCTATGATGCGGATCATTACCGGCAGCGCACGCGGCGTGCGCCTGGACGCGCCCGCGGGACGGGATACCCGGCCCACGACCGAGCGCGCCAAGGAGGGTGTGTTTTCCTATCTCCAGTTCGAGCTGGACGGCCGCAGGGTCTTAGACCTGTTCGCGGGATCCGGCCAGATGGGACTGGAGGCGCTGAGCCGGGGCGCGGACAGCGCCGTATTCGTGGATATGTCTCCGGAGGCGGTGAACTGCATCCGGAAGAATATAGAAAAAGCCCGTATGGGCGGACGGGCCACCGTCCGTCAGGAGGACTACGCGCGCTTTCTCGGCCGCGCGGACGGGGACCGGTTCGGACTGGTCTTCCTGGATCCTCCGTACGCGATGCGGGTCTTCGACGGGATCCTGGAAAGCCTTTCGAAGAACGGGTGCCTGGCCGCAGACGCGCGGATCGTGATCGAGTCGGACCGGGAGGACCTGTTCGGGGGCGGACAGACGCTGCCGCAGGGCTACCGCCTGCGCCGGCATCTGCGCTACGGGATCTGTCATTTCGACGTTCTGGACTATGATCCGGAAAGGGGGACGATATGAGCCGAGCCATTGTAACCGGCAGTTTCGACCCGATCACGGTCGGACATGAGGACCTGATCCGAAGGGCCGCGTCCGTCTTCGACGAGGTCATCGTGGTGGTGGCGGACAACCGGGGAAAGGACTACCTGTTCACTCCGGAACAGCGTCTGCAGTTTGCCCGGCTGACCTGCGCCGGGATGCCCGATGTGAGCGTCCGTTTCTCACCCCGGATGCTTTATGAATTCTGCAGGGAACTGGACACGTTCACCGTGTGCAAGGGCGTACGGAACGCCGAGGACCTGGCCTGGGAAAATGAGCAGGCCGTCTGGAACCGGGAGCGGGACGGGCGGATCGAAACCGTATATCTGCCGTCGGATCCGGCCTTTGCGGACGTCAGCTCGACAAGGGTCCGGGAAGCGCTCAGAAATGGCGGATCCGTGGACGGACTGGTCCCGGAAAAGGCGAAGGCCGCGATCGAACGCGCGGCCAAACAGAACTTGAACGAACAAGGAGGTTTCTGATATGGAAACACTTAAGAAATTAAAGACATTTCCGGGCGTGAAGGGCCCGGTCCTGACCATCGTGATGGACGGCGTGGGACTGGCTCCGGCTACCGAGGGCAACGCCGTGGCGCTGGCCTATACGCCCAATCTGGACCGGATCATGCGGGACTATCCCTGGGTCAGGCTCAAGGCGCACGGGACCGCGGTCGGACTGCCGTCGGACGACGATATGGGCAACTCCGAGGTCGGCCATAACGCCATCGGCGCCGGACAGGTCTTCGCCCAGGGCGCCAAACTGGTGTCCAACTCGATCGAGAGCGGGAAGATGTTCGCCTCCGAGACCTGGAAGGATCTCGTCAAGGGCGTGAAGGAGAGCGGCGGCACGCTGCATTTTCTGGGCCTGTTCTCGGACGGGAACGTGCATGCCCACATCGACCATCTCAAGGCCATGCTGGTACAGGCCAAGAAAGAGGGGGTGCGGCGCGTCCGCGTCCATACCCTGATCGACGGCCGTGACGTCGGCGAGACGTCCGCACTGGAGTATATCCGGCCTTTCGAAGCGTTCCTGGACGGACTCCGGGCTCCGGATTTCGACGTCTGCATCGCCAGCGGCGGCGGACGCATGCAGATCACGATGGACCGTTACGAGGCCAACTGGAAAATGGTGGAGGCCGGCTGGAAGACCCACGTGCTGGGCGAGGGCAGGCAGTTCGCGAGCGCCGAGGAGGCCGTGACGACCTACCGTGAGGAACTGCATGTGATCGACCAGGATCTGCCCGGATTCGTGATCGCAAAGGACGGGGAACCCGTCGGAAGGATCCTGGACGGAGACAGCGTCATCTTCTACAATTTCCGCGGCGACCGCGCGATCGAGATCTCCAAGACCTTTGACGCGCCCGAAGGACAGTTCGACAAGTTCGACCGCGTCCGTGTTCCGAAGGTCCGCTATGCCGGCATGCTGGAATACGACGGCGACCTGCACATCCCGAAGCATTATCTGGTCAACCCGCCTGAGATCACCAACACGATGAGCGAGTATCTGGTCGGGGCAGGCGTATCCATGCTGGCGCTTTCCGAGACCCAGAAGTTCGGCCATGTGACCTATTTCTGGAACGGGAACAAGTCCGGCAAGTTCGACGAGAAGCTGGAGACCTATATCGAGATCCCTTCGGACGTCGTGCCGTTTGAGCAGCGCCCCTGGATGAAATGCGCCGAGATCACGGACTGCCTGATCGAATGCCTGAAGTCCGGCAAATACCGTTACCTCCGCGTCAACTTCCCGAACGGCGACATGGTCGGACATACGGGCTCCCTGGCTGCGACCAGGTGCGCGATGGAGGCTCTGGACCTCCAGATCGGCCGGATCCTGGACGTCGTGGATCAGCTCCACGGCGTGGCCCTGATCACAGCAGACCACGGCAACGCGGACGAGATGTACGAGCTGGACAAGAAGACAGGGAAGGCCAAGACCGGATCGGACGGACGTCCGAAGGCCAAGACCTCGCACACGCTCAACCCCGTGCCCTGCATCGTCTATGACAATACGGAATCCCGGAATGCCTACACCCTCAAGGAGGACAAGGGTACGTTCGGACTCTCCAACATCGCGGCGACCATGGTCAACCTGATGGGCTATGAGGCCCCGTCCATGTGGGATGAATCGCTGATCACAATCAAATAGTTTGAGATTTGACAGAAACAAGGGGATGCTAACCCTGAAATTCAATCACAAAGCAGAGAATAATCTAGTAATTGCGTTAAAGGCTAATGTATGGGATTCTTGAAAAAACTGATTCGGGCAGCATCCAAACCGATAATCAACGATCTCAAGGGACAAGTGGGGGAGGCAGAGGTAGATGCCAAGCTTAACCCATTGTTTTTCGGCAAAGTGGAACACAGGCAGATTAACAATCTGATTCTTATGGACGAAAACGGAAGAAGCCATCAGATCGACCACATTGAAATCAGGCAAAACGGCATTTTCTGTATTGAAACCAAGAACTACGGTGGCTGGATATTTGGAAGTGAGAATCAGAATACATGGACGCAGTGCCTGTATGGCGGAGAACGACACCAGATTACGAATCCGCTCAAGCAGAACAAATCCCACATTTATCATCTGAACCGGGTTCTGAACAATCAGTACCGAATTCATTCTGTTGTTGTGATGGTGAAGAATAATGCTGACAGAATTGGGTTGCCCAATGTGGTAAATCTGGACAATCTCAAAAGCTATCTGCAAAATTTTGATGATGGTACATACTACTCGATTGAGGAGATGAATCTAATCTACAACAAGCTCTTGAATTCGGCTTCCAAGATTACCAACGAGGAGCATGTGCAGAATATCAGACGGACGCAGGATGAGCTTAAGGAAGGCATATGTCCGAGATGTGGTGGAAAACTGGTGGAGAGAAACGGACGTTATGGAAAATTCTTCGGATGCTCAAACTATCCGAACTGTAGGTTCATTCAAAACAGCCGATAATCATTATTGGACAGAGTGATACAAGAAAACAGGGAAGGCCAAGACCTCGCACACGCTCAATCCCGTGCCCTGCATCGTCTATGACAATACGGAATCCCGGAATGCCTACACCCTCAAGGAGGACAAGGGTACGTTCGGACTCTCCAACATCGCGGCGACCATGGTCAACCTGATGGGCTATGAGGCCCGTCCATGTGGGATGAATCGCTAATTACAATCATATAGGATGATATAGACGATATATCGGAAAAGACTTGACAAAAAGGGCTTTTTCATCTATAATATCCGATGAAAATGTCCAATTGTATAAAGGACATTCAATTCATATTCAAAAGAGGGATATAGCAATGAAAACAATTGCAAAAGTGCTTGCTTTGACTCTGGCCATTCTGATGGTTGCCGCTCTCTTTGCCGCTTGCGGAGCAGCAGGTAGCGAGACGGAATCCAAGAAGGAGACCACAAAAGAGACCGCTGAACAAGGCAAAGATACTGAAAAAGCAACCGATGCTTCTGCGGAGACCGACAAGTCGACCGAGACGGCAAAAGAAACGGATGCAGAGACCGATCCGGAGACCGATCCGGAGACCGATCCGGAGACCGATCCGGAGACCGAACCGGAAACCACACCTGAACCCGAAGATCCGGAACTGACATTTATCAACTGGAACGATACGGACAAGTACACGCTGACAGGCGGTGCCATCACAACGACCTCCGGTTCCAAGTTTTTGGATGGAACGTCGACCACCCGCGTACGCACCCAAGGTAACGTTGACGCCAAAGTCAACCTTGAGTATACGTTCTCGAACAAAGACCTGAGAAAGGCCGCCATCGGTGTCCTGCTCTGCTCACAGCGCATGGGTACGACCATCGAGGTCTCCACAGACAATGAAAACTGGACGCATCTGATTGAACTGGATTCGGAAGACACTCGCCTGCCCTATGATCAAATCATTCCGGGCACAACCGTGATGGCTCCCTGCGATGCCAACTGGAATGTCCAGATCTATGATGTCGGCGACATCCTGACCGCGGCACACAGCCAGAAACTCTACGTCCGCCTGGGAACCCGGAGCGTAACCCCGGATGTGGATTACACAAAGGGCGGAAACGATAATACCGGTGCAGATCTTCAGATCGGCTTCTGGTTCACTTCCGACCCGCAGGCCCTGTTTGATGAACTGCAGCCCGCAGAGTGATATTGAAAAACCGATACTGGTTTCATCGTTCAACGGATTCATTTTTGTTCCCGGCTTCGGCCGGGAACTTTTTTCGTGTGAAAGACGGAAAAAAGCCCGGAAAAAGCGACCTGAGGGGCGGTTTTGTGGCACATACGACAAAAACTTTTCTTTTTCCATCATATTTTTATTGAAATTATCACTCATATGAAGTATACTATTCTCGTTAAGCATCCGCTTTCAATTTTCAGGAGGTCATAAAATGGCAGCTATCAACCCAAAGGACATTCGCAATGTCGCGATCATCGGCCACAGCGGCGAGGGCAAGACTTCGCTTGCCGAGGCTCTGCTCTTCAACGGGAAGAGCACGGACCGTCTGGGCAAGACGACCGACAAGAACACCGTTATGGACTATGATCCGGAAGAGATGAACAGAGGCATCTCCATCTCTCTGGCTTGCGCTTATACGACGTGGCAGAACACCAAGATCAATATCGTGGACGTTCCCGGATTCTTCGATTTCGAAGGCGAGTTCGAGGAAGCCATGCGCGCAGTCGGTTCCGCCATCCTGGTGGCTGATGCGAACGCTTCTGTTTCTGTCGGTGCGGAAAAGGGCGTGGACTACTGCATCAAGAACCATATCCCGCTGATCATCTTCATCAACGGCGTAGACAAGGAAAACGCCAACTACACCAAGACTGTTGAGGCGTTCCAGGAGAAATACGGCAAGAAGATCGACTCCATCCACACCCCAATCCTCAAGGGCGGCAAGATGGTCGGCTACGCCTCCGTCATTTCCGGCAAGGCCTATGAGTTCAAGCCGGGCGGACGCACCGAGATCCCCGTTCCCGCGGATATTGCGGAGGAGCTTCCCACGCTGAAGGAAATGCTGATGGAAGCCGCCGCCGAGACCGACGAGGAACTGATGGAGAAATTCTTCGGTGAAGGCGAACTGAGCGACGAAGAGATCGTGACCGGTATCCGCAACGGTCTGTGCGCCGGCGACACCATCCCCGTGATGGGCGGTTCCGCTACCCAGAACATCGGGATCATCAACCTGCTCAACGAGATCGTGGCCCTGATGCCGTCTCCTCTGGACCGCAAGCCCGTCAAGGCGACCGAAGCCGATTCCGGCAAGGCGATCGAAGTGGCCTGCGACCCGAACGCTCCGTTCTCCGCACAGGTTTTCAAGACCATCGTGGACCCGTTCGTGGGCAAACTGAACATCATGCGCGTGTTCACCGGCTCTCTCAAGGGCGGTATGACCGTGCGCAACACCACGACCGACAAGGACGAAAGAATCAGCTCCCTGTACTTCCTCAAGGGGAAGAAGCAGGATCCCACCGAAGAGATCGGTGCCGGTGACATCGGCGCCGTCAGCAAGCTCGCCGCGACCAAGACCGGCGACACGCTGTGCGACGCGGCCCGCAAGATCGTCTTTGACCCGATTCCCACTCCGGAGCCCGTCCTCACCCTGGCCGTCAGCGCCAAGAAGAGCGACGACGACGACAAGGTGTTCCAGGGACTCAGCCGTCTGCAGGACGAAGACATTTCGTTCCGTGTGGACAAGGTCCCGGAGACCGGACAGATGGTCATCCGCGGCATGGGCGAGACTCAGCTCGACATCCTGTGCAAGAAACTGAAGGCCAAGTTCGGCTGCGAGGCCGTTCTGGAAGAACCGCGCATTCCGTACCGTGAAACCATTCTGGGCAGAGCGGAAGCGGAAGGCAAGCATAAGAAGCAGACCGGCGGCGCTGGCCAGTTCGGTCAGGTCAACATCCGGTACGAGCCGGGTGCAGCGGACGGCCAGTTCGAGTTCGTGGACGCGACCGTGGGCGGTTCCGTTCCGAAGCAGTTCATCCCGGCCGTTGAAAAGGGCCTTCGCGAAGCCATCAAGGAAGGCGTCCTGGCCGGTTATCCGATGGAGAACCTGAAGTGCACGCTGTTCGACGGCAAGTACCATCCGGTCGACTCCAAGGAAATCGCGTTCATCTCCGCCGCGAAGCTGTCCTACAACGAAGGCATCCGCAAGGCGAACCCGGTCATCCTGGAACCGATCTACAGCTACTCCATCCGCGTTCCGGAATCCTATATGGGCGACATCATGGGTGACATGAACAAGCGCCGCGGACGCATCATGGGTATGAACGCCGAGGGCGGTATCGAACTGATCGAAGCCGAAGCGCCTATGGCCGAAATGCTGAAGTACTCCGTGGATCTGCGCAGCATGACCCAGGGCCGCGGATCCTTCACGGCCAAGTTCGTTCGCTACGAAGCCGTTCCGGCCATGATCCAGGAAAAGCTTGTCACAAAATAAGGAAAAATGACAAAAGGGAAGGTCCGGTCAGACGGTCCTTCCCCTGTTTTTTTCAGGTGTTGACAGTACACTCAAAATTTGGTACAATAAGGGTACCACAAAACTAGGAGGGATTGTCCCATGAACAACGACAACGCCAAACTGGTCCGTTTCCTGCTGACCTTTTTCCTGGGCTGGATCGGATGCCTGATCATCAACTACACCAGCCTGAAACCCGAAGGATACAGAGCCAGAACCCTGTGCTACATCTTCCTGACCATCATTACGTTCGGTATCTATGAGCTGGTTGCGTCCATCTGCAACTTCACTTTTGATCCGTCCAAGCCCAGAAACATCGGCTACAAGAAGGAAGCCTGATTCCACAGAAGAAAAGCAGCCCGACGCGCAAACGGAGGGCTGTTTTTCTTTTTCCGGCAGGGCATGGCCCCGTTCCGGGTTCCGGAAACACGGTTTTTTGGGATCCGCACGCAAAAAACGGAAAAAACGGATTGATTTTTGAATATGCGGATGTTATAATGGAATTACCATAAAATCCCTGTAAAGGAGTTCATAATCATGAAAAAGAACCTGATTCGTTTCACATGCCTGGCTCTCGTCCTTGTGATGGTCGGCGTCGTGCTCGCATCCTGCGGCGGCCCTTCCGGCACATACGGTGACGCTTCCGGACTTGTCGGCGTTGAGTACAAGTTCAGCGGCAGCAAAGTCTCCGTTACCTTTGGCCTTGCCGGCTTCACCAAGACCGTAGACGGCAAGTTCTCTATGGGCAAAGATTCCGATGGCAACAGGACCATTACCTTTACCTTTGAGGGCAGCGATGCTTCCAAGTACGAAGGCACGCACAGCTATTCTTCCGGCAAGGATGATTCCGGCGAATACATCAAGATCGACGGCGTCGCTCTGTACAAGAAGAAATAATAGCCAGCGACCGGCTTGACCGGTACAATAGAAAGAGGATCGTTCCTGACCGGAGCGATCCTTTTCCTGTTACGTCGCCTGAATGGTGCCCAGCGCATGCTCTCCGTCGGTGGACGTCAGGCGGACGCGCGCAAACGTGCCTTTCCGGTCGACCGGGGAGGGAACCGCCACCTCGATGAAATTTGCGGTATGTCCGTAAGCCTGACCGTTTTCATAGGTCTCGAAAAGGACGTCGGCATCGCAGGGAAGCAGGGACTCGATCAGCTCCCGTTTGATCCTTCGCTGTTCTTCGATCAGCCGGCGCGCCCGCTGCCTGCGGACCTCGACCGGAACCGGATCGGGAAACGAGGCGGCACGGGTCCCTTTTCTCGCGGAATAGGGAAATACGTGGATGTGCAGGAATCTCTGCCTGCGGACAAAGGAGAGGGTCTCCTCGAACATTTCGTCGGTCTCCCCCGGAAAGCCGGTGATGATATCCGTGGTGAAGAGGACTCCGGGCATATCCCGCCTCAGCCGGTCCAGGGCCGCTTCGGCTTCCGCGACGGTGTAATTCCGCCGCATCGCTTTCAGCACGGCGTCGCTGCCGCTTTGCATGGACAGGTGGAAATGGGGGCAGATATGGGAAAGACCGGATATGGCTTTGGAAAACTCCTCCGTGATCACCGAAGGGTCCAGGGAACCCAGCCGGATCCGGCCCATCCCGGGCAGACGGTCCGCCTCCTTCAGAAGATCCGGAAGCGAGTAGCCGTCAAGGTCTTTTCCGTAGGAACCGGTCTCGATCCCGGTCAGGACGATCTCGGGGCAGCCCTGGCCGGCAAATCCTTCCAGTTCGTCGAGCACGTCCTTGCGGGGCTTGGAACGTACCGGCCCGCGGGCATAGGGAATGGCGCAATATGAACAGTAATGGTTGCAGCCGTCCTCGATCTTGATATAGGCCCTGGTGCGGTCGAAATGACGGATCCGCATGGGCTCAAACGGGGCGGAGGTCAGGGGAGTGACGTCGATGACGGGGGATTCCGCTTTCCGGGATCCGTCAGCCAGACTCCGGGCAAAGTCCACCACTTTTGCCTTTTCCCGGGTCCCGCAGACAAAGCGGACACCGGGGATCCGGGACACTTCCTCGCTCTGGCGCTGGGAGAGACATCCGGTGACAAGGACGGGTGCCCCCGGATTCTCCGAAGCGGCCCGGCGGATAAACTGCCGGCTTTTCCGGTCGGATTCTCCGGTCACGGTACAGGTGTTGACGACGTAAAGGTCTGCGGGTCTGTTCTCCGGGGCTGGGGCAAAACCGGCTTCCACGAGCTGCTCGGACAGCGCTTCGGATTCGTATTGATTGACCTTGCAGCCAAGTGTCAGGATGCGAAATGTCATATCCGGAATACCTCCTTGAGCCGGCAAACAAAAGACGTCCGTTCCGCGTTTGCAGACTATGGAAAAAAGCGGAAACGGATGAGAATGGCCTGTGTTCCGAAAGCCGGTCAGGCCATTGGGGAAAATCGTGATTTAATTCTACCAAACCCGGGTATGAAATGCAAGTCTATTGCAAAAGGAATACAGAATGTGGTATCCTTTGGTAAACGAGGAAATGGACATCTTTGCAGCTATGGACCTTGACCGTGATCCCGGCTGCCGCCGGAGAAAGAGTGCTCCTTGGGGAGACCGGAACGGGCAGAGGTGGTCAGAAAAGAGAAAAAGAGGTAACCGTTATGTTTTACTATGGGTATCCCGAAATGCCCCGGAATCCGGTCGAACCGTCGGGACTTGAACCGTTCGTGATCTATTCCTTTGAGAATTTTGATTTCAAGGACGGCGAAGGTATAGATTACGATTATGCCAGACTGGTCGTCTGCATGCAGGGCCTGATCAACCGGAATACGGCAGACCATCACGTCGCCGTGCACGTCAGGCTCAACAGGACGGACGATTTCTGGCTGGAGTACATGCAGGAGGAGGGCGCGACCTATGCGCCTTTCCGCAGGCAGGTGATCCGGGACAAGGAGGAATTGTTCAGGGTCTTTCTACCGTTCATCCGGTCCTGCGGACTCGCGGTCTGGGATCCCGACGTTCCGGCCAGCGCGAACGTCGCGTCCACGCTGTGCGGCCTCGAGAGCTGTCTCCCGGTCCGGTTCTGCGAAAAAGAGGGCTCTTTGTACCGGACCCTGACGGAAACCTATGCCGTGCCCGTCAGAAAAGACTTCTGCGGGATGTTCGAACATGCCGCGCTCGGTTCCAGGATCGGGTCGACGGACCTGTGGTCCACAGGCTCTTCCAAGTGCGATGCCTACCGGTGGGCGCTCGAGAATCTGTTTGACCGCTGCAATCCGGAATTCGTGGCCTATACGCTGGACGGGGCCACCTCGATCCCGGACCATCCGATCCGGAAAGCCAACCCGGGCCAGGGGTTCAACGCCAGTGTCACCGGCATCTTCAACCATGACTATTTTGTGGAAAAGCAGATGTTCTTTGTGGACCTGACACCGTACGGGGGCGAACAGCCGAATGATGATCCGCAGCAGCCGCTGGGCGCCGACGCCCGGATGCTCACCGAAATCCTGATGCGCCGCTATGAGAGAGCAGGGGGGAAATACGGAATCTTCGTCGGGTTTCCGCCCTGGCACGTCAAGTATACGTCGTTTGCCGATTCTCGATGCGAGCTGGCTCCGCCCCGCCTCGAGTGGATGTTTGTGGAACTCTGCACATGCTACAACTGCGGCATCGAGGCCGATGCGCCCCATCCGTGCTGGATGAGCAACGCCTCGCTGTATGCCAATTACCGCATGCGCTACAAACCAAGGGGCAATGACAAATCCAGGGCCGCAGCCTGCGTTTACGACAAGGATACGAAATACTATTCCTTTATCGGGACGGGAGATTTCGACTGTTCTCCCTGGTTCAAGGAAAGGATCCCGGAGGTCTGGAACGACCCGAAACTCGGCCTCTATCCCATCGCACACGCCTACAACCTCAACCTGGTCGACCGTGTGCCCATGATCTTCGATTACATCTTTGAGCGTCAGACGGCCAACGACTACATCCTCGGGGGCGAGGGCGTAGGGTACGTGATCCCGGAGGCCTTCCACGAGGGCTTCATCGGTAAGGAGGCCAATCCGAATTACGGTCTGCCCAGCGGGTTCGGCAAGGCGACGGACGCGTTCGCCGTCCGGCGTATCCTGCCTGACGGAAACAGGGCCTACATCGACTATTCCAAACCGTATTATGAGAATCTGAAAGTCGATATGGTCAACCGGATGATCTGCGGCTGGTCGTATCTGTCGACTCCGTCCATGAAAACGTACAACGAACTGGCTCCGGAAGGCACATTCATGGAAAACTGGAGCGCGGGCGCATTCGATCTTCAACGGTATGAAGGCGTGGTCTACGCACGGACCACAGGCGGATTTCCCGTGGCGGAGAAGACCTATGAAGGATTCGCCAGAGGATTGCTTGAGGGATTCCGGGGCAAGCGTTACGGGGAGACGGATTTCAATCACCAGTTCGTAGCCATCGTGGCTCCGAATATCGAAAACGGTTCATATAAGAATTACGCCACTCCGTCCTCGGTGGCCTGCGCCGTGGAGGCCTTTGAACGCCTGGTCGCCAAAGAGGATCCGGAAGGAAAATACCAATACGTGGATCCGTATACGTTCATGGCACTGGCGAAACAATCCCCGCTCTGCCACGAAAGACGTGACGGAGACGGGCAAAACGGAAACCGTGTGAAGGGGTTCTGATCGTGCGCTTTTTCAGGTCGCCTTCAGATGCTTCTCAGGATGGGCTGTGAAGGACTGCAGACAGATCCTTCACAAGGGAACGAAAAAACGAAAGGAGTGTCGGGACTGTCTGCCTGGCAATGGTGGTATGAGAAGGAAACTGCTGCTGTTTTTGATGATCTTTTTGATCCTGGCCGGTTCGGTTGCCGGGGCTGCCTTTTCGGCATTTGCCGCGGGTGAAGACGGGATCCGCTTTTCCGCAGATGAAATGTACCGGACGGCAGAGGCTTTGGCGTCGTTCCCGCATACCTGGGAAGCCTGGATCAAGGTGGACAAGAATGCATCTTCCGGACGTCTTGGCGTGATTGCCGGCAATTACGGCGGATCGGCGGCGTCCGCGAATTTCGAGATCCGGGAAAAAGGGAATCCGTATATCTACTGGCATGACTCGGGAAGCGGAGTCGGCACGGCCAATTTTTCCAATGTCGACGTCCGGACCGGTGAGTGGATCCACCTGGCCATCACGGTCAGTGATCATACCGTTGTCTGCTATGTGAACGGTGCGCAGGCTCAGACGCTGAACCTGACGCTTCCGGCCCAGGATGACCAGAACATGGGTGTGCTTTGTCTGGGCGGAGACCTGCGGAGTGGAAACGTGCAGTATCTGAAATCCACGGCTGTACGGTCCGTGACGGTCTTCAGTACGGTTCGCACGGCGTCGGAAATCGCCGAGGACGCGGAGGAAATCGATCTGTCCGCGGACGGGCTGATGGGGGCATGGGATCTGACAAAATCCGGAAGGGAACGGCTGACGGACCAATCCGGGAATCAGAATCACCTGGACTATCTCAACGCTTCAGATCCGACAAAGAACGAATATGTGACGTCACCGGAAGAAATGCCTCAGGGAGGCATGAATTTTACCGGACCGGCCCTGTACCGGATGAACGACTCCCTGGATGAGGCGCCGCTCACCTATGAGGCGACGCTCTGGTTTCCGAAGACGATGGATCCGTCCACACGGGGAGGCGTCATCATCGGCAACTATCCCAAGATCCCGCCTTATATCAGCTTTGAGATCTATTCCAACAGTTCGCCCCGTCTGTACCTGGTCGACTCGGCTTCCAAAACGCACAATTATATCTTCAATAAAGTCAGTGTGTACAACGGAAAGCGGACGCATATCGCGATCACGGTCGATGAAAAGAACCAGTTGGTCAACTGCTATGTTGACGGAGCCTTGCGGCAGTCGCTGCCTTTTGAAGAAGGTTCTGGTTCGGTTTCCACCAGGGCAAAGCTGGCACTGGGAGGGGACTACCGGGCCGACAATGCCTGCTGGTTCAAGGGACGTCTGTTTGGCGCAGCCCTTTACGGAGACGTAAGGACCGCAGCTGAGATCCAGGCCGATATGGAGACTCCAGGTAGCGACGGTCTGCTGCTTCGGTACGACATGCGCGGGACAGCCGATCCGGATTCCGAGCCGGAACAGATCGCGGATCTTTCCGGACACGGATTTGACGCGGTCTGCACTCATCCGGTCACCTGGATGGACAGTCATTCACTCGCGGAAGATTATGCCTATTCATTCGTGTTCCTCGGTGACACGCAGGTTATGAACGAATTGTACCCGGACGGATTTGTCGGGATCTATGACTGGATCCTTGATCATGCCGAGGAGAAGAAGATCGCGTATGTGATGGGCCTTGGCGATATCACGAACCGGGATCTGGACGAGGAATGGGAGAGAGCAAGGACACAGTTCGGTCGTCTGGAGGAAGCCGGCATTGATTTTTCACTGGTCCGCGGCAATCATGATTCCTCTGCCAAATTCAACCGGACGTTCAGTCAGGAAGAGTACCGCTGGAGCTTTGACGGAGATTACGACGGCAAACTCGAGAACACCTGGCGGATCGTAACCGTGGGGAAGATCAAATATCTTCTGTTTACGCTGGATTACGGTCCGTCCGATGCAGTTCTGGAGTGGGTCGGAGAAGTGATTGAAGACCATCCGGACTGTCAGGTCATCCTGACCACGCACTGCTATCTGTTCCGGGACGGTACGACTCTGGATCAGAACGACGTCTGCCCCCCGGCTACGACCGGAGGTTACAATAACGGGGACGATATGTGGGAAAAGCTGGTATCCCGATATGAAAACATCGTACTGGTCGTAAACGGGCATGACCCGTCAGACGAAGTGGTACTGGCTCAGACGGAAGGCGAGAACGGGAATATCGTATCGCAACTGCTGATCGATCCGCAGGGAACCGATGCTTCGCTGAAAGGGACGGGTATGGTCACCATACTCTATTTCTCCGCGGACGGAAGGCATGTGCAGGTTGAGACGTATTCGACCGTATTTGAGAAATACTATATGGATACGAATCAATTCACGTTTGAACTGGATGTGAATGGGAGCAAGCCTAACGAAACAGAGACGGAAACGCAGACGGATTCCGGAAGGACTGAGAGTGATACGGAAACCGTGTCGGATCCTGGTGAAACTGAAGGCGATACAGCAAAAGAGGAACCCGCGAGCAAGACCGGCTGCGGGGCAATCGTATCGCTGAACGCTGTCTGGGTCTCCATTCCGCTGGCGCTTTCAGTGGTATGGAGGAAAAAGGCAGTTAAGCAGAACGCAAAAAAATAATATTATTTGGAGCAACAATGAAATAATCCATCCCGATGTGTAGTATAATGTGCATTGTAATGACCTCCATTTGTATGCGGTAAACTTGTGTAATTGATTATACAAGCAAATCCACGAAGTTGCAATGCCGGAGGTCATTACATATTATCTAACATATGCTGAATTAATCAATTGAATGTGATTCGAAGAATTATAATCCGTGTTTGTGAGTTGACCAGTCGAACAGAGAAATATTTAGAAAAGGAGGTGCTATCGTTTATGATGGAAGTTAAATTACCTAAAAATGATAATGAAAACAATGTTAATACTTCTTCAATATCAGATGGCACCATGGTGACGCCCAAAAAGATAAACAAAATTGTTATTCCCATTGCGGTGGTTCTCGCTGTCCTCATGATCATAGGTCTTGTTGCCTGTCTGATTTACCTAATCCACGAGAACAATCTTGACCCTCAGGTCAAAGAGATCAGAAAATTTCTCGCTTCAGAAGGCACAAAAGACTACTATTCAGCAAAAGTCATGACATACAAGGATGCCGAGTTTTTCCATTCCATCCGGTACGGCAGGTCATATCCGTATAACAAGAACAATCGCCAATTCGAGATCAGTGGGTCCAGGAAAGATCAGTCGAATGAATTCGTGGGCGTGGTTTGTTTCGATTACGGTCATTTCGAAGAAACCGCCGAATACTACGGCGAGATCCATATAGACGATGCCGTATGTTATATTGAATTTGTCGGTGTGAAACCTAACGGAAAGTGCCCGGATCTCTATTCAGCAGAATCGTACAATATCCTTGGATACAGCAAGGATTGGGATCAGAATACCGATGTAGAAGAGTATATTTCCACTATATGGAACATGATCGGATTTGCCGTTACGCAAACGCAGGGTTGTATCCATTACTGGAATGATTCGTTGAGTCTTTGGTAAGTCGGTTGTCCTGATCGATTGATAACAATATAGAAAACAAACTCATTGGGTCTGAGTAAAATTGACTCTTTTTCAATGTCTTTCCCAATCTTATTAAGTCCTAAAAACGATTTGTCATTAAGGCCTATCGAATTCCTCGACACCGAGATGTACAGGGCTTCCAGAGAAATAAGAAAAATGCAACGACTTCAGAAGAAAGTACTGACTACCTGGATAGAGAACAAGCAGGATGTAAAGGACCTACCTTATCCAAACAATGGATGTAAGCCAAAAACGGAATTGATATTAGAGAATCGTTAGACAGATAGGGTGCCAAGTATTAATTTTCAAATTTGAAACTTGGATGACTGATGAAGGAATAGGATGGAAGCGAACATGACTGAACTTGAAATCATGCAGCATGCAAAATCTTATATAGACAAGATGGCAACCGGTATCGATCCGATATCCGGTGTGGCAGTCCCGGAAACTGATTGCATCAATCAGGTAAGGATCTCAAGATGCCTTTTCTACGTATCCGATATCCTTCGGAAAGTGATCGAGAACGGGGGCGTGATTGCTCCTGTAAAGAAGTGGAAGACTCAGTTTTCGGTCTCAAAGGAAGAATTGAGTCATTTTGAATATTCTGACAAGCCTATCCCCGTGTCAGAGATCACAAATCGGATAAACAAACTCGTTGACCCGGAATCAACTTACAAATTCAAACACAGAAGCATCACGAATTATCTGATACTCCATGGATTCATGACTGAAAATACAGATCTATACGGAAAGACCTCCAGAGTCCCGACGAAAGAGGGTATCGAACTCGGTATCATGCGCGAGGACCGAAACGGATCCAAAGGTCCGTATCAGGTGACTGTTTTCAATATCGGCGCGCAGGAATTCATCATAGAACATCTTGATGAGATCTTGGATTTGGAACGTCATCCACAACAATTGGCAGAACTGCAGATTGAACGTAAAACGGGCCAGCAATGACACAATTCCCGGCCAGATAAAGACACAATTCCCGGCCAGATAAAGACACAATTCCCGGTCAGTGAAAGACATAATGCCCGGTCAGCTTGAGTGTTTCCCTCTTAACGGGGGACCTGTCCCCCGAACCCCCTGAGGTTTTTCGCATTGATTCTCCGGGGCTCTGACAACCGGTATCTGTCCGTGGTGGAAAAGAAAAAGAGCGATACCGTATAGCATCGTCCCATTGGACATCAGCAGGCGCTCGAGTTGGTTCTCACCATTGCTCTATCCTCCGTTGCTGGTAGGGCGAGTAATAGCATAGTGTTCTAAACGATTCATGCATTCCCGGTCATTTTCTGGCCGCTTATTGTGACAAGATTTGGCCGGGAATTATGTCCTTACTTGGCCGGACATTGTGTCTTTATTGGCCGGTTGAGATGGCTGTATGCAACCTGGCGGACATTTCCTACCGAATTCCCAACACAAACAAGTACAAATTCTATTCGGTTGTTTGGTGGTTCGAAGACAATAGCATCGAAATCATCGTCGGCGTTTCGGGCTTCTGATAGAAGTCTGCTCACGAAAGCATCGTGTTTTGCGAAATCGGCATCTATCTCGTGATTTTTTGGTGCGCGGATAAGATAAGGAGTCTTTTGACGTCAAGAACCCACCGCTTAGACTCTGAAGAGGTCTTGAAGCGGGGGTTTGCGGAAGATATTGTATATCAGTATTTTTTGCGAGCCGAACTTGGACTGCGTTGAGAAATTGATACCAGGTGTATAATTGCCGTATGGGTACAAAACCGTTATCTTTCAAACAATACTAAGAGGTGTAAGATGGCAAACAAAAACAATTGGGACAGATGGTGTCCTACATGGCGAATTCTGTTGTTATATGCTCATATTTCTGCACCTTGTGATCTGATACTTTATGCTATTTATTCTTTTTTGATAATGAATAATCGGTTTTGTGGCATGGGTTTCTTTTTCTTTGGATGGATGATGGTTTTGACACCATATTTTTGTATCAATTATAAAGTGTTAGTTGACAGAAAAAAGATTCAACATTCAAAAAGGTTGTTCTGGAAAGGTTTTTGGCCCTTTATATTGTATGATGCTGTGCTGATTTACTTAGTAGTAGTAACTATAAAAAAGTTTCTGTCCTTCTTTTTATAACAGTGAATTACATATAGGCAAGTGAACTACCCGCCACCTGCTTGCGCTGAGGTGGGGGCTTCCTAGGCGGCTGAATGCCGCCTATTCTATTTTACCCTGTCATACCGGATAACTCCGGCAAATGCTATAGGCTCTTTTCGGCATGTATCCGATAGTGCTTACAGCGGGGTCTATCCCCGGTGTCCCGACCGGTTGTGCTTTTTTGCTTCAGTTTCTTTTCC
>JAFYHA010000049.1 GCA_017539425.1 Clostridia bacterium
AAGTGGAAGTGGCACCAGAGCTGACCGACCTGATCTGCGAAAAATGCGGAAGCCGGATGGTTCTCCGCGTCGGACGGTTCGGCAAATTTGCCGCCTGCCCGAACTATCCAAGTTGCAAGAACACCAAATCGCTCACCGAAAACGAGGAGGAAGTCAAGCGGGAACCCGTATACGCACCGTTCCGCTGCGAGAAGTGCGGTGCCCAGATGGTGCTCCGGACCGGACGGTACGGGTCCTTCTATGCCTGCACCGGATTTCCGTCCTGCACGTTCACCAAGCAGAAAACCCAGGAAGCGGACGTCAAGTGCCCCCGGTGCGGAGGCAAGCTGCTGACCCGCTACAGCCGCTCCCACATTCCGTTCTACAGTTGTGAGAATTATCCGCAGTGCCAGTTCTCGAGCTGGGACAAGCCCACAGAAGAGGTCTGCCCGAAGTGCGGGAAAACGCTGTTTATCAAGAAGAGCAAGAAGCAGCTGTACTGCCGGAACCGGACCTGTGACTATACCCGCCCGATGCCGTCTGAAGATGCGGGCGAAGCGGGAGACGGAGAAAACAAAGTATGACCGATCATATCAATGTCATCGGAGCGGGACTGGCCGGCTGCGAAGCGGCCTGGCAGGCGCTCAGGCAGGGTGTGAAGGTCCATCTGTATGAAATGAAGCCGGAGAAGTATACGCCGGCTCACCACAATCCGGATTTTGCGGAACTGGTCTGCTCCAATTCGCTGCGCTCGGATGCACTGTCCAACGCGGTCGGTCTGCTCAAGGCCGAAATGAGCGAGTGGGGATCCCTGATCATGCGCTCCGCCTATGCCAACCAGGTCCCGGCCGGGTCAGCGCTGGCCGTTGACCGCATTGCGTTTGCCCGGGATGTGACCGACGCAATCCGGAACCATCCGGATGTGACGGTCCTGAACGCCGAGTGCTGCGGACTTCCGGACGACGCGGTGACTGTGATCGCCACCGGTCCGCTGACCAGCGAACCGATGACCCGCTTCATACAGGATGAACTCGGATTCGACGGGCTGCATTTCTTTGACGCGGCGGCACCCATCGTGGATGCCTCCACGGTCGACGAGACCGTGGCCTACCGAGCGTCCCGCTACGGAAAAGGGGACGCGGATTATGTGAACTGCCCGATGACGGAAGAGGAGTATGAGGCGTTCTATGAAGCGCTGATCACGGCTGAGGAGGCTCCCCTCAAGACCTTTGACCGGGAGGAGCAGAAACAGCTGACCGTTTTCGAGGGCTGTATGCCCGTAGAGGTCATGGCCCGCCGGGGGCGGGACACTCTGTGCTACGGACCGCTCAAGCCGGTCG
Organism: Clostridia bacterium; assembly: GCA_017539425.1. GTDB lineage: Bacteria > Bacillota > Clostridia > Oscillospirales > CAG-272 > RUG14240. Next base: position 1,320 of record JAFYHA010000049.1, read on the forward strand.
GCCTCCCGGACCCGAAGACCGGAAAGGAGCCCTATGCGGTCGTACAGCTTCGGAAAGAGAACGTGGAGGGCACGATGCTGAACCTGGTCGGGTTCCAGACGCATCTGACCTTTCCGGAGCAGCGGCGGGTATTCCGGATGATTCCCGGGCTTGAGAACGCCGAGTTTCTCAGATACGGCGTCATGCACCGGAACACGTTCCTGAATTCGCCCGGACGGCTCACGGCAACGTACGCCGTTGCCGACAGGCCAGAGGTATTCTTCGCCGGACAGATGACCGGTGTGGAAGGGTATGTGGAATCCGCAGGCTCCGGACTTGTGGCCGGACTCAACGCCGCCAGACTGCACAAGGGTCTGGATCCCGTGGTGTTCCCTCAGGAGACCATGCTCGGCGCCATGGCGCATTACGTCAGTCACGGAGGAGTCGGGTCCTTCCAGCCGATGAACGCGAATTTTGGGATCGTACCGCCGCTTGCCGTGAAGGTGAAGGGCGGGAAGGCCGTCCGGAACGAGGCGCTATCCGCGCGTGCTCTGGAACAGATCCGGGCCATCCGGAAAACCATGGATTTCACAGATTGAAGGAAGGAGCCTCTCATGGGGACCAAACAGGCATTTGTTAATGAGATCGGCTCGGACCTGCACGATCTGGAAAAAGCGATCGGATATACATTCAACCGTCTGCAGTGGCTCAGACAGGCCGTCACACACTCCTCGTTTACCAACGAGCTCAGTGTGCCGGAGCATCATCTGCTTTCCAATGAACGGATGGAGTTCCTGGGGGATTCGGTCCTCTCCCTGGTCGTCAGCGAATATCTGTTTTCCCACTATCCCCAGCTGCCCGAGGGCAATCTGACCAAGATGCGCTCATCCGTGGTCTGCGGGGAATCACTCTCCTCCTTTGCTCAGAAAATCGGTCTGGGCAACTATCTGTACCTGGGCGTGGGCGAACAGAACGGCAGGACCAATCCGAGCGTTCTGGAGAACGCGTTCGAGGCGACCGTTGCCGCGATCTTCCTGGACGCGGGAAGCGGGGATAATGCCAAAGAGTGCGTGAAAGCCTTCGTTCTTCCGTTCATCGAGGAGGAACTGAAGGATCTGGCGCCGCTTGGATACAGCAAGGATTACAAATCCCTTCTGCAGCAGATCACGCAGGAGACCGACCATATGCTCCCCGAATATGAGCTGCTCGAGAGCCGGGAGGAGCCCGGCCCGGAGCGGTTTCTGGTCCGTGTGATGCTCAATTCCAACGAACTGGGACGGGGTATGGGACCCAACCGGAAAAAAGCGGAAATCGCCGCCGCGCGTGCCGCGCTGCAGCTGATGGGCCTGGTCAAGGCATGACACATCACAATATCCCGGTGTTCATTCCGCATTACGGATGTCCGTTCCGGTGTGTGTTCTGCGATCAGAAAGCCATCACGGGGCAATCCCGCATGACTCCGGAGATCGCAAAAAAAGAGATACAGGACTGTCTGTCCACGATGGGACCGGGCGAGGAAGCGGAGATTGCGTTTTTCGGAGGGACATTTACCGGACTTCCGGCGGATTTGCAGACCGCCTATCTGGATCTGGCTGCGGAGTATGTCCGCGATCCGGAACCGGACCGGGCACGGGTGACCGGAATCCGTATGTCCACGAGGCCGGACTTCATCACCGGAGAGGTGATCCGCCGTCTGTCCCGCTATCCCGTGAGTGCAGTAGAACTGGGAATCCAGAGTCTGGACGACCGTGTGCTGGACGCCTCGGGGCGGGGGCACAGTGCCCGCCGAAGCCTAGAGGCTGCCGGACAGCTTATGGAGGCCGGCATCCCCTGGGTCGCCCAGCTGATGGTCGGGCTTCCGGGTTCCACCCCAGAGTCCGAGATCCAGAGCGCGCAGACCGTGTGTGACCAAGGCGCGTCCGCTGCCCGGATCTATCCCGTGGTCGTATTTGCCGGGACCGAACTGGCAGAGCGTATGCGGGACGGGGAATATACCCCGCTGTCCGAGGATGAAGCGGTGACGAGGGGCGCTTCGATGCTGCGCATATTCCGTGACCGGCACGTGCCCGTCCTGAGAATCGGGCTGTGCGCGTCCGAGCAGTTGACGGATCCGGCCAGTGCGCTGGGAGGCCCGAACCATCCGGCTCTCGGAGACCTGATCCGTTCCAGACTGCTTTATGAGGAAGCTGAGGACGCGATCCGCTCATCCGGCATTCCGGAAGGGGATTCATCCATAACACTGGACGTTCCGTGGGGGACGCTGTCCCTCTGTATCGGGCAGAACCGGCGGAATCTCAAGGATCTAAAACGAAAATTTGCACTGAAACATATCTATTTCAGGGAATGCGGCACGGAGACCGTAACGGTGTCCGTACAGGATTCCCGGACAGGAAACGGAGGCCAACCTTGTACCTGAAGACACTGGAAATGACAGGATTCAAGTCCTTCCCGGACAAGACCGTTCTGAATTTCGACAAGGGTGACGAACGCAATGCGGGCGTGACCGTGATCGTCGGACCGAACGGATCCGGAAAATCCAATATCTCGGACGCCATGCGCTGGGTGCTTGGCGAGATCTCCACGAAATCCCTGCGCTCCAGTAAAATGGAGGACGTCATCTTCGGAGGCGCGGACGCCAGAAGACCTATGGGATACGCGGAAGTCTCGATCACCTTTGACAACCATGACCCGAATTTCCGGCTGGACTGTGAGTTCGACGAGGTCACGATCACGAGAAAGTATTATCGTGCCCGTGAAAGCGAATATTTCATCAATAAACGTCCCTGCCGCCTGAAGGATATCTATACGCTTTTCCTGAATACCGGTGTGGGCCGGGACGGCTATTCCATGATCGGACAGGGTCGAATCGCGGAGATCCTGTCCAAGAAGAGCGATGAAAGACGTTCGGTCTTCGAGGATGCATCGGGTATTGCGAAACTCCGCGTGCAGAAAGACGAAGCGGAGCGCAGACTCGCCCAGAAGCAGGACAATATGGAAAAGGTCATGCTGGTCTTCAACGAGCTGGACTCGGAGATCGGCCCTCTGGAAAAAGAGGCCAGCAAGGCCAAGAAGGCGCTCGAACTGATCGAGGTCAAGAAGAACGCGGACGTCAGGTTGTGGCTCTGCGATACCAACCGGATCAAGGACGACGTGGAGAAAGCCAGGACGGATCTGGACAGGGCGGCCCTGGACCTGGACAACGCGGAAAACAGCCTTCAGTCCCTGCGTACACAGAATGAGAGGCTGATCGAACTCTCCAATTCCCAGCAGACCGCGCTGCGCGATCTCCAGGAGGAGATCAGCAGGCAGGTGGACGAGATCCACAAGATGGAAAACCGGGCCGGAGTACTGGAGTCGGATATCCGCCACAGCGAGGAACTCATTCAGGTCGAGGAGCGGCAGATCACGTCGCTTAACGCGAACCGGAAGGCTGAAGAGGAAATGAAAGCCGGCCTTGCGGCTAAAAAGGCACAGCTGGAAACCGAGAAAACGGACAAGCAGGCTGAATTCGACAAGGCGGAGCAGGAGACCGTCGGGGCCATACAGGCCAGAGACGCGCTGGACGCGGAGATCGAAGAGAGATTGCAGAACATAGAGGAAATCAACCGGGAGCTCACAGATCTCAATGTCCGGCTGCAGGTTATGGAGAACGCCCAGTCCTCCAATGAAGGCGAGGATGTCGAGCAGAGTATCCGGTCCTATGAAGATGAAATTGCCAGGCTGAAGGGCCAGCTGGACAAGCGGGCAAAGGAACTGGAGAAATTTGACGCGCAGATTGAAGAAGCCCAGAAGGCTCTGGATGAGGTGCGGACTTCCAGAAACCAGCTGGAAGAGGATCTGGTGGATCTGCGCGAACAGCACCAGCAGGCGATCTTCCAGAGAGAGGCCGTCCAACACAGGATCCAGACGATCCAGGACATGGAAAAGAATTTTGACGGCTACGGAGGCTCCGTTAAATATATCATGCAGGAATACGCGGCCGGAACCCTGGGGGACGCGGCGGGACACAGACCCGGTAAGATCTACGGACCCTTATCGGGACAGATCAAGGTGCAGGAGCGGTTCGTGACGGCGATCGAGACCGCGCTCGGCCCCGCCCTTCAGCATATCGTCGTGGATAACGAGGATACGGCCAAAACGATCCTGTATGCGCTCAAGCATGCGGACAAAGGGCGGACGACGGTTCTCCCGATCTCCTCCATGAGCGCGCAGACTCCGACCCGGGAAATGGAAGAAGCCATCGGATATCCGGGTTATATCGACGTAGCGGACAAGCTGGTGACGGCGGATCCTAAAATGTCGGGGATCCTGGGCTCAATCCTGGGCCGCACCCTGATTTTTGATACGATCGAGCATGCGACCGCGCTGGCCAAGGCACAGAGATTCCGTGTCAAGGTCGTCAC
>JAFYHA010000050.1 GCA_017539425.1 Clostridia bacterium
GGATTACAATATCGGCGGAAGCGATGCGTTCTATACCAAATACACCTTCAGTTACGCGAACAACGGAATCTATACGACGGGACGGGTCTCTCAAGTCTCGAGCGAGATCCGCAGAGGCGCGAATACAAGCATCCTGTCATCATCGACGTACAAATTCGCTTATGACGAAAACGGCTTCATCACTCAGATCAAAAACGGTTCCAATGTCGTTCAGTACAGTTATGAATATGATGATCTTGGACAGCTGATCCGGGAAAACAACCGGCCGCTGAATCAGTCCATTGTATATACGTACGTATATGAGTTCATTTGTGATATCATCCAGGAGAGAGACGGTTCCCTGCTCACAGACGGCAGTGAGGCCTTCCAAAGAAAGAATGAAAGAATAGGAATAATCCTGAGAGGTGGATTTCAGGATCAGGCTTTCTTTGACCGTAGTGCCATAAAGTACGTATTCGATATCCGTTTCCGGGAGGATGTCTGTATAGAAGACGGAAGAACGGATGGCGTCCAGCGTAGTGAGAACGTCCAAAGGATCTGCAGTCTCATCGAACTTGGTCTCCTGATTGCTGATCTCCCCAGATACACCGAAGCGAATATCGGTGATGGAAAAGGAGACAGAATACTTGTCATCGTTCAAAGAAAACAGCTCAGTATCAGAAGAAGTTTTGGACGGAAATGCAAATTTTCCGTCTTTGGTGGAGATCATTCCATCTTGATTATAGAGACGGTTGTCGATATCCTGCCAGTTGCCGGACTCGTCCTTTTCATGGATCCCGGTATTGTAGTGCGCCACATAGAACGACCCGTCCGTGAGGCGGAATGTCTTGGAGTCAACAGAACGATTCTCGGGGATCTCGATGATGGCTGCATTCGATGCAGAGAATCTTTCGGACTCGATCTCATCCGGGACATCGTTGCCGTTGTTGAAAGCCATTGCAGATAAAGGCAATGACACAAGCAGGATGACCATGGATAGAAGTATGGCCATCAGTTTGATTGGAAACAAAGCCATCTGAGTCAGCTGACGGTTCTCCAATTTGTGAGTCAGGGATCGGTTCTTCATTTTTCATCCTCCTAGTGATTATTACGCATTCGTTGCGTTTGTACTCACTGTACAGGATGATTCTTTTTTTTGTCAACCGCCAGATCGTCCAAATGTGTCCTTCTGCGGTTTTTGGGGTCAAATTGAGGGATTAATTGAAAGAATTAGTCCTTGTAAAAAGTTCAAAAAAGGCTTGACAAATCTCTATTAGGCTTTCTCGAACTCCCCGTTGACCCATTTTTCGAGGCTTTTGATTTCGCGGACAATAAATTCTGCCGTCTCGTCAAGGCCTCGGAAACTCCTTTTCTCACTATGCAGCCATGAGTCGATCGCTCCCTTGATCCCATATCGGATGAAGACGAACCGGTTCATTTGCATATGTTCCAACTGTCCTTCTGTCAGATGGGACTTCTCCGCCTGGTAAAATTCTATGTTGCCTTCCATGTGCTGCAGGATCATTTTTCGGAAATTGGTAAAGAGTTCCGCCCAGGTCAATAAAAAGGTAACAACTTTCGCATCCACACGGCCGACGATCTTTCCGTTTTCAATCGTCCACAACGAACCCCAGAAGTCACAGACCTTCTGGCACAGTTTGTCCACCATCTTCTTTTTACTGCCGTACAGTTTGTAGAATGTATCCTTTGAGCGGTGCGCTGCAGCAATGAGTTCCCTTGCGTTGACCTTTTCGATCGTTTTTCTCTCAAGAAAATCTTCCAAAGCACACATAAAAGCGATATCGGGGTCTTCAAAGTTGTAATAATTCTGGAGATCCTCTATCATTTCCTGTGAAATCAGTACAGCATAATCATGCTTCATTCAGCACGTCCTCCCGCAAAAGCAAAATTGGCCATAGCCCATCCATCGAGCAAACAGCCCTCGTTCATAGTGGCAACAAAGATACTATTTCCAATTCCTATTATAGAAAAAGGGGCTTTGCTTGTCAAGAAGCTATCCCTTTCGGTAATCCAGTCCCAGCCATAACGGAAGAAATCGCGGATAAACTTCGAGTCAGTCTTTTGAAAAAAAGAGAGAAAAGTGCAGAAAAACTCTTGACACTGCGCGGCCGATGTGCTAAAATACTAGCGTTATCCTAAGACAGCAGGTCACGGTAATTGCGAAAAGCTCCCTGCCGAGGAAAGTAATACTGGTTTTTAGTGTCTTTCTGTCGGTATGCCTTTTTGCCTTTCCGTCGGAAAGATTTTTTGTTATGTGCGGGCCTGCAGCACAGACAAAACAGTCCATAAGTGTAGGAGGAAAAATTATGCCAAGTAATGCAATTCTTGAGCGGAAAAAGCAAGTTGTCAGCGCATTGGCCGATGAACTTAAGAACTCTCCTGCAGGCGTGGTCGTCAAGTACGAAGGCATTTCCGTTGCCGACGATACCAAACTGCGTAAAGCGCTCCGCGAGAACGGCGTCCACTACCAGGTAGTGAAGAACACGCTGACTGCCCGCGCCTGTGCCGAAGCCGGTTTTGGCGAAATCAGCAAGGATACCTGCCTGAATGGTATGACCGCTATCGCGATCGCAACGAACGATCCGATCGCCCCTGCAAAAGTGATTAAGGAATACGCTTCCAAAATCGAGTCCTTCACGATTTTGGCCGGCTATCTGGAAGGCGCCGTCATTGACGCGGCCACCGTCGAGTCCCTGGCTAACATTCCGAGCAAGGAAGTAATGATTGCAAAGATCCTGGGAAGCATTCAGTCTCCTCTGTACAAACTGGCCAATCTGCTTTCGCAGATTGCCGAAAAGCAGGGTGAGGGCGCTGAGGCTCCCGCTGAAGCTCCGGCAGAAGCTTAATTCTGTCAAAACCATTTTACAAAGATTGTAACGGAGGTTATTTATCATGGCATCTGAAAAGATTACTGCGATTCTTGATGAGATCAAATCCCTGACCATTCTGGAACTGAACGAGCTGGTCAAGGCTGTTGAGGAAGAGTTCGGCGTTTCCGCCGCTGCTCCTGTTGCCGGTGTTGCTGTTGCCGGTGCCGCTGCTGCTCCTGCCGCAGAGGAAAAGACCGAGTTCGACGTCGTGATGACCGGTTTCGGCGATAAGAAGCTGAACGTCATCAAGGCTGTCCGCGAACTGACCGGTCTGGGACTGAAGGAAGCCAAGGACATGGTCGAGGGTGTTCCCCAGACTGTCAAGTCCGGCGTTTCCAAAGAAGAAGCCGACAAGGTTGCCGATGCTCTCAAAGAGGCTGGCGCGACCGTGGAGATCAAATAAGGATCTTCTTTCAAAAATGGATAACCGCAAGGGGTGGCCGATGCCGCCCCTTTTGTGATGCCTGAAAGCAGAAAAGCACCCGCCCGGAAACCGTGCCGGGTTCCGATAAGCGGGTGCTGTAGTGTATGGCGGACAGGATCAGAAATCGATCCTTGACTGGATGTACTCCTTGAGTTCGGAGATCGGGATCCGGACCTGTTCCATCGTGTCACGGTCGCGGACGGTCACGCAGTTGTCCGCTTCGATTCCCTTCTCGCTGTCCCCAACGGTCTGGAAGTCGACGGTCACACAGAACGGTGTGCCGATCTCATCCTCGCGGCGGTACCTCTTTCCGATGGAGCCGGTTTCATCATAGTCGCACATGAACGACTTGGACAGATCGGCATAGATCTCGCCCGCCTTGTCGTTGAGCTTCTTGGACAAAGGCAGGATGGCGGCCTTGTAAGGAGCCAGGGCCGGATGCAGGTGAAGCACGACACGCACGTCGTTCTTTTCGGCGTCGATGACTTCTTCGTCGTACGCATCGACCAGGAAGGCCAGCGTGACGCGGTCCGCGCCCAGAGAGGGTTCAATGACATACGGAATATAGTGCTCATTGGTTTCCGGGTCAAAATAGGACATATCCTTTCCGGAATGTTCGGCATGACGGTTCAGGTCGTAGTTGGTACGGTCCGCTACGCCCCAGAGTTCGCCCCATCCGAACGGGAAAATGAATTCGAAGTCCGTTGTGCCCTTGGAGTAGAACGCCAGCTCTTTCGGATCGTGGTCGCGCAGGCGGAGGTTCTCTTCACGCAGTCCCAGATCCAGAAGGAACTTCTTGCAGTAGTCCTTCCAGTAGGCGAACCATTCCAGGTCGGTGCCGGGCTTGCAGAAGAATTCCAGTTCCATCTGCTCGAATTCGCGCAGACGGAAAATGAAGTTGCCGGGCGTAATCTCGTTGCGGAAGGATTTACCGACCTGCGCCACGCCGAACGGGAGTTTCCGTCTTGTGGAGCGCTGGATATTCGGGAAATTCACGAAAATGCCCTGCGCGGTTTCCGGACGGAGATAGACCGTGTTGACGCTGTCCTCGGTCACGCCGATGAACGTCTTGAACATCAGGTTGAATTTCTTGATATCTGCGAAATCGGAGCTGCCGCAGTTGGGGCAGACGATTCCCTTCTCCTTGATATAGGCGCTCATCTGCTCGAAGGTCCATCCGGCGGGATTGTCATCAAGACCGTGCTGGTAGACGTAATCCTCGATCAGCTTGTCGGCGCGGTGACGGGTCTTGCAGCTCTTGCAGTCCATAAGGGGATCCGAAAAGCCCCCCACGTGTCCGGATGCGACCCAGGCTTCCGGGTTCATCAGGATGGCGCTGTCCAGTCCCACGTTATACGGAGACTGCTGGACGAACCGTTTCCACCAGGCCTTCTTGACGTTGTTCTTGAATTCAACGCCCAGAGGACCGTAGTCCCAGGAATTGGCAAGTCCCCCGTAGATCTCGGAGTCCGCGAAAACGAAGCCGCGGTTCTTGCAGAGCGCAACGATCTTGTCCATGGATTTTTCTGTGTTTTTCATATCAAACCTCTTTCACCAAACGGTATATATATTGTAGATACGGACCTTTCCGCCCGAAACGGATGTGTATTCCGAACTCGGTCCTGTCAGTTCCACGTTGCAGCACAGCGCCTCGGCATCCTGAAGACGCAGGCAGGATACGCCTCCCTGGTCCAGAAGCACGTTGAAGAGCTGTGCGCTGCCTCCGGTCATCGAGACCAGATAGCGTCCTCCGTACTGCAGCACGTCCAGCACGTGTTCGTGCGTGACGTTCTCCAGGGAGATCAGGGTGCAGTTGGCTTTTGTGAAATCAAAATAGTAATCAAAGATATTGCTCATCCAGGGACCTGCGATCCCGTGGCGGCTTGCCGTCGTCCAGTAGCCCGGGTTGATGTCGTGAAGGGTCTCGATCCATCCGGTATCGGAATTGCGGATCCGGATCAGGTTGTAGGCTGCGGTTCCGGAGACTCTCTTGATATAGTGACGGTCACAGCCGTCAGCCAGGTCGATCCCGTAGCACGGGTTGGCAAAGAACGTATCGACCACATAGACGTTCTTCACGCCGCTTCCCCGGATCGCATAGGGGTACTTGATCAGGGATCCGGCTGAGGCGAAAGGATTCTCCGGATAGAAGAACTGAAGGTAGCGGATCCCCGCGCCGTCCCCGACCAGGGAAATGGCTGCGGTCTCATCCTTGGGCGAGGCGGTTCCCTTTCCGTATTTCAGGAAGAGCGTGGTCCCGCCCTTGGGACCGGGCGCCATCGGTATGGAACCGGAACCCCGGAGCTCCACGCCCTGAGGCACGGACAGACAGCCTTCGATGAGGTAGTGCCCGGCGGGCAGATATACGATCCCTCCGCCGTTCTGCCCTGCATCGTCCAGAGCCCTCTGGATGGCAGCGGTGCAGTCCTGCCCGAGGTCGCCGTTGCTGTTGACCGGGGCGCACGGGGCCGAATAGGGGGCCTTGGTGACGACGTACAGGTCTGTCTTGGCCGCCCGTGAGGTCCCGGTATAGGATTCATAGGCCTCGATCTGCGCATTCTCGTTCCGCAGATCGATCGCGGAACCGACCACGTCGGAATCCAGCGTACAGCCGGCCACATAGACCATGGCCTGGTCGTTGATCATGGAAATGGAGGCTTCACTGCCCTGAAGGACGCTGTTGACGACTCCGAGTCCCGAGTTGTCCCGGTGATGGCTGACGTACAGCGCGATATCGGTTTCCGTGAAATTCACGTTCTGGATTGCGGAGCCCCAGTAGTCGCTGCGCGGTCCCGGAACGGTCATTAAGCCGTACTTGACCGAGCGTGCGCTGAGATCCGAGACCAGGGGCATATCCAGGTCGCCCAGGATGAATGCGGTGCAGTTGGACCGGGTATAGGCGTCCAGGTCCTTGAGATCGGGAGCGTTGAATTCGGGTCCTGCCTCCGCCCAGTATTTGCCGTCCACGTGCATGTCCTCATAACTGGACGCTCCGGCGTTGTTGTAGACCTCAAAGAAGGTATGGAGCGCACAGCCTTTGATGTTGAACGCATAGACGTTGGAGGTCACTTTGCTCTCGTTGGGCGCGCAGGAAATGCCGATTCCGTTGTAGGCGTTGATCAGCGTGAGGTCACCGACGACCGGACCCTGCACACCGGATGAAGAGGACAGATACTCAACGGTCCAGCCCAGATCCTTCGGATCTTCCAGGGACTGGTGCGGATAGTAGAACGTCAGGCCGCGCAGGCCGGCGTTCTGATCCAGACGGAATACGGGACCGGTCTTCTTGGTCACGTCGCACAGGATGAGCGTGCCGTAGCTGCCGCTTCCCTCATCGGGATCCCGGCGGTCGCCCCGTACCGTGACTTCGGGCGGAACCTTGACGGTCCCGGTCAGGCGGTAGCTGCCGGCCGGAAGATACACGGTCCCGCCGCCCATGGCGGCACAGGCGTCGATGGCGCCCTGCAGAGACTTGGTGGCGTCGTCCGTTCCGGTGGAGTCCGCGAAGTACGGGCCCTGGGAGGCGATGACGTCCGCCACGATGTAGTCCGGAGTGGGATACAGGGTCGTGACCACGGCGGGAAGTTCGGTCTCCGGTTCAAACTCCAGGATCCTGTCGAGGACTTCCGGAAGAGCCAGGACGGGTCCGGTTCCGGTCTCGTTCAGATATCTGGCCAAAAAGGCCTGAACGCCCTGTACGAAGGCACTGTCCGATCCGCCCACCAGCGCGATCTTGTTGCCTTCCCGCAGCATATGGAACTGATTCTTTCCGAGTTCCTCCGCGGCTTTCCGGCTCAGCGGGCGGTTGGTGAGTCCGAGAAGGATCTCGGCGCGTGCCGAATTGTCCTCCCGTCCGTCAAAATCGGTTTTCAATACGATCGGATGAGCGGCTTTTCTGGATAAGGACTGATACAAGGAAGCCGCATACTTGACGACCGGCGAATCGGACGTTTCGCCGTCCGGACGGACCAGCGTGAATTCCGAGTTGCCCTCCGCATCCACCACGATGAACGTGAGTGCTTCGGTTTCGCTTTCGGGCGGAGTCCCGGGTTCCGAGGGGGTACCTGTTCCGCAGCCGCAAAGGGTCACCAGGACAAATGCGGTCAGAATCCAAAGGAAAATTGACAGTTTTTTGACCATAGATGTACTCCTAAAAAGAAACAGCAGGATGAGATAGCATTCATCCTGCTATTTTTCCGTTGTGCCTATTTTGCGTATTCGACCGCGCGGCTTTCCCGGATGATATGGATCTTGATCTGACCGGGGTACTTGACCTCGTTCTGGATCTTGTTGGCCATGTCGCGTGCCACGACTTTCATGCTCTCGTCGCTCACGACCTCAGGCTTGACCATAACGCGGATCTCACGGCCGGCCTGGATGGCGTAGGCCTTTTCCACGCCTTCGAAACCGCCGGCGATCTCTTCCAGTTTTTCAAGTCTGCGGATGTAATTCTCCAGATCCTCGCGTCTGGCACCCGGACGGGCCGCGCTGATGGCGTCAGCCGCCTGGACCAGAATGGCTACGATGGTCTGGGGTTCCACGTCGTTGTGGTGAGCCTCCACGGCGTGAATGACTTCCTTGCTTTCCTTGTACTTCTTGAGTACGTTGACGCCGAGTTCCACATGGGTGCCTTCCACGTCATGCGGGAACGCCTTGCCGATATCGTGCAGCAGTCCTGCACGGCGGGCCAGCGTGCCGTCCGCTCCGAGCTCATCCGCCATCATACCGGCCAGGAACGCGACCTCCAGCGAATGTTTGAGGACGTTCTGTCCGTAACTGGTGCGGTAGCGGAGCCGGCCCAGCAGTTTGACCAGGTCCGGATGCAGTCCGTGGACGCCCGCTTCGTAAACGGCGCGTTCTCCGGCCTGCTTGATGCTGAGTTCCACTTCGTGTTTGGCCTTTTCGACCGTCTCCTCGATGCGGGCCGGATGAATCCGTCCGTCTGCGATGAGTTTCTCAAGAGTCAGACGGGCGACTTCCCTGCGGACCGGATCGAATCCGGACAGCGTGATGGTCTCGGGCGTATCGTCGATGATCAGTTCCACGCCGGTCAGCGTTTCGATCTTCTGGATATTCCGGCCTTCGCGTCCGATGATGCGGCCCTTCATCTCCTCACTGGGCAGAGCCACGGAGGAAATGGTCGCTTCGGAAACCTGATCGGCTGCGCAGCGCTGGATGGCCAGGGTGATGATGTTCTTGGCCTTCTCGTCCGCTTCTTCCTTGAACTGGGCTTCGAGTTCGTCCATTCTCTGGGCAATCTCTTCCTTTTTCTCGGATTCGACCCGTTCCAGAAGAACGGAACGCGCCTCGTCGTAGGTCATGCCTGCGGTCTGTTCGAGAACCTGAAGTTGTTCGTTCAGGGTCTCCTGGATCTTTTCACGTAAGATCTCGTTGTCCTTCAGCTTCTTGTCGAGTTGTTCATTTTTCTTTTCCAAAGCGTCCGTCTTCCGGTCCAGGTTTTCCTCTTTTTGGTTCAGACGGTTCTCCATCCTGGACATTTCGGCGCGGCGGTTCTTCGCGTCGCGCTCCGCTTCGGTTTTGATCCGTAACGCTTCTTCTTTCGCGTTTACGACAGCCTCTTTTTTAATCGTTTCCGCATCCTTGGATGCGTCTTCCTTTATACGCTTGGCTTCTTCTTCAGCAGAACCGATTTCTGCCTCGCCGACTTTTTTGCGGTATGCGATTCCAACAAAAGTGCCTGCGATAACTCCGACAATCAGACAGACGACCGAGATGATTACGACAACAAATGGTTGCATAATTTGATTCTCCGTATCTGTTAGAATAATGTGGTTAGATATGATAAGTGCACTACGCACAAACAAATCTCTATATATTGTAGAGTATGAGACAGCTTTTGTCAAGTCCATGGGGAAAAATGATGAAAAATACGTCAGACCGGCCGGATGGAAAAAAGCGGGAACCGTGGCGGTTCCCGCAGAGAGGATCGGACGGCGATCCTATTTTCCGGCTATGGAAAGCCCTTCCACCCAGACGGCCGGGCTGGCCACACCCGAAAGGCCGGACGGCGTGAAATCCAGCGTGTCCGAGATCTCACGGATGTTCTTCAGCAGGTCAAAGAAATTTCCGGCGATCGTAAAGGAGTGGATCGGTCCGCCGAGTCTGCCGTTTTCGATCCGGAAACCGGCGCTCTCAATGGAAAAGTCTCCTGAGACCGGATCTGCGCCGGCATGGAGCCCCTTGACCGTATCGACATACACGCCGGAGCCTGCGGACGACAGGATACTGTCGAGAGACCGGTTGCCCGGCTCTACGATCAGGGTGTACGGCCCGATCTGCACGGTGGAGTTGTACGAGGAACGCTTTCCGTTGCCCGTAGAGGCCTTGCCGGCCTTGGCCGCGGTCGTCAGATCGTACATCAGCGTCTCCATGACGCCGTCTCGGACCAGATATTTGCGGCGGGTAGCCACGCCTTCCCCGTCGAAAGCGGTCTTCGCCGGATTCTTCTCATACATCGGGTCGTCGATCAGGCTGAAGCATTTTGCCGCGATCTCGGTTCCCTCCTTGCCGGCCAGCTTGGACAGACCCAGCTGGGCCTCCTTTGCGGAGAACGAGCCGATGAAGGTCGCAAGGATGGATTTGACTGCGTCCGGAGCGAAAACGACAGGACATGGACCGGACTCGACCAGTTTGGGCTGCATTTTGCCCTTGGCCTTGCGCAGCGCTTCGGAGGCAATGGATTCGATCGAGGATGCGTTGTCCAGAAGACCCACCTTCCAGCCGCTTTCCTTCTCCTCGCCCAGCTGCACGACGGCTTCCGCGCCGCCCTGCGTCATGCCGTACCGGTTGGACAGATCCAGACCGTAGGAGTTGAACAGACGGACGTTGACGAGATAGCCGAACGAGAAGCCCGCGGTGGCGTTGTCCACGGTCATGCCTTCCGGAAGTCCGGATTGCTTGTCGAAGATCCGTCCGGAAAGGTCCAGGGCATTCTGCCTGAGACTGGCCATGGTCGGAAGCGCGTAATCGGATTCCGGGAGTTTCGCGTATCTGTCCGAGCCCCGGAAGATCATGACGGGGTCATCGGATTCTATGCACAGGGCGTTGGATTTGGCCGTTTCCACCAGCCCGGCCATTTCTTCCGGGGTCAGGAGCTCGGTGGCCGCATAACCCATTTTTCCGTTGCAGATGCAGCGGAAGGAGATCCCGTCCGTGGTCGAGGAGGACTGGTTGTGGAGTTCCCGTCCCAGCGTCTCCGCGGAGAGCGAGGATTCTTCCATATAGTAGATCTCGTATTCGGTCAGACCGGCCTCCAGGGCGGCCTTGACCAGGGCGTCTTTCAGAATTTCAAATTGCATGGTATCCTCCTTATCTTCCGCCGACCGTGATCTTGGCCACGCGGATCAGGGGCTGCCCGACGTCGGTCGGAATGGATCCCCTGGACGAGCCGCACATACCCTGTGCCCGCTCCAGGTTCTGGCCCACCATATCGATGTCCTGTAGGATCTGGGAGCCGGTGCCGATCAGGGACGCGCCGCGGACGGGTTCGCAGATCTCTCCGTTGCGGACGATGTATCCTTCCGCAACCGCGAAGTTGAAGGCGCCGGTCAGGGGCTCGACCGAGCCTCCGCCCATGGATCTGCAGTACAGTCCGTATTCGATGGACTTAATGATGTCCTCATTTTTGTCCGGACCGTTCAGGATGAACGTGTTGGTCATACGGGAGGTCGGTTCGTAGGCATAGCTCTCACGGCGCCCGCATCCGGTACGGGGCATATGCATGCGGCGTTCGCCAAGCCTGTCGACCATATAGTTCTTGAGGATGCCGTTCTCGATCAGGAGGTTCCGGGTCATGGGCATACCCTCGTCGTCGATGTTCTGGGATCCCCAGGCGTTGGGGATGGTGCCGTCGTCCACGGCGCTGACCTTCTCGTTGGCGATCTTCTGCCCGAGTTTACCGCACATCTGGGAGGCTCCGATCCCCACGCTGGTGGCTTCCAGGGAGTGGCCGCAGGCCTCATGGAAGATGACCCCCCCGAACCCGTTCTCGATGGCCACGGTCATCTGTCCCGCCTTGATGTAGTCGGCGCGCAGATTGGTCAGGGCCTGTGCGGCGGCCCGCTCGCCCACGCTTTCGGGGCGGACCCGGTCAAAAAATTCCATGCCCATCCCGGCACCGGGACCGAAGAAACCGGTCTGCTTTTCATCCTTCAGCGACGCTACGGCACTGATGGCCAGACGGGTGCGCACTTTTCGGTCCTGCGTGAGGAGGGATTCCGTATTGGCGACCAGGAACGTGCGGTCCACGCTGAGCAGTGTGCCCGAGACCTGGGAAATGCATCCGTCGTGCGCGTAGGCGGTTTCACAGCCCCGTTTGAGGATCGCGATCCGGTCCTGCAGCTGCGTGTCCCCGGGCAGGCAGAGCACCGGATGGACGTTCGGAAGGATCCGGCCGAGGAGATGAACGGTTTTCTCGATTCGTGCGGTGCCGATGGCGTCCGCCACGTCCGATGCGCACCGGAGCAGCCCTTCCCTTGACAGGTCGGTCGTGCAGGCATATGCGGTCCGGGTGCCCAGGAAGGCGCGGATCCCGACTCCGGAGTACACGTTGTCCTGGATCTTCTCGATCTTCTTGTCCAGATAGGAAATGGAATTCGTGCGGGTGTTCTCCGCGAACACTTCCGCGAAGTCGGCTCCGGTGGAAACGGCCCGGGCGAGGATATCGCCCAAGAGGTTCTTGGAAAGTAACATATGTAAATCCTTTCAAATAGAAATTTCGTTCTGCAGCCAGTGCAGAGTCTGGTTCAGGTCCTTGTCGATGCGGTACGCAAGGCGCCGCATCTCATCATCCGGGATCAGGAGGTCCGGGACCATGACGGCCCGCATTCCGGCCGCATGGACGGCGCGCACGCCGTTGAAGGAATCCTCGACCCCGACTGCGTCCGACGGATTCACGGACAGCCTCCGGCAGGCCAGAAGGTAGATGTCCGGGGCCGGTTTTCCGTTCCGGACCATATCCCCGTAGACCACGTCGGAAAAGAACGGGGCAAGGCCGCTTTCCTCCAGCTGGCGGAGCGTCAGGTCCGGACCGGTCGAAGTGCAGACCGAGGCGGGAATGCCGGAGTCTTTAAGAAATTTCAGGATCTCCCGTACACCCGGCTTGAGGATCAGCCCTTCCCGGTCCACGATCTCCCGGTAATGGACCAGACGGCGTCCCATGAAGTCGTCATAGGGAAAATCCGGTCCGTATTTGTCCGTGCAGTAGATCCGGATGTCCTCGTAGGAACGTCCTGTGCAGTTGTCCACGTCCAGCCGGGCGTCGGCCAGACCGTATTCCTCACCGGCCTTTACGAAGGCTTCGTGGTACACGCGTTCGGTGTCGAACAGGATCCCGTCCTGGTCAAAGATGACGGCTCGTATCATAGCGCCTCCTATTCCCCGTCCGGCAGGCGTTCGCCCAGCCGGATCCGGTATGTCTGATAGAACCGCTCATACTCCCCGGCATCCAGCGCGTCCCGGATGCGCTGCATCAGCGTATTGTAGAAATACAGGTTATGGATCACGGCCAGACGCATCCCGAGGATCTCCTGCGCCTTGAACAGATGGCGCAGATAGGCCCGGGAATAGCGGCGGCAGACCGGACAGTCGCAGGACGTATCCACGGGTTTGGGGTCGCGCGCGTACTTTTCGTTCAGGAGATTGATCCTTCCGCCCCAGGTGAAGAGATTGCCGTGGCGGGCGTTGCGGCTGGGCATCACGCAGTCGAAGAAGTCCACGCCCCTCCAGACCGCTTCCAGAATGTTGCATGGAGTTCCCACACCCATGAGGTAGCGGGGCTTGTCCTTGGGCATATACGGTTCGACCGCGTCGATGATCTCATACATGACGGAGGTCTCCTCGCCTACGGCCAGGCCTCCGATGGCATACCCGTCGCAGTCCAGTTCGGAGATCTGCTTCATATGGTCGATCCGGAGGTCCGGGTAGGTGCAGCCCTGGTTGATCCCGAACAGCATCTGGCGGGGATTGACCGTATCCGGAAGCGCGTTCAGGCGGGTCAGCTCGGCGATGCAGCGTTCCAACCAGCGCGTGGTCCTTTTGGCCGAATCCCGGGCATAGGCATAGGGCGCCGGATTGGAAACGCATTCGTCGAAGGCCATGGCGATGGTGGAACCCAGGTTGGACTGGATGCGCATGCTTTCCTCCGGACCCATGAAGATCTTCGCCCCGTCGATGTGGGACTGGAAATGCACGCCCTCTTCGGTGATCTTGCGGAGCTTGGCCAGCGAAAAGATCTGGAATCCGCCCGAGTCGGTCAGCATCGGCCCGTCCCAGTTCATGAAGCGGCGCAGACCGCCCATGTCGTGGATCAGCCGGTCGCCGGGGCGCACGTGCAGATGGTAGGTGTTGGACAGTTCGACCTGGCACTTCAGTTCCCTGAGTTCAGGTCCGGACACGCCGCCCTTGATGGCTCCGGACGTGCCCACGTTCATGAAGACCGGGGTCTGGATGTCCCCGTGCACAGTTTTCAAAATGCCCCTGCGCGCCCGGCCTTCGGTTTTGAGCAATGTAAACATATGTATCCTTTCGGCTGACCGGCCATGCGGAGAACAGCCGCACGTCGGGTCGGTTTCGGGTGATCAGATCCGTTCGAACTGATGCTCGATCTTGTGTTTGGTCATCTCCATGGCGACCGGCCGCCCGTGCGGGCAGAACGTGATGTCGGGAAGCCTCATCAGGCTGTCCACGATCCATCGGTTGTCCTCCTCGGTATAGACCCGGCCTCCTTTGATCGAGGCCTTGCAGGAGACCTGGTAGAGAGCCTTCTCGAATACGAGATCCCGGGTCAGGGACGGAATGCCCGTCGCGTCCTGGATCTGTCCGGCGAAGGTCTGCAGGATCGCGCCCACGTCCGCGTCCTTGAGAAGGTCCGGAACGGCGTCGACCCAGACCGTGTTGCGGGCGGTCCGGAAGGAAAAGCCCAGCGATTCCAGGTCCGTGCGGAAGGATTCCAGGGCGGCGATCTCGGAGGAGGTCATCATGACCTCAATCGGGACGGCCAGCAGCTGCTGTCCCTTTTCGGACTGCTTCTGGATCTCTTTGAAGCGTTCGAAATTCAGCCTCTCGTGGGCTGCGTGCTTATCGATCATGAGCATCCGGTCGGGCAGTTCCACCAGGATATAGGTGTTGAAGATCTCCCCGACGATCCGGTATTCGGGCGGAACGAAGGGGGCCGGAGTTTCCTCCGGGGTGCCCTTCTGGGTATCCGGAGCCGGTGACGGGACCGGGTCCGGGGCGGGGGGGGATGACGGGGCGTGCGAAACCGGAGCCTGCGGGATGTCCTTTGCGGGCGGGTTTGCGCCCTCGGTTCCGGGCATGCGGCCCTGGGTCACCGCTTTCCGGTAATCCTCGGCGGTCATGGTGAAGAAACCTCCGCCCTGCCCTTCGGTATGTATGCTGAACTGCCTTCCGCTCAGTGAATCCCCTTTCGGGGCAACGGCGGGGGCATATGCGTCCTTCCAGCGGACATCCTGCCTGGGAGGCTCCATTTCGGGACGGCTGACGTTCCTCTCCAGCGCGGCCCGTACCGCCTGGTAGACGGCCTCGAAGACCGGCCGCTCATCCGTGAATTTCACCTCCAGCTTGGAGGGATGGACGTTGACGTCGACCCGGGAGGCGGACAGGGTCAGGAAGAGCACGCAGACCGGAAACCGTTCGGCCGGGCAGTAGGAACTGAACGCCTGCTCCAGGGAGGCGGAGACCGTCTTGCTCCGGACGTAGCGGTTGTTGATGAAGACGATCTGTCCGTTCCGGTTGGCCTTGACGTTGTCCGTCCGGCCGATGAACCCGGTGACCCGGATCCCTCCGGATTCCCCGTCCACGTCCAGCAGTTTTCCGGCAAAGTCCTTGCCGAACAGAGCCCGTATGCAGTGCATGAGCGAACCGTCTCCCGAGGTTTCGATCCGGGAGGAGCCGTCGCAGACCAGCGTAAAGGCGATCTCCGGATGGGAGAGGGCGATCTTTTCCACGGTGGCCGCTACGGCCATCGTTTCCGTAATATCGCGCTTGAGAAATTTCCTTCGCGCGGGAACGTTGGCAAACAGCTGTTCCGCGATGACCGTCGTCCCGGTCCTCCCGCCGCATTCGGACAGGGACAGGACCTCCCCGTTCCTGACCTGGAGCATGTGCCCCACGTCGCTGTCCGGGGTCTTGGAGAGTATGCGGAGTTCGGAAACGGCCGCGATGGCGGCCAGGGCCTCGCCCCGGAATCCCAGCGTGAGGATGGCATCCAGATCCGAGGCATCCCGGATCTTGCTGGTGGCGTGCCGGAGTACGGCGGTGGGCAGATCCTCTTCGGAGATGCCGCACCCGTTGTCCGTGACGCGCATATAGGTGACGCCTCCGGCCTTGGTCTCCACCGAGATCTGGGTCGCGCCGGCGTCTATGGAGTTCTCGATCAGTTCCTTGATGGCGGAGGCCGGTCTGTCCACGACCTCGCCCGCGGCGATCAGGTTCGCCACTTCAAAGGACAAGACATTGATTTTTCCCATGGCGGATACCTCCCTGCCGCTATTTCAGCTTTTTCTGGAGATCGAACAGGAAGGACATGCACTCCAGCGGGGAGAGCGTGTTGAGATCCGTGTTCTTCAGGGTCTCGATGACCTGATTCTGCAGGCAGTCCTCGATGCTCATCCGGTCATCCCGCACGGTGCCCGGATCCTTGGCCGTTTCCTCCCGGGGCAGCTTTGCGGCCCGGGTGGCGGACTCGATCTCGCCCAGGACCTCGCGGGCCCGGCGGACGACTTCGGACGGAAGGCCGGCCAGCTTGGCGACTTCGATCCCGTAGGAATCATCCGTGGAACCGCGCACGATCTTGCGCAGGAACGTGATGCTGTCGCCCCGTTTCTTGGCGGCGATATTGTAATTGACGATCCCGGGAAACTCGTTCTCCATCGAGGTGAGTTCATGGTAGTGGGTCGCGAACAGCGTCTTGGCGCCGATCTTCTTGCTGTAGGTGTACTCCACGATGGCGCGGGCGATGCTCATGCCGTCGAAGGTGGAGGTGCCCCGCCCGACTTCGTCATAGATGATCAGGGACCGTTTCGTGGCATTCTTCAGGATGTAGGAGACCTCGTTCATCTCCAGCATGAACGTGGACTGCCCGGAAGCCAGGTCGTCCGAGGCGCCCACCCGGGTGAAGACCTTGTCCACGATGCCCACAGAGGCCTCGGCCGCCGGGACGAAGGATCCGATCTGGGCCAGGATCACGATCAGGGCGACCTGACGCATATACGTGGACTTGCCGGCCATATTGGGCCCCGTGATCAGCATCAGACGGTTCCGGTCGGTATCCAGCAGCGCGTCGTTGGGTACGAAATAGGTATCCTTGACGAACTGCTCCACGACGGGATGACGTCCGTCCCGGATCCGTATGACGTCGCCCTGGTCGATATCCGGGCAGACGTACCGGTTCTTGGCCGCGACCGAGGCCAGGGACTGATAGACGTCCAGCTCGGACAGAAGGGCGGCCGCTTTCTGCAGACGGGTTCCGGCCTGGGCCACCTCGGCCCGGATCACGCCGAAGATCTCGTATTCCAGCGCGTTGATCTTGTCGGACGCGCCGAGGACGGTGGATTCCATCTCCTTGAGTTCCGGGGTGATGTACCGTTCCCCTCCGGTCAGGGTCTGCTTACGGATGTAATCCTCGGGGACCTGATCCACAAAGGATTTGGAGACTTCGATGTAATAGCCGAAGACCTTGTTGTATCCGACCTTGAGGGTCTTGATCCCGGTCCTCGCCTTTTCCTGTTCCTCGATCCGGGATTTCCAGTCGGTCCCTCCGTCGCGGATCTTCCGGAGTTCGTCCAGTTCACGGTTGTAGCCGGAGGCGATCATGCCTCCTTCCCGTACCGAGAACGGGGGCGTCTCGCAGATCGCGTCCGTGACCGTCTTGTAGAGATCCTCCATCGGATCCAGTTCGTCGCGGATTCTGGACAGGGTGTCGGAACGGCATCCGGACAGTCGGGCCTTCAGCTCGGGCAGGACGGCGATCGTGGTGGCGATGGCGCGCAGATCCCGGGCGTTGGCGGTCCCGTAAACGGCCTTGGTCACCAGCCGCTCCAGATCCAGCACCGGAGACAGGAGCTCGGAGAGATCCTCCCGGAGCATATAGTCCCCGAAGAGTTCGTTCACGGCGTTCTGGCGCTGGCGGATGCGGGTCACGTTCAGAAGGGGGTGTTCGACCCAGCGGCGGAGCATCCGGGCACCGGGGGAGGTGCGCGTGCGGTCCAGGACCCAGAGCAGCGAGCCCTTTTTCTCCTTTGTCCGCATCGTTTCGGTCAGTTCCAGGTTCCGTCGGGTGTTGATGTCCAGTTCCATGAACTGGCCGTCCCCGTATACGTTGAGTTCCTTGAGATAGGAGATATCGGTCTTCTGGGTCTCCTTAACGTAGTCCAGAAGGGCACCGGTGGCGCAGACGAGTTCCCGGTCTAAAAGGAGGTCTTCCCTAAGGGTTCCCCCGAACTGGGCGCGGACGCGCTCCAGGCAGGATTCGTAATCGAACCGGTTCATCTGTTTGTCCGAAAGCATGGCGTGCAGTCGGTCCGAAAGCACGGACCGGATCTCGGGGATCAGATCCGCGGATACGTTGCACAGGACTTCGGTCGGGGCATAGGTCGCCAGTTCGTTGCAGACCCGGCTCTCGGCCTTGTCCCCGTGAAAGGAGGTAGCGTAGGTCTGGGCCGTGGAGATGTCGCAGAAGCTGACCGCGATGTCCGACTGGGACACGCAGACCGCGCACAGATAATTGTTCCGGGTCTCGCTGAGCAGACCGGTCTCGATCAGGGTCCCGGGGGTGATGACCCGGGTGACTTCCCTCTTGACCAGTCCCTGGGCCAGGGCCGGATCCTCCATCTGTTCGCAGATGGCGACCTTGTAGCCCTTCTCGATCAGCCGGCCGATATAGACCTCGCAGGCATGGTACGGCACGCCGCACATGGGTGCCCGCTCGGGTTCTCCGCAGTCCCGTCCGGTCAGGGTCAGGTCGAGTTCCCGGGACGCAGTGACGGCGTCGTCAAAGAACATCTCATAGAAGTCGCCCAGCCGGTAGAACAGCAGATAGTCCTTATATTGATTCTTGACTTCAAAATACTGAAGCATCATCGGGGTCATAAGACGTCTAACCTCTTAATCTGAATTTGCGGATCAATGGCATCCCCCGCACGTGGAGCAGTCGTGCGTGCAGCTGTCCGGGAGCGTGCCGGTCATCGTGTAGGTGATGACGTTGTTGATCGCGTTCATCATCTCGTTGACCTCGTCCTCGGCCATACGGGCGGCGGCATAGATCGGGTCGCCCACGATGCCGGAGTACAGCCGGTTGGCCTGTTCCTGAAGATCCTCGATCTCCCGGGTGTCCGGATGCTGCGTGCCGGCTTTTTCCTGCAGCTGCTTCTGCAGGGCCGCGTATTCGCGCACGCGGGACTGCAGTTCCCCGTTTTCCTCAAAGGCTTTCCGGGTCTCTACCATGGTCTTGTATTTCTCATCCTCCCGGAGCGCTTCTCCGAGCTGGCGGGCAATGTCAAAAACGGACATAGTATGGTCTTCCTCTCTAGATTCTGGTTCCGTACAGGGCGTACGGGTCTGCGCGGTCCACGCGCACGTCAAGGAAACAGCCGGCATCCCCGGGCTCCCCTTCAAAAAATACGATCTTGTTTCCGTCGGTGCGTCCGGCCATAAGA
The DNA here is from genome assembly GCA_017539425.1 of Clostridia bacterium. GTDB lineage: Bacteria > Bacillota > Clostridia > Oscillospirales > CAG-272 > RUG14240. Next base: position 18,990 of record JAFYHA010000050.1, read on the forward strand.
CTGCCGTTCTCCTTGCTGGGTCCGTCGCACAGGACCGTAAGGGTACTGCCGACCGCCTCCCGGTTCTTTTCAAGAGCGATTTCGTTCTGCACTTCCAGGAGCCTGCGGAATCTTGCCCCCTTCACGTCTTCGGGGACCGGATCCGGCATGGATGCGGCCGGGGTGCCCACCCGGGGCGAAAAGAGGAACGAGTAGAGCATGTCGAACCGGATGAGCTTAAGGGCTTCCAGGGTCCTTTCGAAATCCTCGTCGGTCTCGCCCGGAAAACCTACGATGATATCCGAGGTCAGGACGCAGTCCGGCATCCGCTTCCGGATGTAGTCCGCACAGTGCAGGAACCGATCCAGATCGTAATGGCGGTTCATGGCCTTCAGGATCCGGTCCGAACCGGACTGGAGCGGAAGGTGGAAATGGCGGGCGATATGGGGATGGTCCGCCATCACGTCGATGAGCTTGTCCGAAGCGTCCTTCGGGTGGCTGGTCATGAAACGGAGACGGTAGTCTCCCGGGATCCCGGACAGGTCCTTGAGAAGATCCGCAAAATCATAGTCCATATGTTCGGACTTCCCGTATGAATTCACGTTCTGTCCCAGAAGGGTGATATCCCGGTAGCCCCGGGATACGAGATCCGCGACCTCGTCGTAGACCGCCCGGCGGTCTCTTGAGCGTTCCCTTCCGCGGACATAGGGGACGATGCAGTAGGAGCAGAAATTGTTGCATCCGTACATGATGGACACCCAGGCCTTGAACGGATGGCTCCGGTCGACCGGAATGCCTTCGGCGAGCGCATAGGTGGCGGTATCCGACTCGAACAGCCGGCGCCCGAGCGAAAGCTTGCGCCCGAGCAGTTCGGGAAATCGGTGGAGCGAGGCGGTTCCGAAGACGAAATCCACGTACGGATAGCTCTTCTTGATCTGCTCGACCCTGTGGGACTGGGAAACCATGCATCCGCATACGGCGATGACCAGTTCCCGGTTCTTCTCCTTGAGATGCTTGAACTGGCCGATGGTCGAGAGCGCCTTGATCTCGGCATGCTCCCGGATGGCGCAGGTGTTGACCACGATGAGGTCACAGTTTTCGGGACCGTCCGAAATGCGGTAGCCCATCTGCCGGCACATGCCGGCGATCTTTTCGCTGTCCGCTTCGTTCTGCTGGCAGCCGAAGGTGAGGACATAGGCAAAACGGGGGCGGCCGTTCTGCAGGGTATATCCGTCGTTGATCTGACGGATCCGGTCCATGCTCGCCTGCTGCTCCTGCATATCGGCCTGCGTGACCGGAAGGATGTTCTGCTTTTTAGCGTCCATGGATCTTTCCTTTCGCGGCCGGCCGTTCGGCCTCCTTGCGGTAGGCCCGGATCCGGCGGTAGTGCAGGATCCAGAAAACCGTGAATCCTACGGCCAGGACGGCGCAGACGATGAGGATCGGGACGGTGGCGTTGACTTTGCGGGACCGGTTGAAGAAGGACCCGGCATCCGGCATATCCTCAATGGACGCCCCGCATACGGTCTTTGCACGATCCGGAAGATTCTGGATCCCGGAAAGGCTTTCCTGCGTCCCGGCGTACCGGATCTCGGAAAGAAACCCGCATCCCTCGAATGTGCCTGTCCCGATGCTCTTGACGGTGGCCGGAAGGGTCACCGAGGACAGCATCGTGCAGGATTCGAACGCGCCGGCCTTCAGGGACTCCAGTCCGTTCCGGAATATGACGGAAGTCAGTTTGGAGCAGTTCTGGAAGGCGCCGTGGCCAACTTCCCTGAGCCCTTCCGGAAGACAGATCGCGGAGAGCGACGTACAGGATTTGAACATGAAATCGCCCAGCGCGGTCACACCGGGTTCGATATAGACGGCCTGCAGTTTCTGGCATTCCATGAAAGCGAACATGCCGATGGTCTTGACGGAACCGGGGATCTGGATGAACGTGAGTTCCGGGCAGCCTTCAAAAGCGGACTCCCCGATCGAAGTGACCCGGGAGCCGAATCCGACATACTGCAGGGAGGTGCAGCTGTTGAATGCCGAGCGGCCGATGACGGTCAGGTTCTTAGGCAGATCGATGTCGACAAGGGCCGAACCGCGGAACGCGGATTCCCCGATCTCCTCCACGGTGTCGGGCAGATGGATGCGCCGGACCGTGGTATTCAGATACAGCGCGGAGGGCGAAACGGAGGTCACCGTTTCATTCCGGTAATTGACCTTGGGGATGCGGAGCTCGGCCGGCGCGGCTTCGGGGTCGGCAAGTCCGGAGAACGAACACGTGCCGTCCCCGTTGGAGATATACAGCAGATTGGTGGCCGTGTCCTCCGGGGCTTCCCCGCCGCATCCGGCAAACAGCAGGAGCGAGAGCAGGAGTCCGGCCAGGCACAGACACGAGAAGAATCTGGACATGGGCAAACCTTTCTAGGGCAAATGGATAGGGATCACAAAGGATGGGTCATCCGGATCAGCGCGGTCTGTTCGGGACGGGTCAGGTGCGGAAGGAGGGCGCGGCGGACTTTCTCGTGGTAGGCGTTGAGCCAGGCCTTTTCGCTTTCGTCCAGCATCCCGGGAAGAACCGCGTCCAGGTCGAAAGGAACCAGTGTGACCGGTTCCAGACCGTAGAAGGTCCCGTATTCCGAGGCTCCTTTTTCCACACACAGGACCAGGTTCTCATGCCGGATCCCGTACAGTCCCTCACGGTACAGTCCGGGTTCGTCCGAGGTGAGCATGCCCGGCTTGAGCGGGTAGGCGGTCTCCACGGTCCTTGCGGAGTTGGTGATGCGCTGCGGCCCCTCGTGCACGTTGAGAATGTATCCCACGCCGTGTCCGGTCCCGTGCCGGTAGTTCAGCATTTCGGAGTAGAGCGGCGCGCGGGCCAGCATATCCAGGTCGTATCCGCTGGTCCCCTTGGGAAACAGGGCTTTGCACAGATCGATATGCGCCTTGAGCACGAGCGTGAAATCCTTCTTCATCTGCTTCGTGACACGGCCGAGCGCGATCGTGCGGGTGATGTCCGTGGTGCCGGTCCGGTACTGGCCGCCGCTGTCCACCAGAAGGAACTGTCCTTTTGTGACCGGAACGTCCGTTTCGGGAGTGGCGGCGTAATGGACGATGGCCCCGTGCGGGCCGAAACCGCAGATGGTTTCGAAGGAGAGATCCAGGAATCCCTTCGTCTGGGCCCTGAGTCCGTCGATCACGGATGTCAGGGAGAGTTCGGTCATCGGTTCCTTTCCCACGCGGGACTTGACGTACCGGATGAAACGGAACACCGCCACGCCGTCCCCGACATGCGCACGGCGGAGCCGGCGGATCTCGGTCGCGTTCTTGACGGCCTTGAAGGCCGTGGTCGGAAACACGTCCAGGCAGACCTTTTCCCGGATCGTATTGTATAAGGCGTAATTGGTCTTGGACCGGTCCAGAAGAACCCGTCCGGAAAGGGCCTCCGCATCGGCATAGACGCTTTCGTAGGGACGGACCCGGATCCGGAGTTCCGGGTCGAACGGAAGAGTGTCCCGGGACGGAGACAGCAGGTAGAGCGTACAGTCGGACGGACCCAGGACGGCAAAGGCATATTTCACCGGATTGCAGGCGATGTCGCTTCCCCGCATATTGAACAGCCAGGCGATGTCGTCCAGAGAGGTGAGCAGCGCATAGGGGCAGTCCTGCTCCGCCATGACCGCGCGGACCCGCTCCAGCTTGGACGCCACGCTCTCCCCGGTCACCCGGTCGGAAAGCCGGACGGGTTCCGGACTTACGAGCCCCGGGCGGTCCGGCCAGAACCGGTCGGCCATATCCCGCACGTCGGCCATGCGGACGGACGGGACGTCGGCCTTGAGCTTTTCCACAAAGGATACGGTCGCGATACGGAAATCCATACCGATACGCGGTTCCGGGGAAAGGGTGCGGAGAAACTCGTTTATGGAGGGTACGCCGGATTCCCCCGCCCGCATCAGGCGGATACCGGTTCCTTCCAGCTGCCTTGCGGCCTGGATGAAGTAGCGTCCGTCGGTCCAGAGAAGGCAGGCTTCCCTTGTGATGACCAGCGTCCCGGCGCTGCCGGTGAACCCGGACAGGAAAGCGCGGAATTTATAATGGTCCACGACATATTCGCTGCCGTGATCGTCGGATGTGAAAACCAGAAACGCGTCCAGATCCAGTTCGGAAAGCCGTTTCTGAATGGACAGAATGGATGTGTGCATACGCACCTCCCGGGTTGAACTTGTGGGATGAAAAGAGACAGAAGGTCACTTTTCGAATTTTTTGAGCAGGGACATCTTTTTCTCCCCGTCTTTTCCCGAATAGGGATGTTCGCGGAGGGGCAGATTCCAGTGCGTCCGTCCCCTGAGGACGGTCTGCGGATGGGTGAATTCCCGGAATCCCCATTCCCCGTGATAGGCGCCCATGCCGGAATGGCCGGTGCCGTTGAACGGAACGCCCTTGACCATCATGTGGACGCAGACCTCGTTGATGCATCCGCCGCCGAACTGGAGCGTGGACATGATCCGCCGCGCCCATTTCGTATCCGACGTGAAGACGTACATGGAGAGCGGATGCTCCCGCTGTGCGATGAGATCCAGGATACGGTCCGCGTCGTCATCCCGGAACGGAACGACCGGGAGCAGCGGACAGAACAGTTCGTGCCGGACGATGTCCTCGTCCTCTCCGACCGGGTACAGGACCGTAGGGGCAAACCGGCAGAGGTCAGGGTCCCCGGTGCCTCCGTAGACCACCCGGTCCTTATACTGTTCCGTTAGGTTCTCGCATTTCTGGTAGACCGCCCGGGTGATGAGTTTGGGATATTCGGGATTGTGAACGGGGTCCTCCCCGATCTGCCGGGTGAATTCGGCCTTGAGATGCCCTAGGAACTCCTCGGCGACCTCTTCGGCCACGGCGATCTGATTGATGTTGATGCAGATCTGACCGGCGTTGCACAGCTTGAAGAACGCGATCTTTCTCGCGGCATCGCGCAGGTCGGCATCCTTGCGCACGATGCACCAGTTCCCTGTTTCTCCTCCGAGTTCCAATGCGACCGAGGTCAGGTTGCGGGAGGCGGCCTCCAGGACGTGTCTGGCCACGGCCGGAGAACCGGTATAGAAGATCTTGTCGAACCGTTCCGCAAGGCAAGCATCCGCCACGTCGTGGCCCCCGTCGACCACCGTCACGTATTCCGGCGGGAAGGTGTCGGCGATCAGGCTTTTCAGCGCCTCCGTGCA
>JAFYHA010000051.1 GCA_017539425.1 Clostridia bacterium
ATCACCAATGTCAAATGACTCTGGAATCTGTCCAGAATAGACGAGGGCTACCTGTTATAGGGGTAGCCCTCGTCTCATTTTGTGTTAATGTCCGAAAAGTCCGTGTCGAACTGGATTTCTTTTGGAAGTTCCTTTTTGTGCAGGAACATGAGCATATAAATCGGAAAGTAGGTGATCTTGCCATCGACCTCGACATTGCCGTTGCAAAATACATACCCCTCTTTGATTCCGTAGTCCGTCAGGTTCATCACGTTGTCCATCGCATTGTGACGGTAATAGTCTTTGCCGGATTTGATCTCGATAGGAAGTATTTTGCCATACTCTTCGATCACAAAGTCAAGTTCGCCGTATTTTTTACTGTTGTAATAATAGAGCGTGTATCCATGTGCGGTCAACTCTTCTGCGGCAACGTTTTCGTAAACAGCACCAAAGTTGATCTCTGTTTGATGCTGCAGGATCTTGAGTTGGATCTCGCTCCCATATTGCGCAGCGAGCAGACCAACATCATTCGAGAAAAGTTTGAACAAGTTTTGCGACTTGGAGAGGATCAGAGGCACTTTAGGCTCGTCGACCACGTTCGCCGGAAGCGCGACACCGGCGTTCTTAAGCCAAAGAAAGCTGTCATAGTACTTATCGAATCGTGCCTTTTCGTTGAGACTCTTCAGAATGAACCGTTTGTTTTGCGAACTCAATTCACTGGGGATCAGATCAAATATCTCGTTCAAATAGAGTCGGTTTTTCTCATCGTATTTCGAAATGTCGCGCTTGTAAAGTGTAAGAATAGCTTTTTGCGCGTCGGCGACTTTGCGAAGGTTCTTCGTTTCCAAATAGGTGGAAACCGCCTCCGGCATACCTCCTATGATCAGGTAGAGTTCAAGCAGCGCAATCATACGCTTGTGAATGAATGCGTCAACAGGCTCCTTTTGCTCAAACGATTTACGAAGCGTTTGGATAACATTCGTTCCGACGCTGTTCGCCCAGGCGAATTCCTCAAAATCCAGAGGATACATCGTGACAATGTCCAGAAACCCTACAGGCGCGGATATGATGTCCTTGAAGACCGTTCCAAGAAGAGAACCGCTGAGAATATAGGAATACCTGCCGTCCTGCACAAGATATTTGATCTGTGTGATCAGTTCCCTGCACTCTTGAACCTCGTCAAAAATGATCATCGTCTCCCCAGGGATCATCCGTTCCCCGAACAGCGCGGAAAGGCGCAGCAAAATATCATCCGCTCCCTGTGCGTCCCGGAAAAGCGTGGTATAATCCGGGTTCTCGACAAAGTCAATTCTGATCACTCTTTTGTAGTGCTCGGTTGCGAAATGTTCGATAATATAAGACTTACCTACCTGACGCGCACCGATGATCATCAGCGCTTTTTTCGGGTTGTCACGGTAAAAATCTTCAATTTGTTTTGTGATTTTCCGCCTGAGCATGACTATCCTCCCATTCCCTTCGATGGTTCTATCATAACACAAATCCGCAAAAAATCCAAGTCAAAATCGCACTTTTCCATGAATTATTTTGAAAAAACGAACACTTTTCCAATCAAGTACAACAAAAAGACCGCCCTAATACAGAGCGGTACTTTTTGCTATTTGAGATACTCGGCAATCAGGTACTTCGGACGGTGCTTGGTCTCCAGATAGACTTTTCCGATGTATTCCCCGATGACACCGATGGCCAGGAGCTGTATACCTCCGAGTGCCCAGATGGATACGGCCAGAAACGTCCAACCCTCGATCGTATGGCCCAGGAAATGACGGATCAGGGAATAGATCAGTATACCGATGCTGCCTAAGAACACCAGAATGCCCAGCGTTGCGATCAGGCGGATCGGACGGATCGACATGGACGTAATACCCTCAAAGGCAAACGCCAGCATCTTCTTGAGCGGATATTTGGACTTGCCGGCGAAGCGTTCCCCGCGCTCATACAGGACTGTGGTGCTCTTGTATCCGACCAGGGGCACGATTCCGCGCAGGAACAGGTTGACCTCCTCAAATTCGGACAGCCCCTGCAGGGTCCTTGCGGACATCAGACGGTAGTCGGCGTGATTGTATACGACCTCCACACCCATCATCTTCATCATCCGGTAGAAGGACTGCGCCGTCGTGCGTTTGAAGAAGGAATCCTTCTTGCGGGAGCTCCGCACACCGTACACGACCTCATATCCCTCGAGATACTTGTCCACCATCTCATCCACGGCGTTGATGTCATCCTGCAGGTCGGCGTCCATGCTGATGCAGGCGTCGCACTCGTCCTTGACGGTCATCAGACCGGCCATCAGCGCGTTCTGGTGTCCTTTGTTGCGGGACAGACAGATCCCGGAAAAGAGCGGATTCTGCTCATGCAGTTCGCAGATGATCTCCCATGTGCGGTCCTTGGAGCCGTCATTCACGAATACGACGCGGCTGTCTTCCCCGATTTTTCCGTTTGCCATGAGTGCCTGCATTTTTTCGTTCAGGCGGCGGGCGGTCTCGGGAAGGACCTCTTCCTCGTTGTAGCACGGGATCACTAGAAAAAGTTTCATAAATCCTCCCAAAAGTCAGAGCCAGTAATTGAACACGCGTTCCAGCCTGCGGCAGGCCGCCAGGAATTCCCCGCTCTTGTCCAGATAGTCATAGATCATCGCGGAATTGAGGAACAGCGCCACCACGGCCGCAATGACGAAGAAATACTGCATGCCCCGTTTGGACGTCTCGTTTTCGGATCTCTCATAGAGAAGATACAGGACCAGCATGCCTCCCCCGACCATCTGCCAGGCGAAATCCGCGCAATAGCGCACGCCGTATCCGCTCTCCCAGATGGAGAAGATGATCACGAGCGGCGCCAAAACGCAGGTAGGCAGAACCAGCAGGAGCAGCCGTCTGCGCTGTGCCTTGTCCATCTGCCTGAACAGCCTGCCCGCTCCGAAGAGTCCCCAGATCGGCAGACCGCGGAAGAACAGTCCGATCGCGTTCCGGTTGGCAATATAGTAGTAACCGGGTGTGTTCAGGGTCGAGAAATTGGAGAAGAAGAACGGGAACTTGGGCTGGAAGGTCGGCGGAGCGAACAGGAAATTGTAAAAGCCGATGACCGCCAGGTCCGTATGATACTGGGATCTTGTAAAGTCGTTGATCGTCAGGGAGTACTGGATGCCGAAGTCGAGGAACGAACCGAACCGCACGTAATTGTATACCGCCTGTCCGCCCCCGATGACCACGAACGGCACCAGGGCCGCCACCAGGTACAGGATGTCCGCCTTCGTGCGGGCTTTTTTATCCTCTCCCGCTCCGGTATGCGTCTTGACCAGACCGTATCCGATAAAGAACAGGGCGCAGATGCAGTAGACCGCCAACGTCGGACGGGACAGGACAGCGAGAGACAGGAATGACGCGGCCAGGACCAGGGACGGGATCCGGATCTTCCGCTCTGTGACGAGGTCCGCCCGGATCAGGAAATAGAACCCGAGGCAGGTGAACATGAACCCGGAAGCCTGCGCGATCTCGTAGAAATTGGACCGCATGAAATTGTAGAACACGCCGCTGCCGATCTGCAGGATGAACAAGGAGGCCAGCAGGATGTTCAAAGGCACTTTGCGGGCAAAGCGGTCGACCACCGCCATAAAGCACAGGGACAGGAACAGCATCCCGATCATGCCGAACATCCAGACCGCAAACCCGGTCGGGAAATAGCATCCGGTGATCAGGTGGTAGGGCAGGAAGAGCAGGATGACCGGCGCAATGCCGTAATAGGAGTAGTACTTCCCTTCAAACAGGAGATGGTCCCATTTGTACGAAACGCCCTTGGTCTGCCGTTCGCTCCAGTCGTAGGGGTTGTCCAGGGCCAGCAGATCCTCGGAAGGTTCGGCCAGCAGTGAGACCTGACCGTGTTCGAAAGCGTCGACCAGTTCCTGTGTGATCTGGTTGCCGCTCTTCGCTCCGAAATTCGGCGCCGCGTTCTGCATGAGTCCTATGACCGTCCCGAACAGCAGGAACACCGCCGTCATGACGATGGCGATCCGCTTGAACAGTTTGGTCTGTTCCTCATAGGACTGTTTCAGCCGGATGAAGGTGAGCAGCGCGTAGATGCCCAGGACCACCAGAACAGGCAGGACCAGTCTGAGCGGCGAGAACCGGAAAGGAACGGACTCGTTGATCGAGACCCCGCGCAGCGTTACGCTGCAGTCCTCCTCGGGCAGCGTGATCTGCAGATACAGTTCGTACACGTGTCCGGACAGATCCAGGGAGATGTATTCCGTACGGGCTTCTCCGTACACGATCTCCCGGTCCGCGATCCCGCTGCGCAGTCCCTTGGCGTTGGTCACGTCACGCGCGGACACGACGACCCGCGCATACGGGACGAAGGTCTCTCCGCCCAGATCCAGGTTGAGCCGGACCGTACCGACCTTTTCATCGAGGTTCCGGATCCGGACCGTCACGGTCTTGGACGTGGTCACGAAGATCTGCTTCCCGGTATCGGCGTCCGTATCGAAATGGCCGCCGGAGATGGACAGATCCGGAGAGTCCAGTTCGAACTCCCGTTTTTCATATCCGCCGAACCACAGATGATAGGAATGGAAATTGGCGACGAAGACCTCGAAGACCAGCAGGACGGACAGAAGGATGATGCCGAGCCGTTTGGTCCTCCAGGTCTTCGGAACCATCAAAAAAGCGGCCAGTATCGCGCCGAACAGCAGAAAATAGAAGATCGCCTGGATCATAGTGCCTCTCCTTTCCTGTTGTTACGGCCTGGCCGCTTCGGATATTTCTCCTTCTATAATAGTTTCTTTTTCTTATTTTGTCAACATGCCAGCATCTTTTCGAGCGCCGCATAACGCACGCACACGGTCAGGACCTCCATCGCCCGTGTCAGCTCAGCCAGACCCGGATAGGTCGGCGCGATCCGGATGTTGCTATCGTCCGGGTCCCTGCGGTAGGGATAGGTGGCGCCCACGGGGGTCAGTTTCACACCGGCGGCGCAGCACAGTTCATACGCGCGCTTTGCACAGCCCGGACATACGTACAGACTGACGAAATAGCCGCCCTTCGGGTGTGTCCAGTGTGCGATCCCGGTCTTGCCCAGATTCTCGGAAAGAACTCTTTCCACGGTCTCAAACTTGGGTCTGAGGATCTCCGCTTCCTTCTGCATATGCGCCTTTACGCTTTCCGCGTCCCTGAAATACCGCGCGTGACGCAATTGATTGAGTTTGTCGTATCCGATGGTCTGGATGCCCATGAGAGGCTTGACCTGCGCCTGGTTCTCTTTCGACATGGCCATCATCGCCACGCCGGCTCCGGGGAACGAGATCTTGGATGTGGAGGCGAAATACAGTACCCGGTTTCCGTTTCCGGCCTTTTCGGCCTCGGCAAAGATGTCGCGCAGTTCGTCCCGGTCATCCGCATACAGGTCGTGCACGCCGTACGCGTTGTCCCAGAACACGCGAAAATCCGGTGCGGCGGTCTTCATCCGCGCGATGCGCCCGACCGTCCCGTCGGAATAGGTGCACCCGTCCGGATTGGAATACTTCGGACAGCACCACATGCCCTTGATCAGCGGGTCCTTCCCGGCCAGCGCCTCGACCTCGTCCATATCTGGTCCTTCCGGCGTCATCCGGACCGGGATCATCTCGATCCCGAACGTCTCGCAGATCAAAAAATGCCGGTCATATCCGGGACAGGGGCACAGGAACCGGATCTTCTCCTCCCGGCACCAGGGGCGCGCGCTTCCGGCGACCCCGAACAGCATCGCCCTGGCCACCGAGTCGTACATCAGATTCAGCGAGGAATTGCCGCAGACGAGGATATAGGACTCCGGAACGCCGTACAGGTCCGAAAACAGTTTTTTCATTTCCGGTATCCCGTCAAGGCCTCCGTAATTCCGGCAGTCCATTCCGGACTCGGAATGAAAATCGTCCCCGTCCTGCAGTGCGGACATCATCCCGGAACAGAGGTCCAGCTGATCCTGTCCGGGCTTGCCCCGGGACAGATCCAGGCTCATCTTCTCCTTCAGGAGAGATTCGTATTCCGCTTGGACCGCGTCGAATTCGCTTTTCAGTTGTTCCTTCCGCATTTCTGAATACAGCATAGTTACCTCGGCATATGTGTGTCAATGGGCCGCGGAACGGGTCCAGGCCCGGCGTCGGCGCCTGGTAATTATAGCACACGCATCCGTAATATGCAATACCAATGTTCCAATTTTTCAAAAACAGGGGCGTTTTTTGCCAAAGCACCCCTGTTTTTCGCAGATTTTGCAATTTGATTATTCTTCTTTTTCGTTCCAGAACCGCAGGAGCCTCTCGTGGAGGGACTTCGGATCCCCGGCAGCGCGGATGTCGGCCCAGTGTGCGGGAAACAGTCGCATCATCTCGGGCTGGGCATAGCGGTCGTCCACAAGGACCACCACTCCGCGGTCCCGTTCGTCCCGGATGACCCTTCCCGCGGCCTGCAGGACCAGGTTCATGCCCGGATAGGTATAGGCATACTGGAACCCCTTGCCGTTGAGTTCATCATAGTACTCGCTCAGGATGTTGCGTTCCGAACTGAGCGCGGGCATGCCCGTGCCCAGGATGATCACCCCGATCAGCTGGTCTCCGGGCAGGTCGATGCCTTCGGTGAAGATGCTGCCGAGCACGCAGAACCCGACCCGGATCTTGCCGTCCGGATTCCGGAACGTGCCTAAGAACTCGTTTCTCTGGGCATAGGTCATCCCCTGGGTCTGCAGCTTCGTGAGGACAGACGGATAGGTCCCGGCAAACGCGGCATGCAGCTTCTTCATATAGTCAAAGGTCGGTCCGTAGACCAGATAATGCCCCTTTCTCGCGGAACAGACGGCGGCAATGTAGCGCACCAGTTCCCGGACCTGTCGGTCCCGGTCCTCCGCCCGCATACTGAGCTTGTCCGCGACGGTCACGCACAGCCGTTCGGTCGGGAACGGGGATTTCAGGTCCATGCAGGCGGTCTTCAGGCCCCTGCCGAACACTTCGGCATAGCAGTCCTGGGGCGTCAGGGTCGCGGAGAAGAACAGCGACGCGCGGGCCTCGCGCAGCCGGTGCGAGATCATAGGCGCAGGATCCAGGCAGTACAGCTTGAGAACCGTATTCTCCTCTTCGGTGGATACGAATACCGCGTGGGATTTCCGTCCGGCCCCGTTCCGGGTCTCGTCCGCGGCCACGTAGATCAGAAGGAACCGCTCGACGTTCTCCGCCTTTTCCCTGAGATCCGCCCGGGAGGCGCGGTAGAACGAGGGCAGTTTACCGTATGCGTCCAGCCAGTCCTTCAGCTTTGTCCTGAGCGTGGCGGGCAGTTCCTGGAACACGCTTGCGCCCCGGTGAACTCCGTCCGCGTCCAGCCGGGCCTCGGCACGGCAGGGCGCTCCGAGGGCATACAGTTCCGCCCGGACCGCCTGTTCACAGCCCTCCAGGGGTTTTCCCTCGTCCTCGTAGGTCTGCTCCCATCCGGACTGTTTCAGTTCCGCCGTATACATGGACCGGATCCGGTCCGCCAGATTGTGGGACTCGTCGAACAGAAGGACGAACGGATCGTCCGTCCTGCGATTCTCCCCGAAGAATCTCCGGTAGTACACCACAGGATCCAGTACGCTGTTGTAGTCGCAGATGACCACCTCGGAATACAGCGCGATTTCCTGGGCCAGCGCATACGGGCATATGCCGAACCGGCGCCCGGTCTCCCGGATTCGTTCCGCAGTCAGGACCCTTTCCCCGCTGCGCAGCTCCTCCATGGCCTCCCAGAGCCGTTCATAAAAGCCGGCCGCGAACGGGCAGTCGTCCGCCTGGCAGGCCTCAGTCCGGTAGCCTTCGGTCCGCAGACAGTAGGTCTGCAGGGACTGCATCGTGACCGAACGAACCGCGGCCCCGCCCTTTCCGAGGGCCCGGCAGGCCTTTTCCGCCTCCCGCTGGGTAGAGCCCTTGGCCGTCAGATAGAAGATCCTGCGGATGAGTCCGTCCCCGATGCGCAGCACGGACGGATAGAGCGCGCTCACCGTCTTTCCGATCCCTGTCGGGGCCTCGGCGAACAGTGTCGTTCCGCTCTTGATGTCCTCGCGCCATTCCAGGATCATCTCCCGCTGGCCCTCCCGAAGGGAGGCAAACGGGAATGAAGCCTTTCCCACGGACTCGGGGATCTCCTTTCCGTGCTCTTTCGTCAGGAAGATCCAGGGGGCATAGCGCCACAGACAGAATTCCAGTTCCGCGGGCAGTTCACCCGGATCGGAAAAGCGGATGTCATACCGCTCCGCAAAGCCGCTTTCGAACGCGTCCGGAAGCCGGGTCCTTGCAAAAGACTGCGGCAGTACGGCAAAGAGCCCCCGCACGTCGGCGTCCGGATGAGCGTTCTGCATCACAAACATCTGGGCGACCAGGTCCGCGTATTCCGGACGGGTACGGTAACGGTCGTCCGTCTCTCCATAGGTCCGGACCGCGGCGCGGAACACCCAGACGACCTTTCCACCGTCCGTCGTAAAGCTGTTTTTCACCTCGGCGGATATGCGGACGGGGACCGAACGGAAGATCCATCCGGCCTCGCCTGTAAACGGTGCCGCAGGCACGCCCTGCGGGAGCAGGAGCCGGCAGACCGCCTCTGTATCCTTGTCCCTGGGCCCGGATTCCCGGGTCCGTCCCTTGTGCAGATCCCCCCGCAGCGGCAGCTCACGGATCAGGTCCTGCACCCGGATGGAGACCGTCTCTTCGGACGGCAGCCATTCCATACCGTTCACGCTGAAGCCTCCGGTCACAGGGTCACCGTGGTCTCGGCGATCATCTCCCGGCTGTTCCGGCCGATCAGGATCCGGAACAGACCCGGCTCGATTTCCCATTTCTTCCGTACCGAGAAGATACGGAAGGCCTTTTCATCCAGTTCGAAGGAGAGTTCCCTTCGCTCACCCTTTTTCAGGGTCACCCTCCGGAACGCCTTGAGCTGGACCGGCGGAGTCACGACCGAACTGTTCACGTCGTCCACGTACAGCTGTACGATCTCATCGCCGTCGCAGTCTCCGCAGTTCTCCAAGGCGACATGCACACGGACTGAATCGGGTCCGGTCTTTTCGGCCTGCAGGCCGCTATAGGCAAAGCGGGTATAGGAAAGCCCGTATCCGAACGGATAGAGCGCATTCTTGGGGCCTTCCAGATACTCCCCGGCACCGCCGGGAAGCATCGTGTAGTAGCACGGGATGCGTGTGGAATCCCTGGGCAGGGAGACCGGGAGTCGGCCGAACGAATTGGTCTGTCCGAGCAGTGCGCGTACGATGGCGCGGGCGCCGAACTCCCCTCCGAAGAACGCCATCAGGATGGCGTTGCACAGTTCGGTCTCGCGGGAGAGTTCCAGCTGTTTGCCGTTTTCCAGGACCAGGATCAGGGGCTTGCCCAGGGCAGCCAGCTTCTCCAGAAGTTCGGTCTGGCGGCCGTACAGGTTCAGCGTGCAGCGGTCCCGCCCTTCGCCCGAGGTCACGGTATTGTCGCCGCCCACGAACACGATGGTCTCGCATTCGGAAGCGATCTTCACCGCTTCCTCCACTTCGTCAAGGATACTCTCTTCACCCTCCGTTGTCAGGTGGGGCTGTCCGTCCACGATCCTGGGACCGTCCTCATGGGTGATCGCGCATCCGCTGCACTGACGGACGGTCGCACCCTCGCCGAGGGCCTCCTTGAGTTCGTCATAGACCGAACGGATCCTGTATCCGTACGGGATACAGCTGTATCCGCCCAGCTTCTGGCTGGCGGAAGAGGGCCCGATCAGGGCCACCGATTTAGGATCCTTCAGCGGCAATACGCCGTCGTTCTTCAGCAATACGATGGATTCCTCGGCGCACTTCTGGTTGATCTTCCTGTGCGCTTCGCAGCGGATGACCTCCGGATACAATGTCTCATCGGTATAGGGCCGGTCAAACAGACCCATCTCGAACTTGATCGTCAGGACGCGGCGCACGATATCGTCGATCCGTTCCATGGAGATCTTTCCGTCCCGGACCAGCTTTTCCAGAGTCCGGTTCCAGAACGGGGCCGGATAGTCGCAGCAGCCCTGCACGTCCAGCCCGTTCCGGACGGCCAGACAGATGGCGTCCTCATCGGTATCCACCAGTTTGTGGTCGTTCCGGATGCGCTTCACGCCGCCCCAGTCCGAACGGGCGATCCCGCGCAGGCCCATCCGCTCCTTGAGCACGTCCTGCAGGTAGTACGGGTGGCACATCATCACTTCCCCGTCGATGGCGTTGTAGCTGACCATTACGTCGTAGGCCCCGCCTTCCCGGATGCCGGCTTCAAAGACCGGCAGATAGTCCCGCTCGATCTCTCGTTCCCCGGCGCGGGCATTGGAGCAGTTGGTGCCTGCTTCGGCCATGCCGTGGGTGCAGTAGTGCTTGGGTTCCGCGATGACCGCGTCCGGGCGGCTGATGTCGCCCTTCTGCTCGCCGGAGATGATGGCTGCGGCCATCCGGGAGGACAGATGCGTATCCTCGCCGAACGTCTCCTCCACACGGCCCCAGCGGGGTTCCCGGGCCACGTCCAGGTTGGGGGCCAGGATCTCATGGATGCCCAGGGCCCGGGTCTCGCGGGCGATGGCGCTCCCGACCTCCTTCACGAGGTCCGTGTCAAAGGTCGCTCCGAAATTCAGCGGGACCGGGAAGATGGATCCGCGGATGCCGCTGATGCCGTGCAGGGCCTCGCCCGTGAAGATCACGGGGATGCCCAGACGGGTCTTCTCCACGAAAAATTTCTGGATGCGGTTCTGGGCGGACGGCAAGGAATACATATCGTGCACGTAGCCGATCCCGTCCGGGATATCCGCAGTCAGTTTGGCCTCATCGAATTCGGTGTCCGGCTCCACGCTGCAGTGCTGCAGCGAGCAGGGCTTGGTCGCATACTCCACCCCTCGGATCATGGTGGTCTGGGCCACCTTTTCGGCCAGCGTCATCCGGCCCAGCAGGTCCTCTACGCGCTCGCTCACCGGGCGTCCGGAATCTTTGTACAGCATCATAACGGTTTCTCCTCACTTGTCTGAAAAATAGCCGGCATACTCGAATTCCGGTCTTCTCTCTCCCGGGAACAGCTTGTCGAACAGATGGACGAAATAGCGGTCCGTCATGCTGGCAATGAAGTCCACGACGATCTGGTTGGGTTCGGTCTCGGCATAGGCCCGGATCAGCAGGCTCTTCTCGCTGTGGTATTTCTCGATGTAGCGCAGATGGTGGCGGAAGATATAACTGTCCTCTTTTCCGTTTACCAGGTCCGATAGCAGCCTCTCGTACATCCGGTCCATCATCTCCTGCATATGGGAAAGCTTGCCGTTGGCCTCCTTCGAGGTATAGATAAACTGATAGTTCTTCCGCATCTCGGTCTGGAGGAACTCCAGTCCCTCCCCGCTCATGGAGATGGCGTCCTTCCCGTAGCTGTTCAGGATGATGTCGCTCTCCAGCCTCGAGATGGTCTCGGTATTCTCCTTGCGCGTCGCGTGGATATTCTCGTTGTCGATATCCAGATGGGCCGCATCCAGCCGGTCGCTGATGAGGTAGGCGATCACGTCCGAAAAGCGGACGACCAGCCCCTCCAGCGTGGAGGCGATGAACTGTCTGGCCTTCCGGTTTTCCGGATCGGTATAGCAGGCCTCGATCTCATCCAGGAATCCGGCATAGGTCTCCCGTTTCGCGGGTCTTAGCGTGCGGACGGGCTCTTCCCCGTTGTGTCCGGCCACGCCGTCCAGCACCTGCATGCTGATGTTGTTCGGAAAGATCTCGGTCAGGATCCTCACGGACTGGATGTTGTGGTTGAAATGCCGGCCGGTATGCGCATAGAACAGCTTGTCCAGGCACTTTTCCCCGACGTGGCCGAACGGCGTGTGTCCCAGGTCATGCGCGATCGCGATGGCCTCGATGAGGTCCTCGTTGAGATGCAGCCTGCGGCCGATGATCTTGGAGATCTGGGCCACGTGCTGCACGTGGATGTCCCTTCGCGTGATGTCGTCGTTCTCATACAGCGCGAACACCTGGGTCTTTCCGGAATACCGGTTGTAATACGGGCACCACTGGATCTTCTGGAAATCCTTCACGAACGGATCCATGAGCGACGTGTCCGTGGAACGGTCCGGAAACAGCCGGATGAATTCCCGGTTGTCAAAGCCGCGCTTTTGGTACGTTCCGTTCCGGTTTTCCTCCTCCCATCTCTGGCAGAAATCCTCCGGCAGATACTTTGTCTTGGCCATACCGATGTCCTTTCGCCGGTTTTTCCGGCTCTGTTCTGTACCTCAATGATACAACAACCGGCCGAGAAATGCAACGGACAAGCCCCCTGTCGGAGCTCTTTTTCCATATTTTTTATTGCAGAATAGACAAATTGTATGGATTTTACTTGCCAATCCCTATAAAAAATGGTACAATTCATTTGAAATACAGGGTTCCCTGTCTTTCAGGTCAATCTTATTGCGAAAAATTGCTTAAGGAGGCAAGTATGAAAAAAATCATTGCGCTCGTACTGGCGGCCATGATGCTGGTCACATGCTTTGTGATCTCCGTCTCCGCCGAAGACGAAAAGCATGAGCTTTATGTCTTCCGTCCTTTCGACAACGTTGAACCGAATTTCTTTGAAAACGAAGAACGGGACAACCAGGCGGGAGCAAACGGATGGTGCCGCTATGCGGATACCAACGGTTTCTTCATTTACACCTATCCGATGAAGAACCTGGCCAACGCGACCAAGGTCACCTGGACCGCCAATATCGGCCAGCACATCAAGCTGGACATCTCCCAGGACAGAAGCAACTGGAAGAACGTCTACACCTGCTCCGATCAGGCGGGCGACGGCAAGAACGTCGGCGATGCGTATGACACCATCACCTACGATCTGACCCCCCTGCTGGACAAGAGCGGTCCCAAGAAACTCTACGTCCGTCTGACCGACGCGTTCCCGACCGACGGCTGGGGCGGCGCCGTGACCAATGATGACGACGTCATCCTGGACATCGCCTACACCGGCGACCCCGTTGCGGATCCTCATCAGATCATCCTGTCCGACGCCATCTGGGCATTTGACAAGACCGAAGGCGACATCTCCACGGGCGGTTTCAAATTCGAAGTGAAGAAGAGCACCCCCATCGACATCAGCGCGATGAAGTACGTCACCTTCGATCTCTTCATCAGCGGCCGCAAGGACGGTGACACTCTCATAGATCTCGAGGCTATGAAGGCCGTCTCCGAGTTCAACCTCGAGCTGACCTCCTCCGGTTCCTGCGATGCCAAGGAGCATTCCACCATCTTTGCGCTGGCCGATTACGTAGCAAAGCTGGTTCCGGGCTGGAACACGGTCCAGATCCCGTTCAGCTCCCTCAGCCAGTCCTCCGCCACCAACGACGGCGGCCTGGACAAGACCGCTTGGAACTATCTGCGTCTGTTCAACATTTCCACCCTGTCCATTCCGGCTCCGACCACAAACGATAAGG
The DNA here is from genome assembly GCA_017539425.1 of Clostridia bacterium. Taxonomy (GTDB): domain Bacteria; phylum Bacillota; class Clostridia; order Oscillospirales; family CAG-272; genus RUG14240. The sequence goes on from JAFYHA010000051.1 coordinate 13,425, forward strand.
ATGAGACCTTCACTTTCGAGGTCAAGATCGCCAATCCGCGATTCGAGGACGCGACCTACGATCCTCAGGAGGAGGAAGTAATCTCCGGCGAACATGAGACCTACGTGTTCGAAGTCTTCACCGATTCCGAACTGGAATTCCTGGTCGAGACCACCGCGGGCAAGAACGAACGTCAGCGTTTCAGCGACGCGCAGGGCTACACCCGCTACAAGTACACCATCAAGAACTACCATTCCGTCAAGAAGGTCATCTGGACGGCCAAGACCAACGCGCAGCTGCTGCTCAAGGTTTCCATGGACGGTCAGGACTGGAAGGAAGTCTACCGCTATGAAAACGAGAACGTGGCCAACGGAACGGCCGTCAACGCCGGCCTGCCCGAAAAGCTCCGTGAATATGACCTGACCGAGTTCCTGGATTTCACGAAGTCCAACGAGATCTGGATCTCCATCGAAGACTCCTATCCGGTCGTCAACGGTGGCGGCAACGGCTGGGGCGGCTCCATCTTCACCGGTGAGATCACCACTCTGGACGTCATCTATGAAGTTCTGGACGACGAGACCCTGAACAGCTACGAGACAGCTGCCGACGAACACTCCGTGTCCCTGTGGGGCAGCAACGAAGCCTGGGGCGGTTTCCAGCCCGATAAGGAAAACGTGCAGATGGGTTCTGCCTGCGGCAGCCTGACAGTCGGCGGCGGACAGGTCAACGAAGTGACCTTTGCCCCGGTCGACGGTACCGGCAAAGACAGTCTGGAATTCGAACTGTACGTTTCCGATCTGGCCTTCTTTGACGCCGCATATGCGGATGCCCACCTGGAGATCACCTCCTCCGGCAAGGCAGACGCCGAAGAGAAAGCCTGGACCCTGGCGATGATCAAAGCCGGATGCGTAGACGGTCCCAAGGTCGGCTGGAACCACGTGGTTCTGTCCCTGGCCGGCTCCGAGAATTCCGGTGAACTGAACCTCGCTGCTGTCAACTATCTGCGGTTCTTCTTTGTGAGCGCTCCCGAGGACGTGAAGGATGTCGTCGTGAAAGTCGACATCTTCCGTCTGACCGATGCGGAAGCCGTGGAACTGGCCGCTGCTACCGAAGAGGCCCAGAGCGCCATCGCCAAGATGGACGCCCTGACCTACCTGACCGTAGACTCCATCACCGACGATACCACCCTCAAGGCCGCCAAGAAGGCTTACAACTCCGCCAAGAGAGAGTATGACAAGCTGTCCGATCTGGCCAAGTCCGTTGTTCCTGCAGCGACTCTGAAGAAACTGACGGATGCCGAAGCCGCGATCGAAGGCTATTCTTCCGGCACAACACCCGGCGGAACCGATGAAACCGGCACGACCCCCGGCGGAACCGACGAAACCGGAACAACCCCCGGCGGAACCGATGAAACCCAGGCTCCTGGCACCGGCGACAAGGAAACCGAAGCTCCCGCCAAGAAGGGCTGCGGATCCGTAGTCGTCAGCGGAGCAGTCATCGTCCTGGCCTCCATCGGCCTGGCCGGATTTGCCATGAGCAAAAAGAAAGAAGACTGATCTTTGAGTCTTCTCCCATAGATTCCGGACAAACTCCACAGTCCGGAGAAAGGCCCGGGAGGTTCGACCTCCCGGGCCTGTTGTTTCTAGAATTCCATATTCGGGGCATCCAGCCATTCGGTCCGGATCCCGAAATCCGATTTCTCCAGCGTCACGCTGGCAAAATAGCCTTCCAGCATTACGGAATGCCTGTAAAAGATGCGTCCTGCGAATTCCACGGGACCGTCCAGAGGAAGTGCCGGGATCTCCCGGATACCGGGCAGAAGCCCGCTCCCCTCCGCCTTGCCCAGGCTTTCCTTGGATACGTACAGGTCCAGAAACGGAACACCCTGTTCATAGGCGCCTTTTTCCTGATCCGACAGGCAGTACTCAACCAGTCCGTCCGGCTTGGAAACCTGTTTCTCAATGTCCAGCCCGACCTCGGCTCCGTCGCAGAGCACGATCCCGATGAGGTCCCGGGAATGGGAAACGTTGAAGCAGACCGAATCGGATCTGGGTTTTCCTTTCTCGTCGCATACGGTCTGTCCGGCAAAACGCTGCATCAGATATGCGGCACCCAGCGACAGAAGTCGCTCCTCCTCCCGGACAAAGCGGGACGCCTTTTCGACGCGCTCCCGGGAAACGAAGGCCAGGATCTCAGGCTTGAACCTTTCGACCGTTCCGGCCTTAAGCAGATACATCCGAACCGTCTTCACAGGTCTCTTCCTTTCCCTCTTCCGGATCCGGCCGGATCCCGGTGTCCTCAGCTGTTTCTGCTTTTTCCTTCGTTTGTCTGTTACCCGTCCTGAACAGTTTCTCAAGACAGCCGACAAATTCGGAGAAACCGAATGAGGCCAGAGGCAGCAGCCAGAGCGCATAGGTCATCACGTACTGGGACTTGGCCTCAAAGATCTCGTGATAGAAAAATCCGCCTAAGAAGAGTATCGGCAGCACTGCGGTCTCTGGCTCCTTCTTTTTCACGATGAGCAGAATGGCTCCGCCTGCCGCACAGGCATACATGAACATGGCCGTCGCATCCAGGACCTGCGCAAAGCCTTCCTGGTGCCCGTCCGTTATGAAGCGGGCAAGGCCGGTCCGTCCGTCCTCGTTGTAGCATCCGCGCACCTCGGTGTTCCAGACGCTCTGGTAGGTCGTCTCGTTCCATTGGCTGGCCCCTTTTTCATAGAAGAACCGGAACGCTTCTCCCGGCTTGGACCCCAACTCCCCGAGTCTCTTCTTGAGGATCTCTCCGGACCTTTTTGCGGTCAGCTCCGGATCCCGGTCGGAATCCTCGAAAGTTCCCCTGGTCAGTTCACTGATGTACCATCCCGGCGCGATATAGGCGCCCTCTGCAGTCCCCATTGCGGCCCAGCTGATCATGGGGATTCCCTTTCCGAACCGGATTCCGGTCGTTTTTTCATAGTACAGTTGCGGAAGGCCTTTCCCGAAGACAACCGCCAGAACGAGCCCGATTAGGGCGAGCGTCTGCAGCCATTTCTTGTTCCGGACGATCCACAGAAGATAGGCGATGGCCACGGCCACCATCACGATCAAGGAGTTCAGTTTGAGACAGACCGCCACACAAAGGGCCAGCCCGCACAGGACCATTTTCCACCACGCAGGCTTTTTGGTGTGGGACACGAACGCGCAGAGTGCCCAGGTCGCAAAAGCGAACGAAGGAATATTGCCGTACAGGAACGTGCTGAAGATCGCACCCTGCGGGAAGGCCAGTACAAACAGTACGGCCGCTCGCATAGGCATCCGGTCCGGAAACAGAAGTCCGGTCAGGCGGATCAGTCCCACGGCTCCGACCGCCACACAGACGGCATTCACGATCTCAAGCGGGACATAGTTGTCTCCCACGTGCAAAATGGAACTCCAGACCTGAGTCCACAGGACGTAGCCCAGCTGGAACGGAAAGTAAACAAAGTAACTGCGCTGAAGTCCGCTCAGGTCTCCTGAGGCCAGTTTGGCTCCGGTCTGCGTTACGATGCCGGAATCATTATTGGGTGCGGACTGCGCTCCGATCACCCAGATCAGGGCAAACGCCAGCACGAAGATCCCCGCGATCAGATACATGGACCAGTCCGGAAGTTTGCCCAGAAGGAACATGAGCACCCAGAACACGGCCACACAGGTCAGAAGATACAGGAAATTGAGCAGAACGGAATCCCAACTGTAGGAAATCCGTTCCATGCAGAAATTCTTGGTATCCATATGCGTGGTCGCAAAAAAAGCGGTTCCGGCCAACACGGCCAAAAGACCGCCTCCAAGTCCGGACGCGGTAAACCCGGCTACAGAAGACAGGCGGCTGTACCATGTCGGCTTTTCTGTGGATAACTCCATTCTACCCGTCTCCTTTCGTCCGTTCTTTTTTTGTGATTTTGTCCTATGAGTATATTATACGCGATGCGTTCCGGTTTGCCAAGGGTTGACAAAAATCATCTACGCACAATTTGATCATTCATTTTTTGGACTGTGCTGAAAAATGATACCGGGTACCACGCGGACGTATAGGTACATAGTATTCTTTTTTTGCGCAGTCCAGTCAAAAAGCCTTCGTTCCACGATAAGGCTTAATCCAAAAGCGTTCGCCGCACGCTTGTGATCTTTGTCATAAGCGTGCGGCGAAAAAATCATAACTCGCTGACTTGCAGTTTGCAAAGAGAAGCAGTTCCCTCTTCGTCCACGCGGACAACCGCCGTGAACTTGAAGGTCTTCTCCTTTCCTGTAGGCGATGTCGTCCCGACAGAACCCGTCAGATTGAACGCTCCGTCCTTTTCCGTGCAATCCGCAACGGCGACCTCATCGATCTTGTCGCGGGGGATAAACGATTTGAACACATCCTTCGAGCCTGTAATGAATTCCCGGGCCTTGACCTCAGGAATGATTTCTGCTTTTTTGGCCATAATACTGTCCTCCTGTCTGATTGTCCTTTCCGGAACAAAAAAATTATATCATTCATACTCCAGTTTTGCAACCGGAAATGTCTGACATTCCGCAAAAGAAAAACTCTTCTGTCAAAAATGGCAAAAGAGTTTCTCAATTATGACCCTAACGGGAATCGAACCCATGATTACGCCGTGAGAGGGCGTCGTCTTAGCCGCTTGACCATAGGGCCACTTGGAACAACAGCGATTGTAGCACACTTTTCATAAAAAAGCAAGACCCAAAACGTGAAAAGTAGCGGATCCGAAAAAACACCGTCTCCCTGTTTCGAAACTGACACGGATTGTTTCACGGTCAAATTCCGGAAAAGTATGGATTTTGGTGTAGCTGGGTGCTATAGTTATTATGACGGTCCGATCTTGGACCGAGGGAGGCATTCGATATGGCATACGGAAAAAACTGCGGCCGGCTAATCTTCCGGACCCTTCTTATGCTGTTGTCTTTCCTGTTGCCGCTCTCTTCGCTTGCGTCCTGCGCGTCACAGCCAGGATCTGTGGAAACTCACACGGAATCCGCCGTCATGCAGGAGACCGAAGAGGCAGGCAAACCGGAAAGCGAAACTGTTGAACCGGATACCGAAACATCTGAAAAGGAGGACCCGGCCTCTATGAAGATCACGCTGGACAATTACAATTATGTTCTAGGCACACAGGCGTTTGCCCCGAACTATCAGTTCACGGACCGCTCCCCGCTGTCCGAGATCAGTGAACGGATCACGGATATGGGTTCCAATATGGTCAAATTCTACGCTACGGATGACAAGATGATCGACGATCTGATCAGGGAACGTCCGGAGATCAAGCACATCTTCGCCTGGTACCGGTCGGATCCCGTTTTTCAGGACGGCTATTCCCCTTTGGAGGCCAAGAACGATTACAATGCCTTCTACAAGCTGACCAAGCATCTTCTGGAGACGTACAGCGGGACCGGGATCACCTTTTACCTGGGACACTGGGAAGGCGACTGGTACTATCTCAAAGGAACCGATACCTCCCAAAAAACCATAGATGACACGGTCACCAACGGAATGATCAAGTGGATCAACAACCGGCAGAAAGCCGTAGACGACGCGAAAGCCGCCGTATCCTACTCCGATGTGAACGTCTGGAACTATCTCGAGCTCAACCGTCCTACGGATGCGTTCGACCGCGGTTTTGACCGCGTGGTCAACAAGGTCCTGCCCAATACCAACGTGGATCTCGTCTCCTATTCCGCCTACGACTGTATGTACGACAGCGGCGAGAGAATCCAGAAAATCATCGAATACATCTACTCCTACCTTCCGGAAAAGGCCTCCGTCGAGGGTCCCCGGGTCTTCATCGGGGAGTTCGGACAGCCGGCCGCCAACTGCGGCTTCAATGATCTGGAACACGCCCGTCAGAATCTCATTATGTTCAAGAAGTATCTGTCCTGCAACGTCCGATTCATCCTGTACTGGCAGATGTATGACAACGAAAAGCTGGAAGACGGTTCCTGCCGGGGTTTCTGGCTGGTCAATGACAAGGACGAGCAGACGGCCCTGTACCGTGCCCTTGAGGATCTCCTGGACAAGGGCCGGGACTATGTTCGGGACTACTACAGGACGAACGGGACCTATCCTTCACTGGATGAATACAAGACCTATCTGCTCTCCCTTCCAATATTCCCGTAATCCTCCGGTTTCTCTCCGGAAAGATCCGAAAAAGCGTGCCCTAAGTCCTCAGTGCGAGGATGAAGGCACGCTTTTGTTTGTTTTCCCGGATCAGCTTTCCGCGACAAGGATCAGCGGATACACGTCCTGTCCCCCTTCCAGGGGATAGACCTCGATGGCCGGATACATTCCGGTGGCCAGCTGCGTGACCGCTTCCAGGGTATCGTCTCCGATGCCCTTTCCCTTGATGCAGATCAGGACACTGCAGTCTTCCAGGCTCATCTGTCTGAGCAGTCCCTCGGCGGCTCCTTCCAGGGTCTCGGCATCGGACAGGACGTCCTTGCCGCAGATCCCGATATAATCCCCCTCGTGGATGTCCAGGCCGTTCAGGTGGGATTCACGGACCGAGTTGGAGACCATTCCGGTCTTGACGTTCTGGATGGCCTCATCCAGATTGGCCATTACGGCATCGATGGTTCCAAGCGTCGGATCGAACATGGTCAGGGCCGCGTATCCGTCGCCGATCGTTTTACTCTCCAGGACCCGCACCTTTTCCGGGTCGTAGAGCTCGGCAGCCTGTCTGGCCGCCAGAATGATGTTGGAGTTGTTGGGGAGAACGATGATATGGTCCGCATTCAGGCGTTTGAAGGCCTCCACGAAGCTCTCTGCGGGCGGATTCATCGTCTGTCCGCCGGTGATGATCTCATCGGCTCCGAGATCCCGGAACGTCTGGCAGATCCCTTCTCCGCTGGCCACGGCCACAATGGCGAACTCCTTGTGTTCCCGTGCGGCCGTCTCCGTCTTTTCGGGCGAAGGATAATTGTTTTCAATCGTGGTCTCCGTATGCTGCAGGTTCATGTTCTCGACCTTCAGCGTGAGGAATTCCCCGAATTTCTGACAGAAGTTGAACACCTCGCCCGGGTGCATCGTATGGATATGCAGTTTGACGATCGATCCGTCCTTGACGCAGACGATGGAGTTGCCCATCTTGTCCAGGACCTCGATCATCGTGCCCACGTCAAAGGCATCGATGTCGACCTTCTTCTTCTGCAGGCGGAGCAGGCACTCCGTACAGTAGCCGAACGTCAGCTCGCTTTCCTCATCAAAGCCGTTCAGGTTCACGGCCTTGGCAGACGGCTTCGGAGCCTCCTCGGCACGGGCCAGTTCCACACTCACGCCTTGGAGTGCGAGTTCCATTCCCTCCATGATATAGATCAGTCCGGCGCCTCCGGAATCAATCACTCCGGCTTCCTTCAGGACAGGCAGGAGGTCTGGTGTCCTCACCAGGGACCGTTTGGCCTCAGCCAGGAACGCGGCGATATACTCCTCGATGGAGGCGTTTTCCGGAGCGTTCTCGTTTGCGTATGCCGTGGCCTCGCGCATGACCGTCAGGATCGTTCCCTCCGTCGGTTCCAGCACGGAGGTATAGGCCTTCTTCACGGCGCTGTCGAATCCCCTCTTGAGGTCCGAGACCGTAGCCTTGTTCACGTCTCCGATCCCCTTGGCCAGTCCTCCGAAGAACTGGGACAGAATCACGCCCGAGTTGCCCCTGGCGTTCATCAGCATGCCTTCGGACATGCGGGAGAGCATTTCTCCGAGGTCGGACTCCTCCGGATCGATGGCGGACAGTCCGCCCTCGATGGTCAGACTCATGTTCTCCCCGGTGTCTCCGTCCGGGATCGGAAAGACATTCAGGTCATTTACGATCTTTTCGTTGTTCCGTATGTTCCGGGCGCCGCATTTCAGCATATTCGCCCAGGTTGCAGCCGTGATCTCATAAATCGGCATGATCATTTTCCCCAATCTGCTTTGTATTAACCCTCATAAGTCACTTCTTTGCCGTACGCATACACGCCGACGGTGCCCGGACCCACGGAGGCTCCGATGATGGGACCTATGCAAACCAGATAGGTGCTGACCTTGGGGAGGGCTTCCTTGACCATTCCCTCCAGCACTTTGGCGGAATCGATATCATCCGCATGTACGATGTATACCGTCTGGTCATCCGGATCGATGACCTCCTTGAGCATCGTAACGATCTCCTGCAGGGAGGCCTGACGGCCCTTGACCTTCTTCACCGGCACGTTGGCACCGTTCTTGTCCGAGATCAGAATCGGACGGACTCCGAGCAGATTGCCGAAGAAAGCGGCGGAAGCCTTTACGCGGCCGGCTCTTTTCAGGAAATCCAGAGAGTTGACGGTCACGATCTGATTGATGCAGTTACGTTCCGGAAGCAGCTTTTCCGTGATCTCCTGGGCGCTCAGGCCTTGGTCGCGGTACATGGCGGCGCGGATGGCGACCATACCTTCGCCCATGCAGGCGTTCAGGGAGTTGATGCAGCTGATGGTGGCCTCCGGATATTTTTCCTGCAGGTCCTTGGCGACCACGCTTCCCGTGTTGACGGATCCGGACAGGAGGCTGGAGCATCCGACATAGACGATATCCATACCCTGGTCCAGATACTTGGTGAACACCCGGACGAACTCGGGAGGCGGGACCTGCGTGGTGGTCACGCGGTTTCCGGCGCGCATGATGTCATACAGCTCCCTTGGGCTGTAGTATTCCCAGGTCAGGCTGGCCGGGGTCTCCTTGCCCTCGTAAACCGTATTCATCTTCATATAGTCGATGTTATATTTTTCCAGCAGTTCTCCGGTCAGGTCGGAGCAGGAATCCGTCAGGATTTGTACAGGTCTCATAATCGTTACCTTCCTTTACTTTGATATCAGTTTTCGTTTGCCGCGGATCCGCGGCGTGTGAAACGGGCAGGATCAGCCCTCTCCGGTTTCTCCTTCACCTTCCGGATCCGGAAGATTGCCTTTTCTGCGCTTGACGCGGACCGTCAGATACATCGTGTTCCAGCCGCTCGTGATGGCGTCGGCGATCATTCCGATCCCGAACAGGCGCAGCGGGGGCACCATGGGCAGGATCGGGAACAGCAGCGGAACCGAGACCAGAATGGCCACACTTCCGGCGGACAGGAGCGTCCACCATTTTCGCATTCCGAAATGCTTGGCGTCCATGGCGGTCTGGATCTTCTGCAGGCCGTCGATCAGGAGGTAGATGCCCATCAGGATCTGGACGTTGCTGCCCAGCAGATCCCCGAAGAACAAAGCCCAGATGCACATGACCAGCGAGAAGACGCCGAACGCAAAATCAAACTGAAACGCCAGCCGGTACAGATCGTTGCTGAAATAGCCGAAGATCCGTGCCCCGCCGGTGATGACAAAGCAGACGCCGATCAGGATACGCAGCAGGGTCCTGTCCATTTCCGGCCAGATGACCAGCGCGATACCGCCCACCAGGAGCAATCCGGACGCAATCATGCAGATCAGTCTCGCCTGCTTGACGTTGTCCGTCCGCGTTTTCTGCAGACGTTCTTTCAGGTTCAAACACCTCACCGCCTTTCCAAAAGCAGATACCCATATTATAGGGACGCGCACGAGTTCTCACAATGCGCATTTGTTCCGGTTTGACCGGTTTTTAAGCAAAACACCCGCTTTTAACAAAAAACTAGGCAATCCGCCTGGTTTGCCTAGTTTTGCAATTTTTGCTTTTAAAACCGCTCGCGTTTTAATTATCCCCGGAGACCGGATGATCGAGCGCGTTCTGGATGGCGCGGTCGGCCGTTCCCGTCATTAGGATGCGGAGCCTGCGCATGATGAAGCCCACGTCTTCGGTCATGCCGTTGGAGTTCCAGTCCTACAGGAT
>JAFYHA010000052.1 GCA_017539425.1 Clostridia bacterium
CCCTCGTCCGAAACGTTTTCCGAGACCTCGTCCTGGACCGCGTCCATTACGTCTTCCGGGGTTTTCCCGTCTTCGGCTGCCTCCGGGGCTGTTTCCGGTTCCGCGGGACTCTCTTCCGGGACCTCGTCCTGGACCGCGTCCATTACTTCTTCCGGGATCTTGTCCGTAATCTCATCCGTGACCGTTTCGGAGACCGGCGTTTCTTCCGCAAGGGTCTCTTCGGGGATCTCCTCCAAGGCGGCTCCGGCAGACTCCGGTTCGGTTTCTTCCGGCTTGCTTTCCGGGGATCTCGCGTAGACCGGCTGACGGGTCTCTTCCCGTCCTCCTTCGGACGGCTGTCCGAAGACCTTGTTCCGGACCTCTTCGGACATCTTGTCCCGGACCAGTTCGGAGATCGGGGGATTCTTCACGGGTTCTTCCGCCGCGGGTTTCCGCGCCGCCTTTTCGGCGGGCTCTATTGCCGGTTCCCTTCCGGATGCCCTTACGGGTACGGAACGGACTTCCGGCGCGTCCTCCCAGGGCGCGCGGTCATCGTCGTCGTCGTCTTCGTCTACGGAAACCGGTTCCGGAACCTTCTCGGGTCTTTGCCCGCTTCCGCCGGCCTTGCGCTGCTCGCGGAGTTCCCGCAGATGCGCGGAGGCAGATTTATGGATCTCGTCTTTGGAACGGTCCGGCCCGGCCTTTGCCACGGGCTCTTCCGGTTCGGTCTCCGGTTCGTCCGGTTCGGATGTTTCCGGTTCGTCCGGCTCGAAGTCCTCGGCCGTAAAGACCGCGTCCGTCTTTTTGGAGGATGCGTTCTTTTTCTTCTTTCCGGACTTTTCGTCATACCGGGCCAGAAAGCCCTGGAGGAAGGATTTGTATTTCTGTTCCGACTCGTAGTCGGACCGGGATCTCCCTTCGTCTTCTTCATCCGATTCGACGTCGTCCTCTTCCACGTTCGCTTCCTTGCGCATCAGTTCGAGAAGCTTGTTCAGTTCCTGCGTGTTCTCTTCGGATTTAGGCATGTGCGGGGCCCCCTTTCTTCGGTAATGCGGATCGTCTTAGGCGGATCCTCAGGCGTTCTTTCCGGTCTTGGCCTTGGCCTTGTGGCGCTGGCGGCCCGCTTCGCAGAGCAGGACCGCGGCGGCGGTGGATACGTTGAACGAGTTCACCTGTCCGTACATCGGGATGGAGATGATCCCGTCGCAGGTCTTCTTGACGAGGTTGGTCACCCCGTCCCCTTCGGAACCGAGCACGATGGCCACGGAACCGGTCAAGTCCACCTGGTCATAGGGCGTGCCGCCGGCCTCCGCCGCGTACACCCATACGCCGCTCTTCTGCAGATCCGAAACGGTCTGCGCGATATTGGTCACCTTGGCCACCGGCATGTGCTCCAGTGCGCCCGCGCTGGCCCTGGTCACCAGGGGCGTAAGGCCGGTGGAATGGCGCTTGGGGATGATGACGCCGTGGGCGCCCGCCCCGTCCGCGCAGCGGATGATGGCCCCGAGATTGTACGGGTCCGAGATGTTGTCGCAGATGACCACGAGCGGAGCCTCGTTCTTCTTGGAGGCCGCGGCCAGGATCTCGCTCGGCGTGCAGTAGTCCTTCTCCGCCGCCATCGCGATGATCCCCTGATGGGGCACGAATCCGACCATGGCGTCAAGGCGTGCCTTGTCCACCTCGATGACCGGGATGCCGCGCGTGTTGGCCTCGCCCATCAGCATCACGATGGAGCCTTCGCGGGGACCGCGCTGCACGTAGATCTTGTCGATGGTCCGGCCGCCTTTGAGCAGCTCGCGGACGGCGCTCCGTCCGATGACGGCGCCGTTTTCCATCGCGCCGTGGATGCTGCCCGGGTCCTGGTTGTCCTGGAAGGCCGCCTTGTTGAATACGGGCTCTTCCTGTACGGGGGGCTTACGCCTCTGTCCGGGCCGGAAAGAGGGCGAAACGGGCGCTTTCTTCGGTGCCGGGGCATCCGCCGCGGCCGGAGCCTTGCGTCTGTCCTTGGGCGCCTGTGCGGGCGTTTTGGGGAACGTCTTCCTTCCGCCGGACTGTGCCTGATTCCGTCCTTCGGTCCGGTTGTCCTGGGCGTGTCTCGGCGCCGGGGTCCGGGTCTTCTGTCCCGGAGTCTTCCGTGTATTGAGGTCGGCCTTGTCCGGCGCCGCTTTCCTGCGGTCCCCGGGTTTTTGGGACTTGTTCTCTTCGCCCGGCTTTTTGGAACCGGGTCTGGAATGGTTGTTCATGATAAAATCTCTTTTCTGTGGTTTCGATGGTTCTCTTACTGCTTTTTGCAGAGTTTGTCCAGAACGGCCAGAAGGACGTTCCAGAAGACGCCCAGGGAGGCGATGTCCAGCGCCTCGTCCGGCGAATGGATGCCGGACAGGTCCGGGCCTACCGAGATGATGTCAAGCTGCGGGCATTTCTCGGACAGGATGCCGCACTCCAGTCCCGCGTGGATGACCAGGTTGCGCATGTCCTCCCCGGTCTTGTCCCGGAAGGTCTGCATCCAGAGTTCGCGCAATGCGCTGTCCTCCCTGTGGATCCAGCCCGGGTATCTTGCGTAATGCTTCACCTCGGCCCCGTAGATCTCGCCGAGTCCGGACAGTTCGGTGCAGGACGCGTCGATCTGGGACGGCCGGTCCGAACGGGTGGAAAAGACGAACCGGAGAGAAGCGGGCAGGGTCTGGATCACGCCGAGGTTGCGGGACCAGCCCACAAGTCCGGGAATGCTTCTGTGCATCTCGAACACGCCGTTGTCCACGGTCCCGAGCAGCCGGATGATCTTGCAGGTGAAGAGTTCGTTCCAGGCCCTAAGGGGTACCGTATCCCGGATCTCCAGCCTGGCGCCCTTATGGCGGTCCGGCCATTCGCTCCGGATCGTTTCAAAGGTCTTAGTAAGGAACTTCACGGCCTCGGCCTTGCGTTTCCTTGTCAGGGCGATCCCGGCCGTGCATTCGCGCGGGATGGCGTTGTCCTTGGCCCCGCCGTAAAGGGTATACATCCGGAACGGCATCTGTTCCCAGAGGGCGCAGAGCAGCCGGCCCATCACCTTGTTGGCGTTGGGGATCCCGTCCGCAATGTTCTCCCCGGAATGTCCGCCCGCAAGTCCCAGCACCGAGACCTCAAGGCCGGTATCCTCTTTCGTCAGGAAGAAGGCGCGGGTCCTGAAGGTCAGGTCCGTGCGGACTCCGCCCGCGCATCCGGACACGATCTCGTGAAGGGATTCGCTGTCCATGTTGATCATCTTCCTTGCGGTGATGCGGGAGGCATCGAATCCGGTCGCGCCGTCAAGACCGGTCTCCTCGGCCGCCGTGAACAGGCATTCCAGCGGCGGATGCGGGATGTCCTTGCTGTCCAGCAGCGCCAGCATGCAGGCGACCGCCACGCCGTCGTCCCCGCCCAGGGTCGTGCCCTCGGCCCGGAGCTTGCCGTCCTCGGCATAGACCCGTAAGGGGTCCTTAAAGAAATCGAGCGTGACGTCCCGGTTCTTTTCGCACACCATGTCCGTGTGGCCCTGGAGGAGGACCGTGCCGGCCTTCTCCCCGCCGCACTGGCCGGGCTTTTTCATAAAGACGTTGCGAGTCTCGTCGGTATAGACGTCGAGTCCGCGTGCCTTTGCGAAGTCGCAGAGCCACCCCGCGATCTTCTCCTCGTGGTTGGACGGGCGCGGGATCTCGGTGAGCTTTAAAAACCAGCGCATGACCTCGGCCGGTTCCAGCGCGGCTAGCGCTGTCTTGTCCGTGATTTTCATATCCGTTTACCTTCTTTGCTAAGTGTTGTACCGGCCGGTCCTGCGGTGTACGAAATCCGACACCAGCATGCCCTCGACCATATCGTCCAGATACGGAAGCGTACGGAGAAGTCCCTCCGCCGTGCAGTCCTCGGGATGCTCCGCCACCGTGCAGCTAAGTCCGGTGATCCGGGAAAGCCTTTCCGCCAACCCGTCCAGCTGGCTTCCGCCGCCGGTGAGCGTGATGCCGCCCCTGTGGATGTTGGGCAGCAGTTCGGGGGGCGTCTTCTCGATGACCCTAAGGATCTGGCGCCCGATGGCCTGCACCGGACCGTCGAAGGCGGATTTCAGTTCCGCGGGACTCAGGGGCACCGTGACCGGAAGCCCGGTCTCGACGCTGCGTCCGTTGACGCTGATCCTCTTCAGGTCTTCCGGGGTGTTTCCCTCCCGTACCGACCCGATCCGGATCTTGACCTCCTCGGCCCGCAGTTCCCCGATGAGGGCTTTGTGCCTGGACCGCACGTAGCCCATGAGGGCTTCGTCGAAGGCCCGTCCGGCCACGTCCAGAGTGCCGGACACCACGATGCCGCCCAGCGACAGGACCGCCACGTCCGTGACCTCCGCGCCGATGTCCACCACCAGTCTCCCGAACGGAGCCTTGATGTCCAGGCCCGCGCCCAGAGCCGCGGCCCGTACGCTCTCCATGAGGTACACGCCGCCCGCGCCGGCCTCCTCGGCCGCCATGAGCACGTAGCGCTTCTCCGCATCATTTAGGGACGCCGGGACCGAGATGAGCAGCCGGGGCGGACGGAGCATGGACCCGCAGCTCTCCCGGATGAAGGCCTGGATGAGCGCGAGCGTGCGCGCGTAGTCCACGATGGCCCCCTTCCGGATGGGGCGGACGGCCTCCTCCTGGGCACTCGTCCGGCCCAGAAGCTTGATGGCCGCCGTTCCGTATCTCGTCACCTCGCCGCTTAGGCGGTTGACCGCCACGGCGCTCGGTTCACTGAGCACTACGCCGTCCTCGGGCAGGCACAGCCTTGTAGTGTGGGTGCCCAGGTCCAGCCCGATGCTTTTCTGGGAAAGCAGGCCGCGCACCTGACGTATGAGTCCGGGACCTTTGTCCCCGGCCTGTTTCTGACGGTATTCCCGTACGGTCATGGCGTGCCTCCTTTCCGCATGTCTTACATAGTCTGCCGATTTCCCGGATTACGGTTCCGGGTTGCCCGTCTTCCTTGAGAGTTCCTTCGCTCTCTTCGCCAGGTCCTCCATCGCTTTGGCGACCTCCTCGAAGCCCTCCATCACGGGTTCCAAGAGTCTGAGCTTCTCTTCCGTGGACAGCTTTTCGTTTTCCCGGATCTCGGTCTCCCTTTTCTCCAGTCCGGCGTAGCGCCGGGCCAGCTCGTCGTGTTCTCCGGCCAGCTTCAGGTATTCTTCGAGAAGCGGGTCCCTTTCGTTCTGCGGCATATCGTTGTCCTCCTTGGGATGGATTACGGGTTCGTCTGTCCGCGGAGTCTTGCGCACAGCCCGGTATACCGGACGGACGGGCGGTTGTTCTCCACCATCCTCCGGATCTGTTCCTGCTTTCCGACCAGGATGACCATGGTCCGGGCCCTCGTCACCGCGGTGTACAGGAGATTACGGGTGAGCAGCAGGGGCGGGACGTCCCCGACCGGGATGATGACGAAACCGTATTCGCTGCCCTGGCTCTTGTGCACCGTGACCGCGTAGGCGTAGTCCAGGTCCTCGAGCGCGTCCTCCTCATAGTCCGCGACGCGGCCGTCGTCGAAGAGCACGGTAAGGGTGCGGGCCTTCGGGTCCGGGTTCCGGATGGTCCCGATGTCCCCGTTGAACACGCCGGTCCCCTCCTCCTCCTCGACCTGCCCGAGCAGATTGGTCCGGTCCCGTTTCCAGGACAGATCGTAATTGTTGCGGATCTGCATGACCCGGTCTCCGTCCCGGAAGACCCGGTCCAGGATGAGGATCTCCTTCTTGCCCTCGGCCCTGGGGTTGAGCGCGTCCTGCAGGACCTTATTGAGGTTCTCGGTCCCGGTCTCCCCTTTTCGTGAGGGCGTGATGACCTGTACCCGCTCTCTGGTAAGGGACCCGTACGCCTTGGGCAGGCGGGTCGTGAGCAGTTCCGTCAGCGTGGCCGCGATGGATGCGTCCGTCCGTCTGTCCAGATAGAAGAAGTCGTTCTTCCGGTCGTCCAGGACCGGCATCTTTCCCTCGTTGATAAGATGGGCGTTGGTGACGATCCGGCTCTTCTGCGCCTGGCGGAAGATCTCACTGAGGCACACGGTGGCGAACC
Organism: Clostridia bacterium; assembly: GCA_017539425.1. Classification (GTDB taxonomy): domain Bacteria; phylum Bacillota; class Clostridia; order Oscillospirales; family CAG-272; genus RUG14240. The sequence goes on from JAFYHA010000052.1 coordinate 6,021, forward strand.
GGTGGCTGGCGATGAGGTCCCGGAGCACGTCCCCGGCCCCGACGCTCGGCAGCTGGTCCGCGTCCCCGATGAGGATGAGGTGGGCGTTGCGGCGCAGGGCGTGGAGCAGTGCGGACATGAGCGAACAGTCCATCATGGACGCCTCGTCCAGGATGATGACGGTCTGCTGCAGAGGGTTGTTCTCGTCCCGGTTGAAGCTGCCCCTGCGTTCCGGGATCCGGACGGTGGTGTCCGGCGCGGTCTCGGGGGGTGCCTCGGGAGCCTGGTATTCCAGGAGCCTGTGGACCGTGCTGGCCTCCTGCCCGGTGGATTCGCTCAGGCGTTTGGCGGCGCGTCCGGTGGGGGCGCAGAGCGCCACCTCGAAGCTCATGTTGCGGAAGATGTCCAAAAGCGCCTTGACCACGGTGGTCTTCCCGGTCCCGGGACCTCCCGTGAGGATCATGACGCCGGACTGGAGCGCGGCCAGGATGGCCCGCTTCTGCTGATCCGCGTAGGTGATGCCCAGCCGGAGCTCCTCCATTCCGATGAGGTCCCGGGCGTTTGCGGTGGAGCAGACGGCCACGCCGCGGTCCAGCTGCTTCAGCCGTTCCGCGATATAGACCTCGTTGCGGTAGGAGAGCGCGGAGTAGATATAGTCCGTATCCTCCCTCGTCTCCCTGACGAAGCGCCCCTCCTCGATCCCCTTAAGAAGGATCTCCCGGGTGCGCTCCTCCGGGACGCCCAGAAGGACCGACGTTTCCGAAAGCAGCTTCGGCATGGGATAGCAGACGTGACCGAGTCCCGCGATCCCCGTCTCCCGAATGAACCAGCGTACGGCGCGGATGCG
>JAFYHA010000053.1 GCA_017539425.1 Clostridia bacterium
ACGCTGTCATATCTGAAAGGCGGCAAAGAGAAGGCCGCGCATGGATCGGATGAATCCGTAGAGATCCGGATTCTGGACGGGGATCACAGACATACCGTCACCGTCCGTGCGCGGGAAGACATCACCCTGTCAGATTACCGAGAGGACAACATCACAGCCCTTGACCCGAATGATCTGTTCTTCCTGAACGGATACCAGTCCTGGACGGATACAAAGGAACGGACCATCCGGGAAACCGAGCATGACGTCCTCAAATTGCCCAGATCGCTGGTCTCCAAGCACGGGCTGGATCTGTACGGAGACGCTGCGTTCTATGCCTATGACCGGAACATCCTCCACGGCTATGACCTGTTCTATGCCAAAGGCCGCGCACCGGTCTATGCATTCAGCCTGAACACAAGGACCGCCTATCTGGTTTTTGAAGTCGACAGGAAAACCGCACGCCTGTCCGTCCGCTCTCTGGTTGGCGGTCTGCATCTGTCGGCTGGAGAAGAGTGCACCGTGTGCGCCTATGCCGCCTATCCGGACGAAAAGGCCTTCACGGAAGCCTTTGCCGGAGAGTATCCGGACCGGGAACCGGAAAAACTGTTCGGATATACCTCCTGGTATAACTACTATCAGAATATCAACGCCTCCATCCTGGAACGGGATCTTTCGGCGCTGGACTCCCGCTTCAATCTGTTCCAGATCGACGACGGTTACGAAACGGCGGTCGGAGACTGGCTGGACGTGGATCCGGTCAAGTTCCCGGAAGGCCTGAAGCCCATTCTGGACCGCATCCACGAGACCGGAAAAAAAGCCGGCATCTGGCTGGCTCCACTTGTAGTCGAGCAGAAGAGCGCCGTATTCCACAATCATCCGGAATGGCTGAAAAAGGACCGGAACGGCCAGCCCTTCCGATGCGGCGGAAACTGGTCCGGTTTCTATGCGCTGGATCTGGACTGCGAGGAGGCCTGCGACTATATCCGGAACTGCCTTGTCCATTATGCGGATATGGGCTTTGATTTCTTCAAGCTGGACTTTCTGTATGCGGCCAGTCTGCCCTCCTACGAGGGCCGTACGGGATGCATGATGGCCGAAACCGCATACGCTATGCTCCGGAACGCTCTCCAAGACAAACTGATCCTGGGATGCGGCGCCACACTGTTCAACGCCGCAGGCAAATTCGACTACATGCGGATCGGCCCGGACGTATCCCTGATCTTCGATGACGTGTTCTATATGCGCTGGATGCACAGGGAGCGCGTTTCGACCAAGAATACCCTGCAGAACACCATCTACCGTTCCCTGCTCAACCGCAGGCTGTTCGGCAACGATCCGGACGTATTCCTGCTCAGGGATACCAATATCAAGCTGTCATTCGAACAGCGCCGAGCCCTGATCACGATCAACGCATTGTTCGGCAACCTGATGATGACCTCAGACAACATCTCGGAATATGATGAACGGGGCTCTGCCCTTCTGAACGAGGCCCTGAAGCTGTACAAGCAGGCAACCGTCACCGGTTTCTCCCGGGACAAGGACAAGATCCATATCCGCTATACCCTGGACGGACAGTCCTTTGCGCTGACCTATCATGCCGGGAAAGGAGTCCTCATATGAGCGACCGCACATCCGTCATCTTTCAGAATCCGATCGACCGGAAAACGATCCGGAAAGCCGAAAAAAGCCAGGCTTCCTATCTTCGCAAATTCGGCGATGACAGAGACCGGGACTATCCCCTGTCCTTTGAACCGATCCCGGCTCTTGACTCGCTCGGGATTCGGAATATCGTATTTGGGACTGACTCCGTTCCGTTTCCGGACAACGCCCTGATTGTCGGCAATATCCGCATGGGGTTCGGCCATTACCGCATCTCCATAGCGATGGCCTCCGCGGCCAGGGCATTGGGCTTTGAGCCCTATTGGCTGGATCTGGCCTCGTTTGACGCGACCGGTTCCAAAATGATTCGCGCTCAGAATGACCTGTATTCCATGGGGTCCCGTCTGTCGCAGAAATCCAGGCTCTTCAACAAACTGTTCTGGGAGCCTATGAATTCGGAAGGCTTCAAAAAGCTGACCTACAACGCCGTTGATCAGAAAAACAGTGAGCTGCTGGTCCCGATCTTCCGTCACATCGGCAAGAACATCCCTTTCATTGCCACACACGCCTGGCCGAGCCAGGCCGCCGTTCATGCGGGTATGACGCATGTTGTCAACGCCATTCCGGATAACTGGCCTATGGCCCTGCATCTGTCAGAAGGCAGCATCCATGCCGTTCAGACGCCGTTTGCCTATCAGGGGTACAAGTCCCTTGCCGGATTTGCCAAAACGCCCTTGAAGGGCATGTCCGCAGGCGACATCAGGTTGGTCGGCTGCTACATAGACCATGAGCTTCTGATCAATCTGGAAGAAGACAACCGGCTTCGCAAGAAAAGGGCGAAGGAAGGATCTCCTCTCCGCCTATTGATGACAGTCGGAGGTGCCGGCGCCGGTGTGGACTTTTTCCTGCATATGATCCGCAGCCTGTTGCCCCGAATCCGCAATCATGAAGTGGCTCTCCTGATCAATTTCGGGGACCATAAAGGCGTATACGAGCAGATCGTGAAAGAGCTCTCCGATGAGATTTCTCTCTCTTTCGTCAACCGCTTCAACGACCTGAAAGCCTACGCTTCAAGCCTGCGGGGCACGGCTGCGGACGGAATCACGGCCATCCTGAATGACAACATTTTCGAAGCCGTCTACGCCACGAACCTGCTTCTTCCGGAGACGGATTACCTGATCACCAAGCCCAGCGAGCTGGCGTATTATCCGGTTCCCAAGGTGTTTATGAAACATATCGGAGGTCATGAGGTTTACGGGGCCATATGGGGCTCACAGATGGGCGATGCCACACCGGAATGCCCGACATACCGTGAAATGACGGATATGCTGGACCGCATCCTTACCGACCGCGATCTCCTTATCCATTACTGTGCGCGAATCGACCGGATGCATCAAAGCGGCTGTTATGACGGCGCCTATAACTGCGTAAAGCTGGCCACCGGGCAACTGCAAATCTAACGGATATGCTCAAGCCCTGTTATGGGCCGGGATAACCACATATGAACAGCCCTATATCTATATCTGTTTGACACTATCCAAGATTACAGTCAGTCTTGACTCAAATCTGAATTCGTGATATAGTGTAATTGCCATTTCACGGCCATGGTTCTGACCTCCGGCCGCATTATTCAAGGGGTACCCATATGAAAAGAAGCGAGATTAACCAGATCATCCGAAATGCCTCCGATTTTCTGAAGGCTCACCAGTTCCTTCTTCCGCCTTTTGCCTATTTTTCTCCGGAGGAATGGGCTCACAAAAACCACGAGTACGATGAGATCCGTCGCAACTGTCTGGGCTGGGACATCACCGATTTCGGAAACGGTGATTTCCACAAGTGCGGTTTGTTTCTGTTTACCATCCGCAACGGCAATATGCATAATCCGGACGACAAGAAAGTCTATGCCGAAAAGATTATGATTGTCGAAGAGAACCAGACGACTCCCTACCACTACCACTGGTACAAGCAGGAAGATATCATCAACCGCGGAGGCGGAAACCTGATGATCCGCGTATATGCTGCAGACAAGAACGACAACCTCTCCCAGGATGATGTTGAAATCCAGGTGGACGGCCGCCACTACACGGTTCCCGCAGGATCCGTCATCCGTCTGACCCCGGGTATGAGCATGACCAACACCAAGAAACTCTATCACGCGTTCTGGGGTGAGAAGGGCCATGGTACCGTTCTCGTCGGCGAGGTCAGCCAGTGCAATGATGACTCTACAGACAACCGCTTCTTTGAGCCGGTAGACCGCTGCCCTTATCTCTCGGAGATCAAGGATGCCGATACCTCTGACAAAGTCCGTTTCTTTGACTCTGTCGGCCGCTTCCCCGCTATTGAAGAAGACGAGGCTCCTCTGTATCTGCTCTGCAACGAATATCCTGAATACCAGGGATAAATTTGGATGAGTCAGGGCATTTGCCCTGACTTTTTCATTTTCGGATTCCTTTTGGTTCCTATTGATTTTTTAGAAAGCGAGTTTGTTATGAGATTATTTACTAGATTACTGGCTTTTTTGCTGTTGACTGCTCTGCTGGGCCTTTCCTTTGCCTCCTGCGGCAATTCCTCTTCAGAGGAACCCGGCACGCCTTCACACAGCGAAACGGACACAAATGCATCCGAACCGGATGAACCGGTCCCGGAGGGGGCATTTGCGTTTGCTACCTCCTTACGGGAAAAGCCTTTCTCTGTCGTCCGCTCGGACCTTTCCTCCAAAGCCATTGCGGACAATCTCATCAAAGTCCGGACACATATTCTTGCCCTATACGAGATTTCGGACTGTCCGCCCAAGACAGACTGGAAAGAAAAGGGGGAGACCGATGATGACATTGCAAGCTATCCGGAGATCCTGATCGGCAAAACCAACCGTCCTCAGAGCCAGAAAGCATTTGCCGAACTTGAGGACAATGAGTTCCTGATTCGCGTAGACGGCCCCAAGCTGATCATCATTGGCAAGGATGACCGGATGACTACGGCGGCCGTGAATTATCTGATCAATACGGTCCTGACGGAATCCAATCCTCCCAGATACCTGGCGTCCGATTTTGAATACCGCGAACTCTGGGAAACCAAGGCCAATTACCAGAAAATTTCCGCAGAGGGTGCGGCCAGGCCTTATCTGATCATAAGTTCCTTCAATCCTGAAGAAGCCATTGTGGCCAACGTCATTGCCACCGAGGACAATAAGGCCGACCCGACAGGTACCGTAGATTCCACTTCTGCCATTCAGGCTGCCCTTGACCAATGCGCCGCTCAGGGAGGCGGAACCGTGTTCCTGCCGAGCGGAACATATCTGGTCACGGGAACCGTCAGTATCCCCGCCAGCGTGACCCTCGTAGGCGAGTGGAGCGATCCCGACGCACCGGGCTTCGTGGATTACGGAACGGTCATTCTGGCGAAACCCACCGGTTTCCGCGACACCGAAACCATGCCCAAATCCTCTTCTCCGCTTTTCAAGCTGACCCATAACTCAGGCTGCATCGGACTGACCGTTTTCTATCCCGAGCAGGATGCTGAAAATATCCGCCGCTATGGCTTCACCTTTAACGTACCCGGTGCTTCCACGGCAACCCTGCGCAATATCACGCTGATCAACTCCTACCGTGGAATCGGCGTATGCCCCGAAGCCGAGTGGCATGAACTCATGCAGCTTGAACATATCCGTGTCTGCGCTCTGGATATCGGTGTTGAAATGCATGTGTCTTCGGATGTGGGTTACTCCGTCGATGTACGCGTATCCCCTTCCTATTGGGCAAACGCAATCAGCGGCTACGCCTGTGCCAACGCCAAAGCTCTGACGGACCAGTGCCGGAATAACGGAACCGGCATGATCCTGGGGGATCTGGATGACGAGACGCTGTCTGAAATTTCCATTTCCGGATACAACACAGGCATGCTTATGAATACCATCAACCGCGACGGCGGCTTCTGGGGCGTGCTCTATGATGTTTCGATCACAGACTGCAACTACGGTCTGTATATTGAAACGATGAGTTCAGGCAATCCGGCTATGTTCGCAAACGGCGTGATCGAAGGCTCGGTCATTGCCGTTAAGAATATGACTGAAGATGCGCCCCTCCGTTTGTGCGATATTCAGATCAAGGGCAAAACAGAAGGCTATATCATTCAGGAAACTGACGATTTGTCTTCCAAAGCCATTACACACGGCACCTACGAAATGCCCAGTTCCCATCTGTATGTTGTCCCTGTATCCGGACTCAGCCGGAAAATAAAGGACCTCGGTCCTGCTCTGCAGGAAACCCTGAACAAAGCCGCCGAGACCGGAGGTGTTGTATATCTGCCCTCAGGCATTTATTCGATGTACACGCCGGTCACAATCCCGGCAGGCGTCCAACTGCGCGGTTCCATGGCCATCTTCACCCGTGACGCGGCCGTAGCCAACGGAGAGAACGGCACACTCATTATGTCCTATATTGAAGACGGACCTTCGTTCACTCTCAAGGACAACAGCGGATTCTCCGGCATCCGAGTCTGGTACCCGTCACTTGATCCGACCACGTCCCTGGCTAAACTGAAAGCCAATGATCCGAACTGTACCAAACAAACAGCAATCAAGGGCGACGGCAAAGGTTGCTATGTTCTGAATTCCGTATTCGTATCCCCGTTCACAGCCGTAGATATGACCAATTGCGACAATCACCTCGTCAAGGAAGTCTTCGGCTGCGCTTCCCTGTATTTCATCCGTGCAGGAGGCCAGAACGGATATGTCGAGGAATGCCTGGCCAATCCGAATTTCACACAGCGCCACGCTGGTCTGTTCCGCTATTTCGATGAAAGCAGGTCCAACCTGACTAACTGGGAAACTCACCACCAGGGTGAGGATATGGCGGATCCCGGATTTGCCTTACTCAGAGATGACCTTCTCCGTCAGTACTGTGTGACCTTCTCCATTGAGGATGCGGTCAATGAGAACCTGATCAACGGGTTCATGTATGCCGCCAAGACACTGGTCGAGGTCCGGAACTCCACCGCCCTGCTGCTCAATGACACAGCAGACTATCTGTTCGGACAGAATCCGATGTTCTACGTCAAAGACAGTACGGTTTTTGCCGTAAATGCACTCCGCATTTTCGGCATCTCATTGGTCAATGAGAATTCCACATTCGATATCTGCAACCGGGAAGATCGCAACTGCACGACGGAACGCGCGTATCACTCTTCAATTGAATTTGAGGACACCGGCACGCTTGTTGACATTTCCAATTATAAGACCCGCATTGACTTTTCCGATTGCGACAGCCTGAACGGGGCACAGAATGTGACTCTGACAAATGATGACTATGATGACATCATGGAGGGCGAAGGCGCCTGGAAACACGTTGGAAACGGCGATGTCATACTCAGCTGGAAATTTGCCCCTCTGGATATCACAAGCTGTGCGCATGGCTACTTCCATCTGTGGGTCTATATAGAGGACGCATCAAAGATGGGTTCCGGGCAGATCGAACTGACCAGCTTCGGAACATGTGACCAAGAGGAAATGAACTGGGGCTTCAGCGGTCTGCAGAACGGTTGGAACGAGTTGAACCTGCCGCTGGATAGCGCCGGATACACAGGAGGGAGCCCTGACCGTACAGCGCTCAACTATCTCCGTATTTATGCCTCGGGACAAACAACCACATTCATCTTTGATGATATGTATTTCATCGCTCCGTAATACATGCGGAGTGATCCCATCGAGGGTTTACATCACACATCGAGGCGGAGTTGGTTTGCTCTGCCGCGATTTTCATTCCAG
>JAFYHA010000054.1 GCA_017539425.1 Clostridia bacterium
ATCAAAGACGTCAACAAATTCCGCGCGATGGAAGCAGACTATGGTATCCTTCCGATTCCGCAGTATGAGGAATCCCAGCACGCTTATCACTGTGAGATTTCGCCTCACCACGACTCTCTGATGGCCGTTCCGCACACCGCGGTCACCAACGGTGCCAACGCGGAAGCTCTGGGCGTCGCTTTGGAAGGCCTTTCCTACATCAGTCATTACTCTGTCTACCCGACACTGATCGATGAAGTCATCTCGCTCAAGAGCACCCGCGACCAGGAATCGAGAGACATGCTGAAGATCATCTTCGACACCAGAATGTATGATATCGGCATCATCTTTGACTTCGGCACCTTCGCGAATATCACGCTCCGCATTACCAAGACCGGCAACAACAATATTGCCTCTCTGTATGCCGAGGCCAAATCCACGATTGACGCCGATCTGGAAAAGGTCGTTGAAAAGCTGCACGAAATCGTGGACTGATCGGTTCATCCAATGATCAAGCCGGCACACTTGTGCCGGCTCCTTTTTTGCCACGTTTTCCGTTTTTTTACAAAGTTTTGTTTTGCAAAGCGCTTTTGGTGGTATAATGAATTATACTTTTCGGGGGAGGTGTATGAATATGATCTTTCTGTTTGATGCTGTAGCATCCCCCGCTCAGTCCGGGATCCCCATGAGCCGCAATCTGATTTACTGGCTTATTCAGCTTTACGGGGGCGAATCCGAGACGGCCGGCCCTTTGTTCCTGCTGCTCGGGGTAGTCCTGTGTGCCGTAACCGCTTATCTGATCGGCTCGGTTTCTCCGATTCTCTTGTATTGCCGTATCCGATATCATGAAGACATTCGCACTTTGGGCAATCGCCGGGCAGATGCGTTCAATGTCTATCTGGTTTACGGCCTGAAAGATGCCCTGCTCTGTATGCTCCCGGATATCGGGTTGTCCCTGCTGGCCGTTTTCGCCGGTCTTCTTCTGATGGCTCAGGACGGGGCGGCAATCGCGTTTTTCTTCTGCGTTCTGGGGCATATTTTCCCGCTGTATTTCAAATTCCGGGGCGGTCTCGGCATGACCTGTATGCTGTTTGCTCCCCTGCTCCTGAATCTTCCAACATTTTTCATAATGCTGGCCTTCTTTGTGATGACCATGCTCCTGGCCAGGTACTACACCCTTTCCTCGGTCATGTATGCCATCGTTCTTCCTCTGTTTTTGCGGGCCTTCTGCAAGAATCAGTTCTATGCGGACTGGTATTTGTATATGTCCCTGCTCAATATGGTTTTTGCCATCGTTGTACAGTGGAAAGACCTGACCGCCATGCTCAGAGGCCAAGGCGTACGGTTTGAGATCGGCAAGAAACACATCCCGCTCAAGAGGCAGGAAACTGCCGTTTCGTCTCAGGAGGGCAAACATCGTGACTGATTCCCTTTCCCGTTTCGAGCTTCTGTTTGAGCAGGCGTCCACTCTTCATGCACTCAAGAAGCTAACCCTTTCGAAGCCTCTGGACCCAGCCATCCAAAAAACCGTCATTACACTCCGAGCCGTAGGCAACACCGAAAAGTGGCAAGCCGAAACGTTTCATTCCGACAATAAGGTCACGCATGATAACTTGGACCTTGATCAAACGGAGTCCGTTCAAAAGCTGCTGTCCGAATACCGGCAGGCCAACCTGATGACGACCGTCGGAGACTGCGAAATGCGGATCTCCAAAAGCGGAACCGTTACCCTGCTCGGCTTTCATCCCGTCGCTACCTCGCTGTCCGGTCCCGTGATTCCCACGGTCCCGGTGCTGCGCAATGAAAATCGCAAGCAGTACATATTATCCGGTTCCGAGCCTTTTTTAGTACATCTCGGAATCAGTGACGCCAACGGACGGGTGCACGATAAACGGCAATCCAAATTCCGCCAGATCAACCGCTTTCTGGAATTGATCCGGGACATTGAACCTCACCTGGGAAACGCTCCCGTTCTGCGCATCGCAGATCTGTGCTGTGGAAAGAGTTATCTGTCCTTTGCCGTTTATCACTACTTTTCGGTCATCCGCGGACGCTCGGTAGAGATGGTCGGTGTAGATCTCAAGCCGGACGTCATCGCCTTTTGCGAAAAAACCGCCCGGGAACTGCATTTCAACGATCTGCACTTTTTCTGCGACAATGTCTTTTCGTTCGATCCCGCATTTCATCCGGATCTGGTCCTGTCTCTTCATGCCTGTGACACGGCCACCGACGCTGTCCTGGAAAAAGCTATGGCCTGGGACACGCCGGTCATCCTCTCCACGCCCTGCTGCCAGCACGAGCTGAACCATAAGCTGAACTGCCCGGAATTAGATTTTATTGCCCGCCACAGTATGCTTCGCCAGAAGTTCTGTGAGGCTGCTACCGATGCCCTCCGATTGCTTTTGCTGGAAGCCAACGGTTATTCGGTAACGGCCCTGGAACTGATTGATCCGGAAGAGACTCCGAAAAACATTCTGCTTCGAGGCATCCGTCGTAAGGGATTTGATCCCGCTTCCCCTGAAGCCGTTCAAAAGCGTGCGGAATATGCGCGAATGCGCAACTTTTTGATGCAGGAGCCCCGCATATGATCTACAGTCATGCATCCCGGTATTTGAGTAACCAGGCTCCTGTACCCGGCGAAAAGCTTTCGGACCTTTTGACCCGCTTTTCCAAGCTTCTCGGGATAACCGCCTTAAGTTCAGACTCCAGCCCCAACATTTTGATCACGGGCGACAGTTCCGGATTTTCCGCATCCATTTTGCTCCAGTCCGTTCTTGTCCGCTCTTCCATATCCGCTGGCCTCTTTTTCAATGCCGATGACTCGGTGTGGTCAAACGACATCCGCAAAATGATTCGCCTTCCGAACGGTTACCTGAGCAAAGAATCTTTTTGCTCCTATGTAGACCAATTCCGGGCTATTGTGGAGTCTGAGGAATCTGTGGCCGGCTATACTCTTCCCGCCTCCGTGCGTCGGGTTCTCTTCGCCGGCTTTGTGCTCGTTCGTGAGCACTGTTCCGTCTTCATTCTGGACGATTCGGGTGCCACACGCTCTTTTCCTGACTTCCTGCCCTCCTCCGATCTGTTTTTTCCAAGTTTTTCCCTGTTGACCGGAATCACGAGTTCAGAGCAGCGGCCTTCTCCGGCATTTCTTCCGCGTGCGATCCGGAAAGGCACAAAAGAGGTTGTCAGCAATCTGCTCAGTCAGGCCGTCTACCAGCATGTGTCCGGCCTGTGCGCTGCCGCGGGTTGCCGTCTGCTCTTACCTGCCAAAACCCAGTATGAGCGTCTTTCTCTCACCTGTCAGGGTATCCGGTTCAACTACCGCGGCACCGGGACCTATCGGATCGGTACGCTTTCCGCTTCCGAACTTCAGAACGCCTTAGCCGTTTTGGAATTGATCGGTGCCCTTCGCCGTCATTCCTTTTCCATATCTCAGGAAATTGTTTCAGAATGTCTTTCCGCATCCCCTTCCTGCTTTTCGCTTCTGTCTTTACATCCAACGGTATATTCCGCATATGTTCGCACGGTTTGTGATGCAGATATCCTGATCAAAACTCTTGAATCTATCATTTCGGCAGAACTGCTAGAGCCCTCTGTTATTATGTGCACGGACCTGCCGCCGGAAATCTTCCTGCGCTTTCATACGCCAAGAATTCAGGTCGACATTGTGTCTTTTCCGACTTATCCGGATAATACAACGCTCTCCCGGCAAAAAAAGCTGGATGCCTCTTTTGTACGTTCTCTCGTCGCTGAGCCCAACCGCTCTTTCGTGTTTGTGGGAGATTTCCGCTTTTTGGACCGCGTCGAACAATCCTTCCATTTTTGACCCTGCTTCTCCGCTGGCCGGAGATTAACCGAAAGGAATATTGCCATGTATCCTATCATTCGAAAAAAAGCCTTAAACCCGACTGTAACACAAATGGAGATTCTATCTCCTTTGGTGGCCAAAAAAGCCCTTCCTGGGCAGTTTATCATTCTTCGCGTCACCCCGGACGGAGAGCGGATTCCGCTGACCGTGGCAGGAACGGATCCTGTCGAAGGAACCGTGAAGATCATTTTCCAGATCGTAGGCTCGACCACATTCCTTCTCAATCAGAAGGAAGCGGGAGACAGCATCGCGGACTTCGTGGGTCCGCTAGGTGTCCCTACCCATCTGGACGGATTGCGTAAGGTTTGCATCGTAGGTGGCGGTGTTGGTTGTGCAATCGCGCTGCCTATCGCACAGGAACTGCACAGACTTGGAGCATCTGTCACCACGATTGTGGGATTCCGGACCCGGGATCTCGTCATTCTGGAAGATGAGTTCAAGGCCTGTTCAGATTTCTTCCACATGATGACGGATGACGGCACATACGGCCGGAAAGGCAATGTTACCGTTCCGCTCAAGGAACTGCTGGAAAGCGGGAATACCTTTGACATGATCATCACCATCGGCCCGCTGATCATGATGAAATTCGTGGTTGCGACGGCACGGCCTTTCGGAACGCCCGTGACCGTTTCCATGAATCCCATAATGATCGATGGGACAGGCATGTGCGGTGGCTGCCGCCTGTCTTTGCTCAGGGATGGCAAACGCATTACCAAATTTGCTTGCGTGGACGGTCCGGACTTCAACGGATACGAGGTCGATTTTGACGAAGCTATGTCCCGGGGACGCGCCTATGTCGACTTTGAGCGGCACGCCTATGAGCAGACATGCAATCTTTTTAAGAAAGCGTAGGTTCCAACCATGGCCATTCAACCCAAAAAACATGAGATGCCGACGCAGGACCCGAAGGTCCGCGCACATAATTTTAACGAGGTCGCGACCGGTTACTCCTATGCCGTTGCCGTAGAAGAAGCCTCCCGTTGCCTCAACTGCAAAAACCGGCCTTGCGTGTCCGGTTGTCCCGTAAATATCAGCATTCCGGATTTCATCGCCAAAATCAAAGACGAGGATATGGAGGGCGCATACCAGATCATTTCAAAGTCTTCCTCCCTTCCTGCCGTCTGCGGACGTGTATGCCCACAGGAAACGCAGTGCGAAAGCAAGTGTACGCTGGGCGTTAAATTCGAACCGGTCGGCATTGGCCGGCTGGAAAGATTTGTCGCGGACTATCACAACAGCAACGCAACCGAACAGCCGGCCAAGCCCACAGCGAACGGACATCGCGTAGCTGTGGTCGGTTCCGGCCCGTCCGGTCTGACCTGCGCCGGAGACCTGGCCAAGAAAGGCTACTCCGTTTCCGTTTTTGAGGCCCTTCATACCGCCGGCGGAGTTCTGGTCTATGGAATCCCGGAATTCAGGCTTCCCAAATCCATCGTGGCCAAAGAGGTCAGCACCCTTGAGGCTCTCGGCGTGGACATTCAGACCAATGTGGTCATAGGAAAAACCCTGACTGTGGATGAACTCTTTGATATGGGTTATGAGGCCGTCTTTATCGGCTCCGGTGCCGGTCTTCCCAACTTTATGAATATTCCCGGCGAATCCCTGAAGGGCGTTTATTCGGCCAACGAGTTTTTGACACGTTCCAATCTCATGAAAGCGTACAATCCGGACTCCCCCACACCTATCATGCGTGGTGGAAACGTAGCTGTCGTAGGGGGAGGCAATGTGGCCATGGATGCCGCCCGTACCGCTCTCCGGCTCGGTGCAGAGCACGTATACATCGTCTACCGCAGGTCAATGAATGAGCTTCCGGCAAGACGCGAGGAGGTCGAACACGCTCAGGAAGAGGGCATTGATTTCCGGTTGCTGACCAATCCGGTTGAAATCGAAGGATTCACCAACCCGGATGATCCGCGCGATCCCCGTAACGGATTCGTCACCGGCATCCGCTGCATCCGTATGGAACTCGGTGAGCCGGACGCAAAGGGCCGCCGCCGTCCTGTTCCTGTGGAAGGCTCCGACTTCGTTCTCCCTGTTGACGTTGTGATCATGGCCATCGGCACTTCCCCGAACCCGCTGATCAAGAACACAACCGCAGGGCTGGACGTCAACGATCACGGCGGTATTATCGTCAATGAAGACGGTATCACCTCCAGAGAAGGCGTGTTTGCCGGAGGAGATGCCGTGACCGGTGCCGCCACCGTGATTTCCGCTATGGGTGCCGGCAAACTGGCCGCAAAATCGATTGATGAGTATCTGTCCGCAAAATAGGATGGTGCAACAAAAAAGCATTCCGATCTGTTCCGGTGATATACCGCTAGATTGGAATGCTTTTTCATATAAAAAAGAGCCCGCAGGCTCTTCTTTTTACACGTCCATTGAAAATCGAACAAAGAAAGAATGGGAAAACCGAAACTCAAGTAGTCAAGCTCTCGTTCCTTCGGGAATGAAAGCTACGGTCTATTAGTACCAGTTAGCTCACGCCTCGCGGCGCTTACACACCTGGCCTATCAAAACATGTAGTCTGCATGTGACCTTAAAAGATATCTCATCTTGAAGCTTGTTTCACGCTTAGATGCTTTCAGCGTTTATCAAAACCGCACACAGCTAACCAGCTATGCCCCTGGCGGAACAACTGGTGTACTGGAGGTGCGTCCGACCCGGTCCTCTCGTACTAAGGTCAGCCCTTCTCAAATATCTAACGCCCACGACAGATAGGGACCGAACTGTCTCACGACG
>JAFYHA010000055.1 GCA_017539425.1 Clostridia bacterium
AACAGTGCCTACGACTTCTCGCCTATGAATGCAAAAAGCGCATCCAATATCCCTGCGATGTTCCAGGACACTTTTCAGAATGACAGGTACGAAATCATCCTCGTGTTTTGCGATACGGATAAAGCTCCGTATCGGGAGTATACACAGATCAAGAAGAAGATCAACAGCTTTCTGAACAAGCAGAAGGCTGCAAGCAAGCTTGTCATCTTTGCAAATCCCTGCACGATGCAAATCATCCTCTCTCACTTTGGTGACGTCTCCCTGAAAAATCAAGGCAAGAAAACCAATGCCGCTGAGATTGAAAAGTGGACCGGCGTCAAAGACTACGACGCCCACGAGGACCAAATCAAGGAGATTTGCAGCAAGATATTCAGGCGTTCTTATGAAGGAATGAAACAACGTGTTGCGGCGATCAATTTTCCGGATACGACTTCATGTAGTACGAATTTCAGCGTTTTTCTTGAGCGGTTTGAGAGCGAAGACACGAAATGGATTTCAATAATTCAGAAGTATCTTAGAGAACAAGAATGAGGAAAAGCCTCATAGCGTGTTGCTTTAGACACACCATGCGGTCTTTCTTTTGCCATCATAAGTACTGCTAACTCTATTGTGGACGACGCATACAATCCGATAAGGTAACAACGATTGGTTGTAGTATAATTTTTTGTCGCTTGCTTAAAGAAAGACAATTCCCGTTTGTCGAGCTCTCCTGTTGATGTACTTTATGGTGTTCTTAGTTAGGTTTTGTATCTTTTGGTAGTTCTTACACATAAAAGAAATGATCAAGAAAAACAGCGCAGGCACAAAACCTGCGCTGTTTCGAATAGTAGACGGTTGGTGTCAGATCATCCATACGGGAACAAGAAAATTCTCACTGTTCAGCGCGGACAGCTTCGGGCGCATACAGATGATGGCGCCATTGCCGCGCGGAACGGAGGATTTGTCAAGAAGTGAAAATGCCGAGAGAAGCTCGCTGCTGGGATTTATTGAGCGTTTGATCTCCAAAGGGTGGAGCATCCCGTCGCTTTCGATGACCATGTCAATCTCGTTGGAGTTGCTGTCGCGGTAATACCACAAAAGGCATTCTTTTGCGTCGTTATGATAGGTTTTCAGCAGTTCCGCAACGACGTAATTTTCGAGGATCGCGCCGTTTATCGCGCCGTTTGCGAGGATTTCCGGAGAGGAATACTTTGTCAGATAAGCGACAAGCCCGGTATCAAAGAAATACAGTTTCGGCGTTTTTACGGTGCGCTTCAACAGATTGTTGGAGTAGGGACGCAAGAAAAAAATTACATCGGACTTTTCCAGCACCTGCAGCCAGCGTTTCGCTGTATCGTCTGAAACACCGACGTCTCGAGCAATGTCGTGCACGTTGAGCATCTGCCCCGCACGGCAGGCGGCGGCACGGACGAAATCGCGGAACAAAAGCGGATCGGATAACTGTACCTGCTCTTTCACATCGCGATCGATATAGGTTTGCAGGTAGCTTGAATAGAATACGTCACGATCGGAGAACTTTCCGCTGATAAGTCCGGGCATGGAACCGCGCCAAATGCGATCATAGATTTCTGCCATATCCGCCGGTGTGTTTGCCGTCTCTCTTGCTTTTAGCAACGGCAGATCCAAAGAAAACGGCTTGTTCTCTCCGGAACCGTATATTTCGTGCTGCGACAGGCTGGACATATGCAGAATTGCCACACGGCCGGCGAGGGATTCCTGTGCGAGCTCCATCAGTTTGAATGCCTGCGAGCCCGTGAGCCAGAAGGTGCCGGGAGCAGCGTCTTTGTCGATCTCTATTTTAATATATGAGAAAAGCTCCGGCGCGTATTGTATCTCGTCGATCATAATTGGGGTGTTGTGCATGGAAAGAAACATAGCGGGATCGCGTTTTGCGAGGGAACGTTCCTCCAAATCATCCAGTGTGACATATTCGCGGTTTTCTTGCATCAGCTGACGCAGAACGGTCGTTTTCCCGACTTGTCGGGGACCGGTGATCAGAATGCAGGAATACTCCTTCGATAAAGCGATAATTTTCTGCTCAAGATCGCGTTTGATATAAATCATGAGAAATCCTCCCGACGCTAAAATACGATGCTATCTAATTTTAGCACAAACGATCTGCTTTTTCAAGGCAAAAATGCGATTCGATCGTATTATTTCCTAGAATTAACTGTAAAGGCGGTGATGCGTATGATTGAACTGGTGCGGATTTTTGAGCGGATACCACATTACAGGGAGCATGAGCAAGCCCGGCTGTCCGTATGACAACAGCTGTATGGAAAGCTTTTTAGCGAGCATGAAAAAAGAGTTTCTTTCTCGAAAAGAATATGCTACAATAGATGCTGTAAAGCAGGATGTTTTCTATTACATAGAGATGTTCTACAATCGAAAACGCCTCCACAGCGCGCTTGGATATTTGAGCCCGGTGTCATACAGGCTGAAAAACAGCAAAAAACCGCCTGGCAGGCGGACAGTATGCTGTACCGGCGCAAGGAAGAAGAAAGCATAGGCCGCTGAGCTTTCCGCAAGTGCTTGCCCGGGAGCAGGCCGGCGATTAGCTCGGAACATAATCGAAAAGAAGAGAATTGGCAAAGGCGGATTCAGGCAATCGGAAGGGATCAGGCATGCCCGTCGGACACTTGCCATACCGCTCCCCGTTGCGGACAGTCCTTATGCCAGTTGGAGGTTTACTGTGAAAGATCTTTTTGACAAGATCGATAGGGACGGGTTCATTTGCCGGGACGATCCGGTCAACGAACTGGCCGAAAAGGAAATGATACGGTCTCATGACCTGTCGCTCCGGATCAGCGCGGCAAGGCCGACCGATCCACACTACAAAGCACTTCTGGAAGAACTGCTTCAGGACAAAGTCGACGATTCGGTAGCCATAGTGTCACCGTTCTACTGCGATTTCGGGGCCCGCCTGAAACTCGGAAAGAATATCATTATCAACAAAGGGGCGACCATTTTCTCGGCAGGAACCGTCGAGATCGGGGACGGCGTCCTGATCGGACCGGACGTGAAAATCATCAGCGTGAACCATGATCTTGCGGACCGGCACAACCGGATACTGTTCAAGAAGGTCACGGTCCGGAAGAACGCCTGGATCGCCGCAGGGGCCATCATCTGTCCTGGCGTTACGATCGGAGAAAACAGTGTTGTGGCCGCCGGTGCCGTGGTTACAAAGGACGTGGCGGATGATACCGTCGTAGGCGGGAATCTGGCAAGAATTATTAAAAGAGTGAAGTGACGGAACGTATGCTCAACAAAGTGCATTTGCAGCTCATCGCCGCACTGGCTATGACCATCGATCACCTGACCTGGATACTGTTTCCGGGCTATCCTGTCGAGCCTTTGCCGATCGTTCTTCATATCCTCGGAAGACTGGCCTTTCCGATCTTCGCCTTCTTCATTGCGGAGGGATATCATTACACGCATGACAGAAAAAGGTACGCGCTGCGGCTGCTGCTTTTTGCACTGATCTCACACGTGCCGTACATGATGGCCAGCCTGACGTTCCAGCGATACGGCTGGATGAGTCTGATTCCGTTTGCGACCGGAAACGGGATTGGGAGATTTCTCAACCAGGGCAGTGTACTGTTCTCGTATTTCGTAGGTCTCCTGATGCTGGCCGTGAAAGACTCCGAAAGGCTGAAACAATGGCAGAAAATCGGACTGGTGCTTTTTCTGTGCGTGCTCTCTTTCCCGTGCGACTGGAGCTGCATCGGGTCCTTGGTCGTCCTTTCGATCGGAAGCAACCGGGGTAAGCCGCTCAGGCAGATCCTCTGGTCATTGTTCTGGATATCCTGTTATGCGGCCGTATACATATTCGCTCTGGACCGGGTCTACGGCCTTATCCAGTTCGCGACCGTGCTGACCCTGCCATTGCTGGCGCTGTACAGCGGGAAGAAGAGCGAACATCCGGCCGTAAACAAGGCGATGCGCTACTTTCTGTACCTGTATTACCCGGTCCATCTGCTGGTGCTGGGGATCCTGGGCCTTCTGATCCGATAGGCGGCCCGGGCCAGTGCTTTCCGTCAGAAAAATGAAGGAAACTTTTGCTTTTTGCGCACGGATGGTATATAATACTAACGGGGCTGACAAAGGAAAGCCTGTTCTTGCTATGGAGGATACTGAAATGAGATGTATTGGAACGGTTTCGCGCGGCGTCCGCGCGCCGATCATCCGGCAGGGTGATGATATTGCGGCCATCGTCGCGAAAAGCGTACTGGAAGCGGCCGAGTCCGAAAAGATCGAAGTCCGCGACCGGGACGTCATTGCGGTCACGGAAGCGGTCGTGGCCCGCGCGCAGGGCAACTATGCCACGATCGACGATATCGCGGCGGATATCCGGCGCAAATATCCCTTAGGGACGGTCGGGGTCATGTTCCCGATCCTGAGCCGCAACCGCTTCGCCATCTGCCTGCGCGGCATCGCGAAAGGCGCGAAAAAGATCGTTCTGATGCTGTCGTATCCGTCCGATGAGGTCGGCAACCACCTGATCGACCTGGAGTCCCTGGACGCGGCCGGGATCGATCCGTATCGGGACGTGCTGACCGAGGCCAGGTACGGGGAACTGTTCGGCATCGTCAAGCACCCGTTCACCGGCGTGGACTATATCGAATACTACCGCTCCCTGATCGAGGAAGCCGGCGCCGAAGCCGAGATCGTGCTGGCCAACGATCCCAAGGCCATCCTGGAGTTCACGAAGCACGTGCTCGTCTGCGACATCCACTCCCGCGCCCGCTCCAAGAAGCTCCTGAAAGCGGCCGGAGCCGAAACGGTCTACGGACTGGACGACATCCTTTCGGAAAGCGTAAACGGATCCGGATTCAACCCGGAATACGGCCTCTACGGAACGAACAAGGCCACCGAGACGACGGTCAAACTGTTCCCGCGCGACTGCAGACCGGTCGTGGAGAAGATCCAGAAGCTGATCAACGAGAAAACGGGGAAGCACGTCGAGGTTATGATCTACGGCGACGGGGCTTTCAAGGACCCTGTCGGGAAGATCTGGGAACTTGCGGACCCGGTCGTGTCCCCGGCCTATACGTCCGGCCTGATCGGACAGCCGAACGAGCTGAAACTCAAGTATCTGGCCGACAACGACTTCGCCGGACTGTCCGGCGACGAACTCAAGGCCGCGATCGAGGAACGGATCAAGACCAAGGACGCAAATCTCGTCGGGAATATGGTCTCGGAGGGCACGACGCCCCGCCGTCTGACCGACCTGATCGGATCGCTGTGCGACCTGACCTCCGGAAGCGGGGACAAAGGCACGCCGATCGTGTGGATCCAGGGGTATTTCGACAACCTGACGGCAAAATAGGGTCCGGAAAAAGGCGGATCCAAGGAAACGGGGACTGTCCGGACGGGCGGCCCCGTTTTTCGGGTGCGGAACGGGCAAAAATCCCTTGGACCACTTTTCCGGTTTCCCTTGACACGGGTCCGGGGCCAGAGTAAACTGAAAGCAAGTGAGTCGCCTGTATGCAGGTTTGACTTTTGAGAACGATTCCGCGTATGCATGCCAGACCCGCCCGCCCCCATGCACGGAGACGGCGGGTCTTTTCAGTATGAAGAAACACTAGAAAACAGAAAGGAGAGGCGTCCGGTTCCGAAAAAACGGCAGAGGACACAGAAAAAAACGTATGAAAAAAGCATTGGTATGGGTATTGGCCTTCCTTGTGGCCCTGTCCGCCGGACTGGGACTGATCTCCTGTCAGGCGCCGGGACCGTCCACCCGTCCGGACGGGTCCAAGGATCCGATCCGGATCCTGTACAGCAAGGACTATACGTCCTCCTATACGAGGTATACGGAAAAATCCGTGGCCGCCCGGGAGGTGGGAACGACCATTGAAAGACTTTCGGGAGGCCGGGTCCGCGCGGACGGCAACTGGGTGATTCCGGAAGACGGAAAAGAGTACAGCATCTATCTCGAGAAAAGCGACGAGCCCAAACGGGCGGCCAGCCGGGAGGCGGACGCCTATCTGGAGACCCTGACCGATATGCAGCCCCTGATGGAGGACGCTCCGGTCCGGTACCGGTCCAGTGAAACGGACAACCGGGACGTGGTCCTGGTGGCGGAAGGCGACGAGGAAAACGGGATTCCGGTCGTGAAGATCTACGTGTTCGTGTTCGCATACGGTTCGGCCAGGGCGATCGCGGAAGCGGCCGCGTCCCACGGCGATCCCGGGCACCAGGGCGATCCGGGAGGCCATACGGGAGATCCGGGGACCGATCCCGGTCAGGAGACCGGGGAAGAACCAGGGACGACGACCGTGACCGTCTGGAACCTGGACGCAAGCGGCAAGAAAGAGGCCGTCCTGACGTATGACGTCCGGAACGGCGAAACGATCGACCTGTGGAGCCTCGGTGAGGGCTGGATCCTGTATACGGATGCAAACGGCACGCAGACGGCGGATTACACAAAGGACATGGTGGCCGGGGGCGGAACCCTGGAACTCTACCGGAAGGACAAGGACAACAAGGACTTCATCGGCGTGGAGTTCGTCCGCTACTACACCGACCGGTTCGGAAAGGACGGGTATTACGATACCTACAGTGCCGTCTACCGGAAAGGGGAGATGGTCAGTCTGTTTTCAGACGTATTCACCCTCTACGGAGGAGAAGATCTGGCCCTGTACTACGACCTGAACAAGACCAAGCCTCTGGATCCGCAGAAGACTTACGGGTTTACCGAGTCCGTGAAGATCTACGCGTTCTGCAAGAACAACTCCTATACCTCCTATGACGTGATCGGCGCGGATGGCTCGGTGATCCTGACCCAGGCGCTGAACTACGTGTCGCTGGGCACCGAAGGCAACGAGTTCCATTCCGAAACCGTGAACATCCGGGCCACGGTCACGGATACGTCCCTGTCCGACGACGCGAGGTCCTTCCGGGTGAAGGACGTCCGGCACTCCAAGACCTACACGGTCGCGTACTGCTACAACGGGCACGTGGTCAAGACCGAACGCTGGTTCTTTGAGGACAACTTCGCCTGGGCGGTTGCCCAGAATTCCATAACCTTCACGGATGCGACCCTGACCACGAACACCTCCTATGAGGGCGACGCATCCGGGATCCATTACTTCACGTCGAACGTGACGGTCTATCTGCCGCTGGAGGCCAGCGGGTTTGTGACCGGAGGCTGATCCGGTCCGGAAACAAAAAAATCACGCCAGCTTACGGTCTTTTGCCGCAGGCTGGCGTTTTTTGAGGGATGGGAGGAAGGCGGGGTCAGGTCCCGATCCGTTCCACGGTATATCCGGCCGTCTCAAGCGTGTTTACAAGCCCGGTCTCCCCGATCATATGACCCGCACCGACGGCCAGGAAGACGGTCTTTCCGCTTTCCAGATACCCGGCGGCCTTTTCCGCCATACCGGCGTTCCGGTCGTGGATCATCGCGTTCTCATAGTCTTCGAGCATGCGGATCTGTTCTTCCGTATAGGTCATGTCCCCGGAGGTGGAGGACGGGTCCATCATGGCTTCCGGATCGCCCCGGCACCAGCAGTCGTACATGAGCTCAACCTGTTCCGTATAGAGTTTGCCCAGACCGAGCACTTCACGCATGGACAGGATATGGACTTCCTCAGGGGTGTCCAGCAGGATCCGGTACTGGAACGAGGCGGACTCCAGTTCCAGGATTTCCAGATCCTCTTTGTACGCGTATCCGAGGAGCAGGGAATCCATGGCCTTCTCCGTATCCAGCCTGCCTTCGGAAAGCAGGGCCTGATCCAGGAGTTGGGACCACATGGCAACGTTGTACCGGTCATAGAGGGCAGAATACATGCGGGCGTCCTTGAGATACTGTCGGGCCTCCTCATAGAGGGTCCCGGGCAGATGATCCCGGATGGTGGTGCCGTCGGTATAGACAAAGTTCGCCATATCCCGGGCCGCCTGGCTCAGGTCTCTTTGGTAGGCGACGGTGTTGAATTCAACCGCGAGCGCGTCGCAGGTATCCAGGTAGGGACGGACGTTCTCCAGGGCCGCGAGGCTGCGCTCGTCGCCCAGGTGGATCGTGCCGAACAGGTAGAGGGTCTCGCCTTCGGGTCCCGTGACCCGCCAGAGCGCCGGATGCACCGTATCCAGGAGCGCGGGGTCGAATGCCGTTTCGGTTTCCCGGACGGCCGTTTCCGTTTCCCGGGTTTCGGGAGCCGGTCTTTCGGGCTGCGCACAGGACGCAAGGGAGACCAGAAGCAGCAACAAGGATAGGAGCAGTGCACAGATTCTTCTCATGGAACACCTCCGAAGTCAGAATTTCGGTATACAGGGACGATCCCGGGGAATGCATTTTTCCGGATCTGTAAAAAAGGATACCACGGAGCCGGCCCGCTGTCAAGACGCCTCGGCCGCACCGTGGCGCTGCGGCACGAAAACCGGACGAAAAAAGGCCCGAAAAAGTGCGAGGAGGGGGCCCTTTCGACCTTGACAGGGAAGGCCATTTATGCTATACTTTTCTTTGCTGTCGGGGGAGGGGATGTCCGCCGGAAGCCTGACCGGAAAACCGGCTGATCTTACTAATTTTGTTTTTGCCGGGGTTCTGTACGGCAAAAAGGGGGGTTCTCATGATGAAACGCACGTTGTCCGCATTGCTTGCACTGCTAGTGGTCCTGTCCGCTGTCGCGATTCTCGCGTCCTGCTCGGTCAAACCGGGCAAGCCGGCTGAAACGACAAAGGAAACCGAAACCAAAAAATCGGAAGCCAAGACCGAAACCCAGGAACAGGGTACCGAAACCCAGCCTCCTGCCGAGATCACGTTCACGGAAGCGTCCGGGTCGGTCTATGTCAACACCAGCGAACTGAACTATCGCACGCAGCCGGATATGGAGGAGAGCTCCATTGCCGGACAGCTGACCTACGGAACCGTCCTGACCCGCACTGGCGTCAGCAACAACGGCGCCTGGGTCCGCATCACCTACGAGGAAAAGACCTACTACGTCGCAGCCAAGTATGTGACCGATGAAGCCTATGAGGAAACCCGCCTGGAGACCCCCGAGACGGTGTATGTGACCGCAGACTCCCTGTTCGTCCGCATGTTCCCGAACTTTGAGGACAGCGGCGTGATCGTGGGCGGCCTGAAGAAAGGCCAGGCCGTGACCCGTGTGGCCGTCAGCGAGGAAGGCGGATACTCCGTGATCCTGTTCACGCCCGAGAGCGGCAAGAACGCCGGCAAGGAAGGCGAATATTACGTCGGCAGCCGGTATCTGTCCACCACGGAACCCGAAACCAACGCGGAAACCGAGACCAAATGATCCCGTTTTCCAATGAGAATTGTATAAGAATTGTTTGAACAGAGCAGGCGGTACGCGACGTACCGCCTGCTTGGCTTTTTTGAGTTGAGGATCCCGGCACTCAGTCGCCGGTCCCGGACCGGTACAGAAGCGCCTGACCCGAACGGCCGGAAAAGACCTGCAGGGAGGAACCGTCCCGGGGCAGGACCAGGGCATATTTCGTCAGGGTCCGGTAGGGCGCGGGATAGTCCAGTGTTCCGACCTCCTCCCCGTCTAAGGTCACCCGGACCGGCACGGGCGTGAAGGGCAGGATCAGGACGTCGCCTTTCCGGAAGTCTCCGGTCCAGGGTTTCTCCGTATCCAGCACCGCATAGGGGGTCTGTCCGCGGACGCGGTCATAAAGGGACGCGATCCCTTCCATCCGCCGGTCCGTATCCAGGGCTTCCTCCCGGGCCTTCCGGTAGGCGTCCTTTCCTTCGGGCGTCAGGTCCAGGATGCGCAGGGATCCCTCCGCATAGAACAGGTCCGTGCCGTCATGGGCGCGGAGGTCGGCTCCGCAGTCCGGGGCAAAGACGGGTCCGATCCGGAGACCGTCGCAGCGTTCGGCTACGATTGCGGCGCGGGCGTCCGGCTGATCCGGGGATACGGAGATCCCGCCGAGTTCGGACCGGTACAGTCCGCGCAGATACAGGGCGGCCGCCGGCGGGACGCCGATGGCGACGCAGCTTTCCGGATACTGCTGCACGTAATCCAGCATATCCGGCTGGTCTGCCCTTGCGGCCTGCTCCGGTGTGCCTCCGCCCGGGATCTCCAGACGGACGTTCCGCACGGTCAGGCCTTCGATCGTGCTGCCGGGAAGGGCATAGGCGACGCAGCCCGGCTGCGCGCCCTCGACCTCGGTCCGGTAGGCGTCCACCCTTGCGTTGATGTCCGAGAACAGGATGTGGCGCATCCGGCCCAGCGGAGGACGCACCCCGTGTGAGTGCAGGCTGAACGCGTAATGGCTCTGGGTGATGAAGAACGGACGGACCACGCGGTCCATGGTAAGACCGGTGAAGGACAGGTGCTCGAAGGTGTATTCCTCGCAGTTCTGCAGCTTGATGCCGTCGTTGCTGTCATAGAACGTGCAGTTGCGGACCGAAACGTAGCGCATGTCGCCGCAGGTCTCCGGACCCAGGCGGACGCAGCCCCAGTACTTGGACCGGATGATGCAGTCCGAGATCTCGAAACGTTCGCAGGGTTCGTCCGGCGAGAGCGTCTTGAGCCCGATCCCGTCGTCCCCCGCGTTGATGATGCAGCCCGAGATGACCACGTTCCGTCCTCCGTCGAAGTCGATACCGTCCCCGCAGGGGGTGCGGGCCGAATCGATATGCAGGCCGCGGATGTTCACGTCCTCGCAGCCGAGAAGGTAATTGGTGAATGAACCGGGGTCGGTCATCTGCACGTCCTGCAGGCGCACGTCGCGGCAGTGGGAGAAGACGACCAGAAACGGGTTGCCGGCCTCCGGATCCCCGGGATAGGCGGTGCCTCTGCGGCCGTCCAGCGTGCCCGGCCCGAAGATCCCCACGTGCTCGGCGTCCTCGCACAGGACCAGCGCGCGGCAGGGATTGACCAGTTCGTCCGCGGCGATCTTGGGGTTGATGAGCCTCGCGATGTCGTTCTTCCAGGCGCAGCCCCGCTTCGTGCCCGTATAGTCCGCCCATTTCCGGCTGCCCAGGATCCTGGATCCGGGCTGCAGTTCCAGATAGACCCCGCTGTACAGGCGGACGGTGCCCGAGACATAGTCTCCGGCCGGTACCGTGACCGTGCCACCGCCCGCCTTTTTGCAGGCCTCCACGGCTTTTTCGAACGCGGCCGTGCAGTTCGTTATGCCGTCCCCGACGGCTCCGTACCGGGTTACGTCCGCGATCATGCCCTTGTGCCTCCGCCTATAAGGATGCCTTCCGCGACCCGGACCACGAGGCTGGTCCCGTAGGGGTAGCGGGTCAGGGTGAGCGTGGTGCGGCCGCCGCTCTGAAAAGCGGAAAGACACTCGCCGTTGTCCGTCCAGTGCAGGTCGTGTACGGTCCCGGATATGCCGTCAAAGGACCGGGAGACCGTTCCGTCCCCGGGCGCGGGGAGATCGTGGATGAAGAACCAGATCCTGTTTCCACCCTCTTCCTTCAGTGCGAAATCCTTCGGGTCGTCCAGACCGTGCACGCCGCAGGGGCGGCCCAGATAGACCGGATCCCTGCCGACCGCGTCGATCCAGACGCCGATGCCGCGCATGAGTTCCTGCTGCATCGGCACGACGGCGCCCTCGCCGTCCGGACCGACGTTGAGCAGATAGTTGGCACCCACCTTGCGGCAGGCGCACAGGTTCTCGATGAGGCGGCCGAGGGACTTGTAGTTGCAGTCCAGATTTCCGATACCCCAGTGGTCGTTGAGCGTCTCGCACATCTCGGCCGCGACGTATTTGGGCATGCCTTCGCGGTCCATGGGCTCCGGGCGGCCCTGCTCGAACGTGGTCGAGTCGATCTCGGGATGGCCCAGCTTTCCGCGGGCTATGGTCCCGGTGTTGTTGATGATCATGGCTTCGGGCTGGTAGCGGCGGATCAGGGCGTACAGTTCGTCCTCCTCCCAGTCCGTACCTTCCGGCTTGGACCAGTTGCCGTCGAACCAGAGTCCCCCGATGGGCCCGTATTCGGTGCACAGGATCTTCACGGATTCCCGGAGATACTTGAGATAGGACCGGAAGTCCCGGTCATAGTCCGGGTGGTGCCAGTCCAGCGTCGTGTGGTAGAAGAAGGGGACCAGTCCGTGGCGGCGGCAGGCCTCCACGTATTCCCGGACGAGATCCCGTCCGGCCGGACTGTGCGGGGCGTCGAAAGTGTTTAGCCCCTTGGTGTCGTACAGGGAGAACCCCTCGTGGTGGCGCGTGGTGAGCGTGATATACCGACAGCCCGCCTCTTTGGCCAGGCGCGCGATGGCGTCCGCGTCGAAGCGGGAGGCGGTGAAGGTGGTCTGCAGACGGTCGTAGGTCTCGAGGGGGATCCTTTCGAAATGGCGGACCCATTCGCCTCTGCCGAGCTGGGAATACAGGCCCCAGTGGATGAACATGCCGAATCCGAGGGATTCGAAGGCGCGGATGCGCGGTGCGGGTACCGGAACGGACATAGTGTGCCTCCTGAAAAGTATTACAGTTCCACTCTAGCATTTCCGGCGGCAGAAAGCAAGAGAAAATCGGGAATCCGGAAAGATGCCCGGAAACAAAAAGGGTCCCCGCCTCTTGGACGGGGATCCGGGTGAAGACAGAAGTTTACAGCTCCATCGGGGACCGGGTTTCCCAGAGGCCTCCGGTGAAGTCCGGGATCTCGACGGGCACGGAGCCCTCCCGGATGGAGATCTCGGACAGCGGGGTGATGCACATCCAGGCCGCCGCGTCGTATACGTCGATCGGACAGGGCCTGCCCAGCCGGACGCATTCGAGGAACGCGTCGTAGACCAGCCCGTCCATACCGCCGTGTCCGCCGCGGATGCCGTTCTTCCGGTACTCGACCCAGATGGGATGCTGGTACCGTTCCCGGTAGTCCTCGATGTTGCCCCAGTGGCCTTTCCAGCGGAAATGGTCGGCGGGGGTGAAATCCTTATCCAGATAGACGGACTGGTTGTCCTCGGTATACACGCCCTGCGTGCCGCGGATGATGAGGTTGCGGGAATAGGGACGGGGCAGGGTGGTGTCCAGGGTCAGGGAGACCGTCTGCCCGCCCTGGCAGCGGATGAGGGTGTTCACCACGTCGCCCTGCGCAAAATGCGCGGTCCGGAGTTCCGGATCGATGGTGTCCGGATGGGCCTTGGCGTAGGCGTTGAGACCGGCGGAGCGGGTGGCCATGGAGACCAGGCTCAGCATGCGGTTGCCCCGGCCGAGGTTCAGGATGTTGGCGATGGGACCCAGTTCGTGGGTGGGATAGTTCTCGCAGTTCCGGGACAGGTAGTTGCGCAGCCGGTAGTGGCGGCGTTCCTTTCCCGTGGAGATCTCCTCGCGCAGGTCGTGGCAGTATCCGCCGGTGCAGTGCAGGATCTCCCCGAACAGTCCCTTGCGGACCATGTTCAGGATCATGAGCTCGTTCTCGCCGTAGCAGCAGTTCTCCAGGAACATAAAGGGCGCTTGGGTCCTTTCCTGCGTGCGGACCAGATTCCAGCAATCCTCCACGGTATACGCGCCGCAGACCTCCATGCCGACCGCCTTGCCGTGTGTCATGGCAAAGCAGGCGATGGGCACGTGGGTCTCCCAGGAGGACAGGATGAGGACGGCGTCCACGTCGGAACGGTCGATGGCCTCTTCGTAGTTCCGGGAAGCGAACGGTCTTAGGCCGGTCTCCTTTTCCACACGGTCCGCAGCTTCGGTCACCCGGTCTTCGTACACGTCGCAGACCGAGACCACGTTGACGTTGTCCATATGCAGGAGCAAGCTGAACAGGATGCCGTGACCGCGCAGACCCAGGCCGATGACGGCAACATTGACTTTTTCCATATCAGAACCTCTTGGAAAGATGGTGTGTTTTCCTTACAAGGATAGCACAAACCGGGAACGGGGGCAAGGGGTTTTCCAGGTTCCTCTTCTTTTTTTGCAAGAAATGTGGTATAGTGAAAACAGCACATTCACGGAGGTGAAATCAATGAGCGGAATGCGCCAGATCCTGCGGGCGGGAGCCCTGTTCCTTGCCCTGTGTCTGACCGGTGGACTGTTTGCGGCCTGCGGAAGCGAAGGGGAAAAGGAGACCGATGCTATGGAACCATCCCAAAAGACGGAGACAGAGTCCGTCACGCATGAAACCGGTCCGGATGAGACCGGAGAAGCCGGCCCTGAGATCCGGTACAGCGGATACGACACGCCCTGCCTTGTGGACACCGTGTACACAAAGGAAGCGATCCTGGCCGACGCGGTGGTGACCAACGGCGGAAAGCTCAACGCCGACCCGACCGGACAGACGGACGCCACGTCCGCGTTCAATGCCGCGATCCGGCAGGTCTATGAAAAGGGAGGCGGGACCGTGTTCGTGCCCGCCGGCACCTATCTGCTCCGGGGACACGTGGAGGTCCTTCCGTTTGTGTCCCTCGTCGGGGACTACGATCCCGACGGGACCGGAACAACCGGTACCGTGATCCTGGCCAGACCGGAGAACCTCACGGAACCCCTGTTCTCCATAGGGGGATCCGCCGGCGTCGTCGGACTGTCCGTATACTATCCGGACCAGTCCCTGCAGGACGTGAAGACCTACGGACCCACATTCTGCATTCCGGGCAGCGCCTCCGGACCGGCCTACTATATGCTCTCCACGGTCGCAAACTGCACCGTGTTCAACGGATATGACGGCGTGTACGCCGGCTCGGTCAACGAGCAGATGAACATCCACGACGTCAAGGGCACGTTCTTACACTCCGCGCTGGAACTGTACGACTCGGCGGATGCCTCGACCATCCGGGGCGTGACTGCGTCCGCATCCTTCTGGGCGACCTGCGCCCTGGGCTCCGAGAACGCCCGGGAGATCCGGAACCATACCCGGAGAAACGGGCAGGCGTTCGTGTTCGGGGACGTGGAATGGGGCTCCTTCATGGATCTGCACTGCGAAGGCTATGAGACCGGCATGCATATCGTATCCGGCCCCCGCGCCAAGTTCTCGGGCATCGTCTGCCGCTGCGAACTGCTGGACTGCGCATGCGGCCTCGTCGTGGACGACATCGACACCCGGGGCGGATACGGCATGAGCGTGACCTTCGGACGCATCGAGGGCGGGGAATACGCGGTCCTCAACAATACCGCCGGACGCGTGCAGCTGATGTCCGTGGAACTGGACGGCGATGTGTTGAAAGGCGAAGGGGCGGGATGCCTGCAGCCCGAGGTGTATGAAGGATCCGTGACAGAGTCGCCTTCGGTGACCCTTCCGTCCGTTCCGGCCGTTTCCCGCAATTTGAGCGTGGTGAAAGCGGACAAGACGGCGGGCACGGATGTGACCGCGAAGATCCAGACCGCCCTGGACGGACTCTCCGGGACCGGCGGCATCTGCTATCTGCCGGCCGGATACTACCGGATCGACGGCCGTCTGACGATACCGGACGGTGTGGAACTGCGCGGCGCCGGTTTTGTTCCCGTGCGCGACCAGATGGAACTGAGCCTCGGCACCATACTGTTCTCCATGGCGGATACCGAACAGGATCCGGAGAGCCCGATCGTGAGGATGGGCGCAAAGTCCGGTTTCCGCAACCTGATCCTCGTCAACACCTCGCACGACCGGCTCGGCGACTATCTGGAGAACGGCCGCACGTTTGAGCCGTCCTCCTACCTCATCCGGGCGGAAGGGAAACAGGCCTGTATCCTCAACAGCACGCTGTGCGGCGCGGTCAACGGCATCGCGCTCAAGGACGCGGACGGGAGCGTCGTATCCAACCTGTCGCTCCTTTGCTATTCGCGCGGGATCGACGTCACGGATACGAGGGGCGTATACGTGGAGACGGTCCTGACCAACGTGACCGTGGGCTTCCGCAACCGCTGGTGGGGACTTTCCAATTACCGCAAGCTCTTCCCGAACGGCTGGGAGGAGAACTTCGAGGCCTCGATCGGGCGGGACCCGGACGGATACGCCACCGTGCAGATGATGATGGACAACCTGTCCCAGGTCCGCATGGAGAACGTGACGGGCGCCGTCGTCCGCAACGTCTTCTCCTACGGTGCGAAACATACCCTGGACCTCAGCGATTCCGAGGTCCTGGCGTTCAACCTGGGGAAGGACTGCTACTGGAGATACGTCGTGGAAACGCCGATGCTGCTCATCCGGGGCTCGTCGCTGCAGCTGTTCAACCAGCACCGTTTCAACGGAACCTCCTATGAGGCCTCGGGCGGCTCTGAGGTTCTCATCTACGGCCGGGTGACCATCGGGCAGAAGGATCTGCCGGTGGAACCTGAGTAAACCGTTTCGAAATCTATGATCCAAAAGGGGAAAATACCATGAGCCAGAAAATCGTCAAACGCAGAAGCAGAAGCTTTTTCGGACTGCATTTCGATTTCCACGCCAGTCCGGAGAAATGCCCGGAACCGATCGGGAAGAACACAAGGGAAGAGGATATCGTCGAGATCTGCACAAAGCTCCATCCGGACTACATCCAGGTGGACTGCAAGGGTCATCCCGGATGGGCGTCCTATCCCACCGCCTGCGGCAACGCGATGCCGAACATCGTCGGGGATCCCCTGAAGATCTGGCGGGAGGCGACCGCGAAATGCGGCGTCGCCCTGTACGTCCACTATTCCGGCGTCTGGGACCAGAAATTCTGCACCGAGCACCCGGAGGAGGCCATCCTGCAGGCGGACGGCACCCGTCACGCCCTGACCACCTGCCGCCTCGGGTCCTATGACGACACGCTCATGATCCCGCAGCTCATCGAACTTGCCACAAAATACAAGGTGGACGGAGCCTGGGTGGACGGCGAGTGCTGGGGAAGCTATATGGATTACGATCCCCGGGTCGTGAAGGCCTTCGAGCAGGAGACCGGAATCGCCTTAGGCCAGAACCCGCCCAAGACGAGGGAAGACCCGTATTATGCCGAATACCTGGAGTTCAACCGGGAACTGTTCCGCCGCCATATCCGCAAATGCGCGGACGCGGTCCATGCGGTCTGCCCCACGTTCCAGTTCTGCTCGAACTGGGCGTTCTCGGACCACATGCCCGAAGAGGTGAGCGCTCCGGTGGACTTTTTGTCCGGTGACTTCGATCCGGGCGATTCGGTCACGTCCGCCCGCTATGCCGGCCGCGCGCTGGCCCGGCAGAACCGGCCCTGGGACCTGATGTCCTGGGGGTTCCGCAACGAGTTCGGCGGACAGCACGGATTTTTGTACAAGGAGCCCGTGCAGCTCATCCAGGAGGCCGCTTCGGTCATCTCGCTGGGCGGCGGATACCAGATCTACCTGCAGCAGAACCTGGACGGCAGCCCCAAGATGAACGAGATCCGGTCACTCATGCCGGTATCCAAGTTCGTGCGGGACCGGAGACCCTACTGCCGCGACGGAAAGGTCCGCGCGGACGTGGCCCTGCTGCTCTCCTCCAAGGACCGTCTCTCGGAGGCCTATCCCCTCTACGGCCGGAACGGCTGTGAACGGATCAAGGGACTGACCAACCTGCTTCTGGACAGCGGATACACGGTGCGGTACATCTTCGAGGAGGACCTGCAGTCGCTGCCGAAGGGTATCCGGTGCATCGTGATCCCCGAACTGTTTTCCGGCCTCTCGGAGGAGGCCTGGACCTGCCTGTTCCGTCTGCCGGCTTCGGTCTCCCTGCTTCTGGTCGGCCCCAACACCTGCCGGATCTTCGGCGAGCGTGCCGGAACCTTTCAGGCCCGGATCTTTGACGGACCCGTGGAGTATGTCTCGCAGGAAGGCGACGTCTTCGGCATGACGACCCGCTACGCGACACTGAGCGGCAGGAAACTGCTCCTCGGACGGAACCAGCTCCTGACCGGAAACGGGGAGAGCCTTTCCGCCTATATGATCCGGGGGGTCCGTCTCCGCATCGGGTTGCTCGGGTTCGACATCGGGACGGACTATCTGCTGCGTGCGACATCCCGGCACAAGACACTGATCCGGGGAATGCTGAGCCGCATGTTCGAACCGGGCATAGAGCTGGTACGCGCGAAAGGGACCCTGGAACTGGCCGAACTGGAGGCACGGTTCACCCGCTACATCTTCCTTACCAACCAGAACGGACAGCACCGAAGCGTCAATATCGCGACCGAGGACTACATTCCGCCCGTATCCGACGTGAGCCTGCGGATCCGGATGGACAAGCCTCCCCGCGCCGTCACGCTCCTGCCGGATGTCCGGGAGATCCCGTGCGAATGGCACGACGGGGTCCTCTCGGTGGAACTGGACCGGGTGGAGGACCAGTCGATCCTGGCCGTCCTGAAATAGAGAAATCAGTCCCGGACCGGCCGCAAGGGCCGGATTCCGGGACTTTTTTGGGTCCGCGCCCCGGGTGCGTTCCGTTTTCTGGTGTCTTTCCCCTTGCCTTTCCTCTTGTAATATGCTATATTGTTAAAGATATCTAACGGAGGAGGCTTGCAATGGACTGGCTCATCAAGATCATGATCTATCTGGGCAGCGCCCTGATGGTGGTCAACATCATCAGGTTCTTTCTGTATGCCCGGAAGCTGAAACGGATCGGACGGGTGCGCCTGCAGGGATGGCTTCTGTACGTCCCGCTCGTGCTGCTGGTCTGCTTCCTTGTCGGCTATCTGGCCGTAGGCTTCTTCGGGGACCCGGATCTCGTGATGTCGGGGATCCTGTTCGGGGGCAGCGTGTACGTGTTCCTGCTCCTGCTCGTGACCTACCGCATCACCGACCACATCATCGAGAGCGAAACGGCCCTGAAGGTCCATTACGACGAACTGCGCTCCGAGGTGGACCGCATGACCAAGACGGCCTTCAGCGTCTTCCTCGCGAACCTGACCAAGGACCTGCTGGAGAGCGCCGAAGGGACCGACCTGTACGAGGGCGAACGGGAGATGACCTCCTTTTCCGCCCTGATCGCGGAGAGACGTTCCCACATTCTCTACCGCCACGAGGGTAACGGGCCCGGTATCGAGGACCTGATCCGGTCATTCCGGGAAGGACATGAGAGCTTCCAGGAAGTGCTCCTGACCCGTCGCGGCGACGGAAGGATCTGCTTCGTGCGGGTGCAGGTCGCCATGGCCGAACAGCCCGGCACCGGGGACATCAGCGCATTCCTGACCGAAAACAGCTATGACAGCGAGATGGTCGAGCGGACGATCCTGGACGGAGCCCTGTCCAGACAGTATGACCTGATCGCCTTCGTCGCCAACGGGCAGTACCGCGTGGTCACCGAAAACGAGGGCGGCGGCGTCCAGCCGTCCGGCGCCGAGGGCACCTACGAGTCGTTCTTAAGCGATACGCTCTTCCCAGCGCTCAAGCCGGACGAGAGCGCGGAAGGGATCCGGGCGGAACTGGACCTCGAGTCCGTATGCCGCCATCTGTCCGAGGATAAGACCTATGAAGTCAACGCCGTCCTGGAAACGGACGGGGAGACCCGTTTCAAGCATATCTCGTTCTATCCCGTGAACGCCGAGGAGCGCTTCTTCATCATGCTGATCAGCGACACGACGGACATCCACCGGGAGCGGACCGAGCAGAACCTGCGGCTGGAAAAGGCCCTGGAGGAGGCGCGGAAGGCCGACGCGGCCAAGACCCGCTTCTTCTCCACGATGTCCCACGACCTGCGCACGCCCATGAACGCCATCATCGGCTTTACGGGATTTGCCGCCAAATGCGAGGACCCCGCCCTGATCCGGGACTACATTGCCAAGATCGACACGGCCGGACAGCAGATGCTGGACATCATCAACGACGTGCTGGACATGAGCCGGATCGAGAGCGGCAAGACCCCGCTGAACCTGAAACGGACCGACCTCGTCGACCGGATGGGGATCCTGCACGACCTGTTCGCCGGCATCACGGCGGAGAAGGAACTCTCGTTCTCCGTGGATGCCTCCGGGATCCGGGACCGCACCGTCCGGTGCGACGTCAAGCTTTTGGACCGCGTCCTGACCAATCTGCTCAGCAACGCGTGCAAGTATACGCCGAAGGGCGGTTCGGTCGCGCTGACGGCGGCCCAGAACGGCCGGAACGGCGATTTGTCCGAATATGAATTCCGGGTCGCGGATACCGGGATCGGGATATCGCCGGAGTTCGCCAAGGTCATCTTCACCCCGTTCGAGCGGAGCGAGACCGTGTCCGAGATCCAGGGGACCGGGCTCGGCATGGCGATCACCAAGAGCATGGTCGACCTGATGGGCGGGACCATCCGCGTGGAGTCCGAGCCGGACAAAGGGTCCACGTTCATCCTGACCCTGTGCCTGACGGTCCTGGAGGGAGAGGAGCCCGAACCCGCGCCGGAACCGGCCGCGGATCCAACCCCGGATATCTGGGACGGCCACAGCCGGCGGGTCCTGGTCGTGGACGACAATATCATCAACCGGGAGATCGCCCGCCTGACGCTGGAGGACAGCGGATTCACGGTCGAGGAGGCTGAGAACGGAAAAGAGGCCCTGGACCGGATCTCCGCGTCCGAGGACGGATATTTCGATCTGCTCCTCACCGACATCCAGATGCCGGTCATGAACGGATACGAATGCGCGCGCGCCGTGCGCGGACTGGACGGACGGAAAGCGTCCCTCCCGATCCTGGCGCTCACGGCCGGCGCCTTCGAAGGGGATATCCCGGAAGAGGCCAGGGGCTATATCGACGGCGTGGTCCTGAAGCCGTTCAACCCGGACCAGCTGCTGGCCGAGATTATGCGGGTCCTGTCGTAAGCGGACGGATCCGCCTGCCATACGAAAACCAATTGGAGGAATACCGATATGCAAAAGAAAGAACTGACTCTGGAAGATCTGAGACAGGCCGAGGACGCGTTCATGAGCGACCGCGCCAGCCGGATCATGCAGCTGGCCTGCAGCAAGAGCCCGATCCATTCGGTGGTCTACGACCCGAACCGCCGGGCCAAGGCCAGACGCGAGTTCTCGGTGGAGATCAAGACCATGGACGCCACCAACCAGAAATCCAGCGGACGCTGCTGGCTGTTCGCCGGATGCAACCTGCTCCGGGAAATGGTGGGGAAGAAGACCGGCGTGGAGAGATTCGAACTCTCCCAGAGCTATCTCGCCTTCTATGACAAACTGGAGAAGGCCAATTTCGTGATGGAGACCCTGATCGACCTGATCGACCGGGACCGGGACGACCGCACGATCGCTAGGCTCCTGGACTGGCCGGCCCAGGACGGCGGACAGTGGGATATGTTCCGCTCGCTGATCCATAAGTACGGCGTGGTGCCCAAGGGCGTGATGGAAGAGGGATACACCTCCTCCAACACCCGCGACGTCTCGCTTTTGATCAACTCCCGGATCCGCGCCTTTGCCGCCGAGAGCCGCCGCATGTGGCGGGACGGCCGCAAGACGGAGATCCGTCCGCTCAAGGAGAAGATCGTCGGGGACATCTACCGCGTGATGCTGGCCGCCTACGGCTGCCCGCCTCGCACGTTCGATTTCGAATACACGGACAAGGACGGGACCTATCACATCGAAAAGGGTCTCACGCCGCTGAGCTTCTATGAAAAGTACGTCGGTGCGGAGATCGACGAGTACGTCTCGGTGATCCACTCCCCGACGCAGGACAAGCCTTTCCACAGGACGTATACCGTGGACTACCTCGGCAACGTCGTGGGCGGGGAACCCGTGAAATACCTCAATCTGCCTATGGACGAACTCAAGGCGGCCGTCGTGCGTTCCCTGAAGGAAGGCGAACCGGTCTGGTTCGGCAGCGACTGCAGCAAGTGCGCCGAACGGGATGACGGCGTCTGGGACGACGAACAGTTCGACTACGAGACGGCGTTCGGGTTCAGCATCATCCTGGACAAGGCGGACGGACTGGACTACGGCGAGAGCGCCATGAACCATGCCATGCTCCTGACCGGCGTCAACCTGGACGGCGATACGCCCAACCGCTGGAAAGTGGAGAACAGCTGGGGAACCGACGTGGCCGACAAGGGCTACTACGTCGCGACCGACGGCTGGTTCGACCGGTACGTCTACCAGGTCGTGGTCCGCAAGGCCTTCCTGACCGAACCGGAACGGAAGGAACTGGAACTTGAACCCAAACATCTGCCGCTGTGGGATCCGATGGGGACCCTTGCGGACTGAAAGGACAGAATCCCATGAGCGAATGTACCCATAATTGCGAAACCTGCGGGGAAAACTGCGGGGAGCGTACGGCTCCCCAGGATCTCCGCGCCGCGCAGAACGAATTCTCCCGCGTCGGCAAAGTGATCGCCGTGGTGAGCGGCAAGGGCGGGGTGGGCAAGTCCCTCGTGACCGGCCTGCTCGCGACCCTCAGTGCCCGGAAAGGCCTGAAGACGGCCGTCCTGGACGCGGACATCACCGGACCTTTGTCCCGCGCATGTTCGGCGTGCACGACAAGGCCACCGGCGACGAGCGGGGCATCTTCCCGGCGGTGAGCCCGAAGGGCGTGGAGATGATGTCCATCAACATGATGCTTCCGGACGAGACCGATCCGGTCGTCTGGAGAGGACCCATCCTGGCCGGGACCGTCAAGCAGTTCTGGACCGACGTGATGTGGGGCGACGTCGACCTGATGTTCGTCGACTGCCCTCCGGGGACCGGCGACGTGCCCCTGACCGTATTCCAGTCCATTCCGGTGGACGGGATCATCGTGGTGACCTCCCCGCAGGAACTGGTCTCCATGATCGTGGAGAAGGCCGTCAAGATGGCCGGAATGATGAAGGTGCCGGTCTTCGGACTGGTGGAGAACATGTCCTACTTCGTCTGCCCGGACTGCGGACACAGGCACTCCATCTACGGCGAGAGCCATATCGAGGAGACCGCGAAGGCGCGCGGCATCGGCCGCGTGGCGAAGATCCCGATCCTGCCCGAACTGTCCGCACTCTGTGACGCCGGACGCATCGAGGACTTCGAAGGGGACTTTTTAGACTCCATGGCCGACGCGCTGAAAGAACTTGCAGAAAAATAAAAGAATCCATATACAAAAGAGGAAACAGAAATGGCACTTGTGACCACAACCGAAATGTTCAAGAAAGCCTATACCGGCGGATACGCCGTAGGCGCGTTCAACATCAACAACATGGAGATCATCCAGGCGATCACCGAAGCGGCGGCCGCCGACAAGTCTCCCCTGATCCTGCAGGTCTCCGCCGGCGCGCGCAAATACGCCAAGCCGGCCTACCTGATGGCCCTGGCCCATGCCGCCGTCGAGGATGCGGGCATCGATTTCGCCCTTCACCTGGACCACGGCGCGGATTTTGACATCTGCAAGGCCTGCATCGACAACGGATTCACCTCGGTCATGATCGACGGCAGCCGCTTCGATTTCGACGAGAACGTGGCCGTGACCCGCAAGGTCGTGGAATACGCACACGCCCACGGCGTGGTCGTGGAAGCCGAACTGGGCAAGCTGGCCGGTATCGAGGACGCGGTCAACGTCAAGGCCGAGGACGCGATGTTCACGGATCCGGCAGAGGCGCAGACCTTCGTGGAGAAGACCGGTATCGACTCGCTGGCCATCGCCATCGGGACCTCCCACGGCGCATACAAGTTCAAGCCGGGCCAGAAACCCCAGCTCCGCTTTGACATCCTTGCCGAGGTGGCCCGCCGGCTGCCCGGTTTCCCGATCGTGCTGCACGGCGCGTCTTCGGTCATTCCCGAACTGGTCGAGGAGATCAACCGGGACGGCGGCAAGATGCCCGACGCCATCGGCATTCCGGAGAGCATGCTCCGCGAAGCCGCCAAAGGCGCGGTCTGCAAGATCAACATCGACTCGGATATCCGTCTGGCCATGACGGCAGGCATCCGCCGCACCTTCACCGAGCATCCGGACTATTTCGATCCGCGGCAGTACCTGACCGTGGCCCGCGACGAGGTCCGCAAGATGGTGCATCACAAGATCGTCAACGTGCTCGGCTCGGACGGCAAGGCCTGATATGGTATTTACGGAAACCTATACGGTCTCCTGGCACGACACGGACGCGGGGCGGGTCGCCCGCCCCTCCCGTCTTTTGACGGCACTGCAGGAAATGGCCAACCACCAGTGCGGGACCTACGGGAAGGACCTGGACCGGATGCGCGACGAGGACGGGAAGGGGTTCATCCTGACCCGGCTGGAACTGCGGTTCGGTGCACTCTGCCGGGCCGGGGACGTATTGGAACTCTCCACGTGGATCAGTTCGGCCAAGGCCCTGTCCACCATCCGCGAGTTCCGTATCCGTAAAGGGGAGGAGACCGTACTGGAGGGCTCCGGATCCTGGGTCCTGGTCGACACGGGGACACGGGCCCTGCTCAAGGTCGAGGAGTATCCGTATCCCTATCCGGCGGATGAACCTCTTCCGTTTGCTCCTCCCATGCGGCTAAAGCTTCCGCCTCTGGAGCCTGTCGGACACAGAAGGATCGTGTACTCGGACACGGATTACAACGGACATATGAACAATACCCGGTATCCGGACCTGCTCATGGACTTCCTGCCGGACGGGATCCCGGACGAGATGTACCCGAAGCGGATGGTCATCCTGTACCATTCCGGCGCGCCGGCCGGGGAGAACCTGGAGATCCTCCGGGGTCCGATGCCCGACAGCCCGTATGCCTACGGATTCGAGGCCCGGGGCGCGGACGGCAAGACCTGCTTTACCGCCCTTGTGGAACTTCGCCCGCGCGGGTAAAACGAAAACCGAACAGAAATGCCCCCGGAGTCTTTCCTTGAGGAGAAGAGGATTCCGGGGGCGTTTTCAGATCCTGTGAAAGGCTTTTTCAACTGTATTGTTCATAATTATTGACAAAAAGCAGAAAATGTGATAAATATATGAACAATAGGGGGAAGAAAACCATGGGAAGAAAAGCCGTAGTCTTATTGCCGAACATAGAGAAAACTCTGGCCCGGATGGGAGAGCAGATCAAGCTGGCCCGCCTGAGAAGGGATCTGACCGCGGAACTTGTGGCCGAACGGGCGGGTATCAGCCGCGCCACCCTGTGGAGCGTGGAAAAAGGAAGTCCTTCGGTGGCCATCGGGATCTATGCGGCCGTGCTCCATGCCCTGAACGGTATGGAGAAGGATCTGCTGCTCGTGGCCAAGGATGATGAACTGGGCCGGACACTGCAGGACCTGAAGCTGACCACACCCAGACGGAGTTCAAGGAGGTGATCCCGTGAAGGAGATCTT
>JAFYHA010000056.1 GCA_017539425.1 Clostridia bacterium
AGTTCCATAGCGTTCTCCGAATGCAGCGATAACTTCGCACAAGATGCGACAAACTGCATTATAATATAACATTTATGTTTTGTCAATAGATTTTTTTCTGATTTCTGAACAACCTCCACCTGGAAAAGGCGCGGCCCGTAACCGGGCCGCGCCAGATGTTATTCAGCAGTTCTACTGATGATCTGATGGATTATTTGTAGAACTCGATGTCCGTGATGGCGAAGCCCACCTTTTCGGCGCCGGCATCCTGACCCACATAGTAGGCACGGATGTAGTTGATCGCCGCAAAGTTTGCAGCCTCACCGTTGGTGTTGCCGTCAGCTCTGCCCGCGGAGAACGCAAAGTCCAGAACAGTCGTCAGGTTCTCATCCAGGGTAGCGCCCTTGAGGGTGTTGATGAAATCCCAGTGCGTTTCGGAATGATCGCACTTACCGCCGGAGGAAAGTTCGAACTGTCCGTTGCCGGTCAGGGTGGTCAGGTCAAACTCGCTGTCGAACTTGACCGTCACTTTCACGCCGGTAGCCTGGGACAGGTTCACGGGAGTGCTCAGGACCGCTTCCGGAGCGACGGCATTGCCGGTGTTGTACTTGGCCTTGCTCAGGAACGCATCCTTCAGGACTGCGGTCGCATCAGCCAGGTAATCCTTTTCGGGTTCGGTCACGACGTTGCCGCGGTAAGCGTTAGCCCAGCTGTTGACACCCGGGTACTGCAGCTGATAGCCGATGCCGTTCCACAGGTTGCTGGTCACACCGTCATAATGGTTGACGATATCCACTGTGCAGAATGTGAATCCGATCTTGCCGGCATCGATGTCGGCAGCCGTGATTCCGATATCCGTAAGCGGAATCTTGACTTCCAGGCAGTAGTGATCCGGGAACTGCTGACGCTGGGATTCCCAATCCTTCACTACGGCGTCGGGCTGATCGTTCTTGTTGAACCATCCGAATACAGCCGTTTCGGAATAATACTCACCGGCATTATCGCCCATCACGGCCGCGTTCCACTGGATGCCGCCGACCAGCGTACCGTTGTTGACGAACCAGATCAGGGATCCGTCGCCGGCATACGGCTGGTTGTAATGGTTGGCGGTATAGTTCGGAGTTCCGTCCACTCTGTACTCGCAGATGTACAGGTTGTTGTCGTCATATGCGAAATAGAAGTATTCCGCAAAGTCATCGTTCGTGTAGGTCTCAGCCAGGGAAGCATCGCCGACGATACCGCCGTTGACAGCCTTCTCAGGCGTGTTGTTGGCAGTCCAGTACTTGCACTGCTCAACGCCGCAGAACAGCGGCTGGCCGGCTTCGTAGACTTCATCCACGTCGCCGTCGAGATTGATGGCGGAGCCGATGCTCAGCTTCACGATATCAAAGGAAGGAACGAAATCCACAGAGCGTCCGCGGTAGGATCTTGCCCACTGGCCGACACCCGGATACTGGAGCTGATAGCCCACGCCGGACCACATGTTCGGGAGATCGCCTTCATAGCTGTTGACAATGTCCACAGTGCAGAAGGTGAACGCGAATTTGCCGCTGCCGACATCCTTGGCCGTAACGCCCATGTCAGCAAGCGGGATCTTGGCTTCCATGGTTCTCTTGGAACCGTCGGTCACAAATTTGGCTTCCCAGTTCTTGATTTCGGAAGCATCCTGTTTGGAGTTATCCGTGAACCAGCCGAGAACCGGGGTCTCGGAACGGTTGTCGCCGGCATTGGAGCCCAGGACTGCAGCGTTCCACTGGATACCGCCGACCATTTCGCCGTTGTTGATGAACCAGATCAGGGATCCGTCACCGGAATAAGGCTTTCTGGGGTCGCTTGCGGTATAGTTGGGGGTAGAGTCGATTCTCTCTTCAGCGATGTACAGGTAATCGTTGTCATAAGCAAAGTAGAAAGCATCGCAGAAGTCTTCGTCGGTCAGATTCTCGGCAACGGTGGCATCGCCCAGGAATCCGCCGCCCTTACCTGCTTCTTCGGTGTTGTCCGCAGTCCATTGTTTGCAGGTGCCGACACCGCAGATCAGGGGAGCACCCTGTTTGAAAGCGCCTTCGATCGTGCCGTCAATCGTGATGGTGGCATTTCCGAGCTTGACAATGTCAAAGGTCGGGATCTTTTCAGCCTTCGTCTTGGTCGGCTTTTCAGTCGCGGATTCCTGCGGTTTGTCCGTTTCAGTTGCCTGACCGGGATCCGCCTCTGTCTCCTTGACAGAATCGGCCTCTTT
This sequence comes from Clostridia bacterium, assembly GCA_017539425.1. Taxonomy (GTDB): domain Bacteria; phylum Bacillota; class Clostridia; order Oscillospirales; family CAG-272; genus RUG14240. The sequence goes on from JAFYHA010000056.1 coordinate 2,216, forward strand.
TTCGGTTTCAGGCTTTGTTTCCTTCGGGCCGTCCGGAGTGGAGGTCGATCCGCAGGATGCCAGAACCGAAATCAGAGTCAGCAGCATGGCCAGTGCAAGGCCAATCGCCAATAACTTCTTCATTTTGTTTCTCCTTTCCCATTCCTTGAATGGTTTCGGCTACATTATACCACCATCGGAAGAAATGCGCACACAGGAAACCAAATTTCGTTGCATTGCACAAAGCAACCTTATTATTTTTGTGCGTTTTTTCACAGCAGCCGTCCGGGATGAAGCCGGCCGTTCCGCGTTTTTCCGGAGCCTTCCGGAATGCGTCCGGGATCCGAAAACCGTCCTGCCTAGCGCGCAGCACTCAGTTCTTCCCTGCCTTTCCATGCACCTTATCGCCTTAGCGCAATTCCCTTTGTCTTCTTTTGCATTCGTAATTTTTTTACGACTGATTCCGTAAAGAGGGTTCCTGTGCTTTTCATTCAGCCCGATGCTTTTCTATTGCCAAATATCTCTCCCCGTGGTATAATGCCGAATGGATAACAATGTCTTTAGGAGCGTCTATGATTCTGATCATCGCGGAAAAGCCAAGTCTGGGCCGCAATATCGCGGCAGGCATCGAAACCCTTCCGAACGTCAGGCCGCTGAACAAGCGTCAGGGATATCTGGAAGGAGACGGATACCTGGTCACCTGGGCTTTCGGCCATCTCTTTTCCCTGTGCGACATCGAAGCGTACACCGGGGTACCGGATAGCGGAACCCTGAAAAACGGCAAGCCGCGCTGGACCATGTCCAATCTGCCCTGCTTCCCGGACAGCTTCCGCTTTGAACTCAGGAAGAGCGACAAATCCGATAAGCCGGACGAAGGTGTGATCAAGCAGTTCAACTGCATCCGGAATCTGTGCAATCGGCCCGACGTGGACTGCATCGTCAACGCGGGCGATGCGGACCGTGAGGGCGAGATCATCGTACGGTTGTGCATCCAGCACGCCCTGCAGACCGGGAAGCCCGTGAAACGCCTCTGGCTGCCCGACCAGACTCCGGAGACCGTGGCCCAGGCACTGTCTGACCTGAAGGATGACTCTGAATACGATTCCCTGGCCAACGAAGGATTTGCCCGAACCTATATCGACTGGCTGTACGGCGTCAACCTGACCCGGTACGCCACGCTCAAATCCGGCAAGCTCTTGCGCGTCGGACGGGTGATCATTCCGATCGTCAAGGCCATTTACGACCGGGACAAGGAGATCTCCGAGTTCGTTCCGGGCAAGTATCTGGCGATCCTGTCCAAAGAGAAGACCAACGGCGAGACTGTAGAGCTCCTCTCCAAGACAAAGTTCGATGAGCCGGACAAAGCCAAGGCCGAAGAACTGTGCCGGACCTACAACGACGCAGGAGCCGTGGTCACCGCGGTCAAGAGCAAGAAGGACAAGCTCATGCCGGGCAAGCTCTACTCGCTTTCCAAACTGCAGAACGTACTGTCCAAGCGCTTCAAAATGTCTATGACCCAGAGTCTGGCCATCGTGCAGAAACTGTACGAGGCCGGTTACCTGACCTACCCCAGAACGGATTCCGAGTACATGGCCACCGCGGAAAAAGGCAAGGTCCGGAGCATCCTGGGCCAGCTTTCCAACATCGGCTATCCGGTCAGGTTTAAGGACAGCAAGGTCATTTTTGACGATTCCAAGATCGAGTCCCACTCCGCGATCACCCCGACCTACAAGATTCCCCAGAAGGACAAGTTGAGTCCGGACGAGTACAAAGTCTACAGCACGGTGCTGCACCGATTCGTGGCCGTCTTCTGCTCCGAAGACTGCGTCGTCTCCAAGAAAGAGATCTCCATCGCGGTCGGCGACCCGAAGGATCCTCTGGAGACCTTTACGCTCAAGGGCACCGTCATCGTCGAGAAAGGATGGACGAAATTCGACGAACCTTCCGTCAAGGACAAGATCCTTCCCGCGCTTTCCCAGGGCGACCCGGTCAACATTCTGTTCAAGCCCGTCCAGAAAGAAACCACCCCGCCCAAGCACTACACGGTGGAGACTCTCAACAACTATCTCAAGAATCCTTTCCGTGAAGAAAAGCAGCAGGCCAGCGAAAAGTCGCAGGACCCGCAAGACGCTTCCGAGGAAGACCGGATCGGCGCGGACGATACCGAGGACTACCGTGCGATCTTCGAGGGGCTGGAACTCGGGACCGAGGCCACCCGTACCGGCATCATAGACAACGCCCGCACCAGTAAATACATCAATCTCAAAGGCGATACCTACACGATTCTTGACGACGGCAAGTATCTGATCGAGTTCCTGTCCAGGCTGCAGATCAGCATGGACAAATACAAGACCAGCCAGCTCGGTCAGGCTCTCAAGAAAGTCTACCGGGGCCTGATGACCATTTCAGACAGCGTCAAAATGGCCGAATCCGAAATCGCAGAGGTCTTCGCACGGGAATCCGAGGATTCCGAGGACCGGACCGGTATGTTCAAGGACATCGTAGGGACCTGCCCGATCTGCGGAAAGTCTGTCCGGAGCTACGGCCGTTTCTACGGGTGCGAAGGCTACGCGGACGGATGCCCTCTGAAGATCAACACGCAGATCTGCGGCAAGACGATCTCCGTACCGATCCTGAAGACCCTTCTGGAAAACGGCAAAACCGAATTGCTCAAGGGATTCCGGTCCAAAAAAGGAAACAGTTTCGAAGCTGTTCTGGAACTTAAGGACGGAAAGCCGGAATTCGTATTTCCCGACCGTCCGGAACGCAAGCCTAAGGAGCCTGCCGAACAGAAGCCGGAAAAAGCGGCATCCGGGAAGGCCGGCAAGGCGCGGAAGCCTTCTTCCCGCAAGAAGCCCGAGCCGACGCCCGTCTGTCCGATCTGCGGGAAACCCATCCTGAAAGGACGTACGGCATACGGATGCGAAGGCTGGAAAGACGGTTGCACGTTCCGGGTCCCGTTCGTTTCCGACCGGGATGAGGATAATATCCGGGCTTTGAAAGAAGAACTGTCCAAAAGCAAGTCTTGAAATGACCAAAAATTCGTGAATAATGACGATTTGCACCGCAAACCGTCCCATGTGCCGGGTCCGGACCTGTTCCGGGCCCGGTGCATTTGTTCAAAAAGCCTTACAGCATAAGGACTTTTTGTGATTTGTACAGTTTTACACCACTATTACAAAACAGACTCGTTATTTTTTATAATTAACAATTTGTTAACATTTGGGGTATTTCGGCATGGTAAAATGCCATATAAGTAATGGGTTGGGGGTATTTTTGCTTATTCGCAAACTCTCTTCCTATAATAAATGTGCGGAGGAGTCATGAATAACGAGCAGACTCGCACAGAATCCGGTGAAATCAATCTCGGCGATCTTTTCGGAGTGCTGAAGAAACATTTCATCCTGATCATCATCGTGGCGCTTGTTGCCGCCATCCTGGTTTACGGATACTGCGCATTGTTCATCAAGCCCACGTATTCGGCCAGTTCCAAAATCTATATTGTCTCGTCAACCGGCACAATTTCGATTTCCGACCTGACGCTGAGTAACAATGTGGCCAGCGACTACATTGACCTGATGAAAGATAAGGTCATCCTTGACCTGGTCATCGACAATCTGCATCTGAACTACACGGCTTCGCAACTGTCCGGCATGATCAGCGTAACGAACACGAACGGTACGCACATGCTGGTAATCACCGTCAAGAGTCACGACCCCGACGAAGCAGCGGCCATCGCCAACTGCCTGGCCGATATGACGATCAACGAGGTCCCTAACATTCTGGAAACCCAACCGCCCAACGTGGTGCACTACGCAGCGGCCAACCGGAGCAAGATCGCTCCGAGCAACACGCGGAACGCCCTGATCGGCGCGGTCATAGGCGCCGTGGTCTGCTACGGCGTGCTGTTCCTGATGTATTACCTGGATGACTCCATCCGGTCCTCCGACGATATCGTCCGCTATGCCGGACTGCATATCCTCGGCGAGATCTCCGACCTCAGCGAACACTCCAAGCGGTACGGCAGATACGGCCGGTACGGAAAGTACGGCAAATACGGCAAATACGGTTCTGACGAGCAACGCTACGGCGACAAGCCTGCGGATTCCGAAAACGGAAAAGGAGGTCAGAGCTGATCATGCGTAAGGTTACCTTCACAAAATGGGACGATGCGGGCTATACCCTGC
>JAFYHA010000057.1 GCA_017539425.1 Clostridia bacterium
GATCGTGCTTCGGATGATTCAAAGGAAAATTAAGACACAGATACCCGCCACAAATGGTGCTTTGTTTACCAGCGGACTCTCTGCAGACAGAATTCAAACAGCATTGAATAAATGGACCGTTGAAAAGATAGGAGATGTATATTACAGGTTCGGTGGAATCAACGATCCGGATCTTCTGCTGATTCTAAACTCGTTCGGAATAACTATCCCTAAAAAGTGCTACAAACTGGGCGAATTGAAGGCTTTTAAGGGAATTATGAAAATGTCAATGTAGTACATTTTGTGCTCCATAATGTCAACCAGCCAAAAAGCCTTATAAAACAAGCAAAACCCAATTGGCATAAGGACATTTCTGCCCTCAAAAGCTCCAAAAACAGCCGCTTTTCTTTCCAACTCGGGTTATAGCACCGCAAACCCCATTTGTCAATTTGCCAAACCGCGATCCTGCAATTTGCTTGCGATTGTTTTTCTGTTTCACGTAAAAATTCTGCGAAACACTCCTCGTTTTCTTCGTTTTGTGCAAAAAATGAAGAGTGTTTTTTCAAAAAGCGGTTGACAAACCGATTTCTTCGGGAGTATACTCTTGTCAAAGCGATGATCAAGGAAATAGTACCCGCGATTCAAGCGCACAGAGAGTTGCCGGTTGGTGTAAGGCAACGGTTTGATGCGGCGAATACGCCTTGTAGCTGTGCCCCTAACATTGGAAAGGCAACCGGTGCTCCCGTTATCGAGCCAGAGCTTGTAGGCTCGCTGAGGGCCCGGTCTGTCCGGGTCGAATTGAGGTGGTACCACGTTTTTCGTCCTCTGGAACTCCGGAGGCTTTTTCTTTTCTATATCTTTTGGAGGTTCAAGAAAATGCTTGTCAAAATCATTTTCATCGTCCTGTTCTTTGCCGCCATGGTCGCCGTAGGCCTGGTCAGCCGCAAGAGCAGTACCAGCCTGGACAAGTTCGTACTCGGCGGACGCGCCGTTGGCCCCTGGCTCACTGCGTTCTCATTCGGAACATCCTACTTTTCCGCTGTCATTTTCATTGGATATGCAGGGCGTTTCGGCTGGAACTTAGCCTGGCCTCAACATGGATCGGCCTGGGCAATGCTCTGATCGGTTCCCTGATGGCTTGGGTCATCCTTGGCCGCCGTACCCGGATCATGACCCAGCACATCGGTTCCAAGACCATGCCCGACTTTTTCTCGCTCCGGTTCGATTCCAAGGGCTTAAAGATCGCTGCGGCCTGTATTATCTTTGTATTCCTGATTCCCTACACATCCTCCCTGTTCAACGGTCTTTCCCAGTTGTTCGCTGCCTCGTTCCCAAGCATCAGCTATGTCTGGTGGGTCGTGATCATGGCTGTACTGACCGGCATCTATGTCATTGCAGGCGGTTACGTAGGAAGCGCCTTGAACAATTTCATTCAGGGCATCATTATGCTGATCGGCATCGCGGCCCTGGTCGGAGCGATCGTCTCCTCCAATGGAGGGCTTACCGAAGCTACCGCCAGGCTGTCCCAGTATGCCGTTGAAACTGCCGAAGGCACGCCTTTTCAAGGCGCCTTCACATCCTTCTTCGGTCCCAATCCGCTCCAACTGTTCGGCGTGGTCATCCTGACCTCTCTAGGCACGTGGGGTCTTCCCCAGATGGTTGGGAAGTTCTATGCCATCAAGGATGAGTCTGCTATCCATAAAGGAACCATCATCTCCACTCTGTTCGCCATCGTGATTGCCGGAGGCAGTTATTTCCTGGGCGGATTCGGACGGCTGTACACCGATTCCATAAAGCTGACCGCATCCGGAACTCCGGAATCCTTTGATACCATCATGCCGGCCATGCTGGCCGCGGTAAACGCAGATCTCGGCACCGGCGGAGACTGGCTGATCGCTCTTGTTCTGGTGCTGGTCCTGGCGGCCTCGATGTCCACCCTGTCTTCGCTGGTCCTGACTTCCGCAAGCACGATCACCCTGGATCTCTTCTCCCAGATCAAGAAAAACCTGACGGAAAAGGGCAAGATGCGCTCCATCCGGATCCTGATCGCGGTCTCCATCGCAATTGCGGCCGCAATCGCCATTCTGCTCGTCGTCAACCGCGATCTGGCCGGCCGTCTGTACATTTCAGATCTGATGGGCATTTCCTGGGGCGCTATGGCCGGTTGCTTCCTGGCACCGTTCCTGTACGGATTGTTCTGGAAAAAGACGACCCGCGCCGCGGTCTGGGCCAGTTTCATCTCCGGACTTGGCATTACCCTGACCGAGTTTTTCCTGACCGCCGTCTTCAAAGTCCATATCCAGAATGCCTTCTTCAGCTATTTCTTCAATTCCGCGATCAATGCCGGTATGCTCGCCATGCTGCTTGGCCTTGTGATCGTGCCCGTCGTTTCCCTGCTGACCAAGAAGACCCTTCCTGAACAGATCGACGAAAAGTTTGCCGGATATGGAAAGCGGGTCACCGTCATGGTCAAGGAAGCCCTTCCGGAAACCGACGATGCAGAAGCCTAATAAGGTTGACACCTGAAATCGGAAACGATATAATGTAACTGCGTCGCCCGGTGTCCAAGCGGATGCTGGGCGACCCTGTTCAAAAGTCTGAATTGAAGTTTTTTTGAGGTTTAGCTATGCGAAAACTAATGATTGGAAACGAAGCCGTTGCCCGCGGCCTGTATGAAGCGGGCTGCTCGGTTGTATCCTCTTATCCGGGAACTCCTTCCACAGAAATTACAGAGTTTTCCGCAGGATATCCCGAAATGTACTGCGAATGGGCTCCCAACGAAAAGGTAGCTATGGAGGTCGTATTTGGCGCGTCCCTCCAGGGTGCCCGCTCAGCCTGCTGTATGAAGCACGTGGGGCTGAACGTCGCTGCTGACCCGCTCTTCACCCTGTCCTATACCGGTGTGAACGGCGGCATCGTGATCTGCGTTGCGGACGATCCGGGGATGCACTCCTCTCAGAACGAGCAGGACTCCCGGCACTATGCCAAAGCCGCGAAAGTTCCCATGCTCGAGCCGTCTGACTCCGTCGAGGCCAAGGCATTCGCCAAACTGGCCTTTGAACTGTCCGAATCCTTTGATACCCCAGTCTTTCTCAGAATGTGCACGAGAATTGCCCATGCGCAATGTCCCGTTGAGCTGGAGGACCGGATTCTGCCGGACAAAAAGCCCTACGTCAAGCAGGCGGAAAAATACATTATGACTCCGGCCAACGCGATCCGTAGGCATCCCGTAGTGGAAGCCCGCACGGAAAAGCTCCGCGAGTACGCCGAGACCGCCCCGATCAATTTCATTGAAGGAACCGGAACCAAGCTGGGGATCATCACCTCCGGCACCTGCTACCAGTACGTAAAGGAAGTCTTTTCCGGTGACCCGGACATCCGCATTCTGAAACTCGGTATGGTACATCCCCTTCCGGACCGTATGCTCACAGAGTTCCGGGCTTCTGTAGACCGCTGTGTGGTCATTGAAGAACTGGATCCCTGTATCGAAGAGCATTGCCGCGCTCTGGGTCTTTCCGTAGAGGGTAAGAATCTGTTCCCCGTTCTGGGTGAGTTCAACCAGACGCTTGTTGCCAAGGCATTTGGCAAGCCGGTGACGGCCGGGCCTGCTCTCTCCGCTCAGATTCCGGTCAGACCTCCGGTCATGTGTGCGGGCTGTCCGCACCGCGGCCTGTTTTATGTGCTATCCAAGCTCAAGCTCACCGTTCTGGGCGATATAGGCTGCTATACACTGGGATCAGCAAACCCGCTTTGCGCCATTGATTCCACCCTGTGCATGGGTGCATCCGTATCCGGAATCCATGGATTCAATAAAGCCGGCGGACCGGATACCGAGAAGAACACGGTTTGTGTGATCGGAGACAGCACCTTTATGCATTCCGGAATGACCGGGCTGGTCAATATCGCCTACAACGACACAAAGTCCACAGTCATCATCCTGGACAACAGCATTACCGGTATGACCGGTCATCAGCAGAACCCGACGACTGGATACAACATCAAGGGGGATCCGGCCGCCAAGGTCGATCTGGAAGCGCTTTGCCACGCTCTGGGCATTCCCAGCGTGCGTGTTGTTGACCCGTACAATCTGGCCGAATGCGAAAACGTCATCCGGGAAGAACTGGCCAAGGATGTGGCTTCCGTCATCATTTCCCGCCGTCCTTGCGCATTGTTGAAATACGTAAAGGCCAAACCGGCTTTGACAGTAGACACGTCGGCCTGCAAATCCTGTCGCCGCTGCATGAAACTCGGTTGTCCTGCAATCCATATGACCGCAGGTAAGGCCGAAATCGATCCCACCCTCTGCGTCGGGTGCGGTGTGTGCAGCCAGCTCTGTGCATTCGGGGCCATCCAAGGAGGTGAAGACAAGTGAAAACCACCAATATTATGATCGTCGGGGTCGGCGGTCAGGGCACTCTGCTCGCCAGCAAGGTTCTGGGTCAACTCTTCTTGAATGAGCAGTACGATGTCAAAGTTTCTGAAGTCCACGGGATGAGTCAGCGTGGAGGCAGCGTGGTCACATATGTCCGGTTTGGTGAAACATGTCATTCCCCTGTGATCTGTGAAGGCGAAGCGGATTTCATCCTCTCTTTTGAAAAGCTGGAAGCCGCCCGCTATATCCGTTGTCTGTCCCCGTCCGGAATCGTTCTGACCAACGACCAGGAAATCGCGCCCATGCCTGTCATCACAGGTGCTGCCGAGTATCCGCACGAGATTCTGCAGGACCTCTCCGCTTTGGGCGCACGCGTAGTCAGCCTGGATGCCTTGGCTCTGGCCCGTCAGGCCGGATCGGTCAAGGCGGTCAATATCGTGCTTCTAGGGAAACTTTCTACTTTCTTCACTTTTTCGGAGGAAGCCTGGCTGGCAGCTCTGGAAGCCGTAATCCCGAAAAAGCTGTTTGAAATGAACCGGACCGCATTCCTGCTCGGCCGTTCAGCATGATCGCAAAGCCATGGAACCGATCCTGACCGCTTTACAGCAGAAACAGTGCGAGCAGGCCACAATCCTGTCCGGAACACCTTCCACCGTTCTGATGGAACGGGCCGCCCATGCCCTGGTGGATCTCGTTACCGGGCCTTTACTGTCCGACCGGTTGACGACAAGGCTCATCGGCGTGCTGTGCGGCTACGGGAACAACGGGGGCGACGGGTTGGCTGCCGCCAGGCTCCTTCACGTCGCCGGCTTTTCGGTTTTTGTCACGTTTGTTTCCGACCGTGGATTTCACACAGAACCCGAAAAGAGTCATCTGTCTCCGGAGTGCCTTGCCCAGTATACGGCAGCGCTTAATGCGGGCGTACCATTCCGTATGCCTGAGGATACTGTCACCGTCTGGATTGATGCCGTATTCGGCATCGGCCTGAACCGCCCTCTCTCCGCACCTTATATTTCGTGCTTTGAGTTCATCAACAAAACCATGGGTCCGGTCCTGGCCGCGGACATCCCGTCCGGGGTGAATGCGACAACGGGGCAACTATCTGGTGCGGCGCTTCGCTGTACAGCCACTCTGTGCTTCGGGAACATCAAAAGCGGATGCATGCTCTATCCCGGGGCAGAATATGCCGGAACGATTTACTCAGATTCCATCGGAATGGATGCTTTTTCCCAGGATCAATCGAAAATCCTGCAGATGCCGGATGATAAGGACGTATCCTCTTGGCTTCCCCGCCGGGCGCCGGATGCCCATAAAGGTTCATTCGGCAGACTGCTTTGCATCTGCGGCTCTCCGGGTATGTGCGGGGCAGCCATCCTGGCGGCCAAGAGCGCCTATCGGATCGGAGCCGGCCTGGTGGAAATCCTGGCCTGTGAGGTCAACCGGATTCCCTTGCAGACTGCCCTTCCGGAAGCGGTTCTTACCCTTTATTCGGATACAGATGACCTACATGATCTCGTCAATTCGGCTATGAGCCGCGCGCAAGCTGTTCTGATCGGTTGCGGTCTCGGGCAGAGCCAAACGGCATACACTTTACTCAAGGCCGTTTTGGGCTCCATGACTTCCGAAAAATCCCTGATCATAGATGCGGATGCCTTGAACATTCTTTCTGCGCATCCCGAACTGCATTCGTCCATCCCTGTGCAAGCTGTGTTGACGCCTCATGTAAAAGAGGCTTCCCGTCTTCTCGGCATGACAGCGGAGGAGGTCTCTTCCGATTTGCTTTCCGCATCCCGGTCCCTCGCTGAACGCTATCCTTGCACATGCCTGCTCAAGAGTTCCCGAAGCATATTGTCTTCCTGTGGAACCACGCACCATCCTGTATTGATTGCAACCGGTTCGTCCGTCCTGGCCAAAGCCGGCAGCGGAGATGTCCTGGCGGGAGCTGTAGCCGGCCTTTGTGCCGAATCCTTCAGCTCTGTTTCCAATCCCGTTGAACGATCTTTCGGGGCCGCTCTCTGCGGAGCCTACCTACACGGAAAAAGCGGAAATCTGGCCGCTCAGACCTTCGGGCAATCCGGGGTGCTCGCTTCGGATACAGCGGACTGTCTTGGTCTGGCCCGGGACGATACTTCCGCTCACGGACTATTGTAGATATTTTATCCTTTGAGGGGCTACCTTCTGGTAGCCCCTCAAACATATTCACTTTACTGTTGTCTGGTCTTTCCGACCCTTCTTAGGCAACAGCAAAAGCATTGACGTCGTCCGTTTGTATTCAGGATAGTCAGCCCTTCTCTCTGTATTATGCCTCTCCATCATCGGAATGGAAACAACCAGAAACAGCCCGATAATGCTCAGGAACCCAAGCCCCATATACCAGGCATCTGGCCGAACCGCCACAAAAAAGAGGTATAGTCCTGTCCAGAAGGCCATTTCACCGAGGTAATTGGGATGTCTGGAATACTTCCACACCGAAACCGCGCAGGTTTTGTGTTCGCCTGCGTGTTCACGCAGGAAACCGTGTATGGCATGGTCTGAAACATACTCCAGACCTACGGCACCCACCATCAAGGCGATTCCAATGACAGACCATGGTGAGAACGCACTTTCCTGTACCGCCAGGAATCCGCTGATCATTCCGGCATACACCACGAGAGTAGGAACAAAATGCAATCCCACAAAGCTGATCAGCTGGAACAGGACGGGAGAACACTTTTCCCTGTACATACGGTAGCGCCAGTCTTCATGTCCCAGTCCACGGTATGTGTACAGCCAGTTTGCCGTAAGACGGACTGACCAGACTGCAATCAGAATGAGGACGATGGCTGCGTTCACATTCCAGATCCGGTATTTGAGCAATACCAAAACCATCGTCACAGGCGGAGCAACGCTCCAGTACGGATCGTAAACGGACACATCGGAAAAAAAGGCAGACACAAGAAACAGGATCAGGGTAGCCGTTGCCGTAAATACTGCTGTCGCGGCCAAAAGATGATCAATGTGAAAAAAGGCCAGTCCTCCGATTCCACATGCCACTAGATAGGCAACTGCATCCACGAATAATCCTTTGACCCGATCGTTCTGCGCTCGTTCTTTAGATGTTTCCATATGCGGTCCCCCTCACTTTGTCAGTTGTATGCACCCGCGCTATAGCTTGGCCTTTTCACTAGAACGCGTCATTCCGTCCGCAAAGTTATGCCTTTGGTATTTCCCCGCTCGAAAGAATGGCATTCCAAATGATCGCACCAAACCGTATAGGCTTCGCTTACTACGGCAAAAAGGCAGAAAAAAAGAACTGTCCCTTTTCCGCAATGAATCCAAGACCTTTCTTCTATGCGGGTAACAGGACTTGAACCTGCACGGTTGCCCACTGGATCCTAAATCCAGCGCGTCTGCCAATTCCGCCATACCCGCATACCAGCATTATAACCTTATTGATTGCATTCGTCAATCCGTAATGTGAACTTCATCGAGAAGCAGCGATGAAGAAAAAACGGCGGCATCAGGCCTTTTTTGTACCCGATACCGGCGTTTTTGGTCGGAGTGACACGGCTCGAACGTGCGGCATCGTGGTCCCAAACCACGCACTCTACCAGCTGAGTTACACCCCGTATATGACTTCGTTATTATAGCATGGATCAGACACTTAAATCAACACATTTTTCCATTTCTCCGATTGTGGACAGGCTGTCCTCATGATGAGGCAGCCTGTCCACTATGACTCAATGCGCGCTTTTTGCTATCTGAATGAGACCATCCACATAATCCGCATCATAGGAATAGGTTCCTTTGGAACCGGAGAGCACATTGGAATTCTGATCGAAATTCTTTGCCCATGCCTGTCCCTCGGGAGTGTTTATCGCTTCCTGCAGCTTTTCAGTAAAGAACTGGATCTCTCTGTATTGTGTTGAGGTCATATACCCGTCGCAGAGATAATCCTGCGCCAGCAATCCGGGCACACCACCGTTCTCATATGTAGCCTTGAACCACTCGTACACAGAAACAAGCGTATTGATGTACGCTCCGCGCTGTGCATCCCCGGCCAGATTGTATTCATATGTGAAACTGGTCCCGTATTTGCTGTTTACCGCAATGTCTCTCATTCGGTTGAACTGAGGCAGAAGCATGGGGACAATTCCCATACTAACACTGTTTCGGGTCAATTCTGCCACTTCGGACGGTGAGTACGGAAGTGTCGTATAGTCCGAATGAGCATATAACACATTGGCACGTGACATCAGCTCCGGAATGATGCCGCAGCGTCTCTGTGAATAATACACATGACGGTAGTGGGAGTTTTCCGTGTATGGATCCACAACAGAAATCCAGTTGGCCCCTTCCGTCCGCAGATTGATTTTTGCGGTTGGAATCGTATCTGACAGATTATCCAGGATCATCTCATAATCTTTGGCGCGTTCCAAGGTGCGGAAGCAATCCAGAAGGGCTAACGGAAGGCTCCATTCCTCAAACGTGGTCCCCGAGGTCTGGAATTTCCACCAGTCATGGTCGTTCGAAGCGTCAGCAGAGGGATCAACGGACTGGAAGGATTCATAGTCCGTTCCCCAATCCTCGTTCAACTCGTCAATATCCTTATGATACAGATCCATCAGGAACAGCCGGAACCTTTGCAAGGAGGCAGAACTGAGCGGTGATCTGGCGTTGTAGTCCACGCGCATCCAGCCCCGTGTATCCTCCAGATCCAGTACGACCGTATCGTTGCCTCCGATCCAGTAGTTATCTCCCCATTTCAAGAATTGCCATTTTGCATTCAGGGCCGCAGCCATGGCCAGATCGGTATCTCCGAACCCGCCGCCGGTCAAAGCCATTTTGTACAGTGAATTGGCCTGCGTCAGATTGCCGGGCGTATTGTAGGGATAGGAGATCCATCCTTCCACTTTCAGTCCCAGTCTGCGCATCACATCCAAGGAAAACCAGCAGGCATCAATATTGTTTGCAATGTTCAGGCCGTAGTTGGAGTCAAACTCAAATGCCGCAGTCGTATTGACCACATTGATTCCGCAACTCTGGAACCTGAGCAGATTGTTGATCACATTGCCTGCCGCATCCGGTCCCAGTTGCACATTGCCCCTCATATCCGCCATGGACTGCACGGTGATAGCCGGGAACCTTGTTCCGTCAGGCCTTACGACGTACGCATTGCAGTCCTTGTTCAGTTTAATGGACAGTGACTCCGTTTCAATCGCGATCGGCACTCGCGCACTGACCAGTGTGTCCCCGTTTCCGATGATCAGTTTGATATCCACACACTCGGTCCAGGGTGCGCACTGCAGATAGAGCGTATCCGCCTGCTTGGAAGCCACACCCCTGAGCCAGGAATCATAACTGCCCATAAACTCCTCGTAGGTGTGCAGCCAGGTGTTTCGGGTAGGCTGTGTTTTGCGGCTCCGGGCGACGACTTCATTGGGTTCCGTCTGGGTTTGCTGGGCAGCTACCGTGAAATCGAACTGGTCGGTCGTATATACATCTCCGCCCCAGATGGTCCTGCCGTATCCTTCTACTGTTTCATTACGCACAATCCCTTTGATTTCAAGGCGGTAGTCTCCGACGTAAAGCCTACCTGCGTCCGGGAAGGTAAAGTAAACTTCCTCTACGTCACCGGGATACATAGGATTGAAGATGCGGGAATACAGATTCTCAAGCGTCCCGACTTTTTTATAGGTGCCGTTTTCTTTTCTGTACAGAACCGCTTCCAGACAGAACGTTCCGTTTCCGTCACCATCCAGTACGGTATCTCCGGTATTGGTGAACGCAAATTTGAACCAGGTTATATCTGCAGTCTGGACAGTTCCGGACTGGATCAGATCGGTCGTATTGTACTGCGGATACTGCTTCCCCAGTACGGTGTTGTCTACGTCCGGACGGTTTTTCGGGCGATTCCCCGCCTTGTTCGTGCCGTTGACATAGCCAAGGTATTCCCATTCCAGATCAACTGTACCCGGAAGCAGCAGGTCATAGTAAACGGGGTCGTTTTTGTCTTCGTCCGTAGCTACCGCATCCACATAAATGGGCGCCGTCACGCTTCCTGACGTCGTGATCTCATACTTGACCGGCACCGCATCATAGGCCGTCGCGTTCTTGGGAATCCAGTATTTCAGGGTGATGTCCTTGGTGCCGTATTTGGCCTGGATCGTACCTTCCGTACAGGAAGCCGACGCATATTTATCCGATTGATCGGCTTTCTCTCTGGAGATCGGATTGTACACCAGTCCTCCATCATACGCGATCGTATAGGCATCCACTTCTTCGGACTCTGGAAGATCGTCCAGAAGTTCCTGCAGGAGCGCATACCCGGAATCATCCAGATTAAACTGATTGGTAGTCTTGCTGAGCAACTGATAGTAGCCGACCGAAATGCTCGTGAAGCAAGAGCCCCATCCGCCGTCATCAGGATCCGCATCCGTAAACCGGACATAAATCATTCCGTACAGATTCACATAATCAAAAGGCTTGAATGCATACGTCCCGTGATTGCTACGATCCTTCACTACCTCGTGTTCGGCCAGCCAGTTATACACGAGTGTCCAGTTTTCTCTGTCTGTCGAGACTTCGATCTTGTAGTTGTTTCCGATATCGACTTTGATTTCGGGATCCACAGCCCCGGTCAGATCAAATTTGTAGATGATATACTGATCTCTGTCCGCAAACCGGTAATTGCCGGTCGCGTTCCCTGCGTCATAGGACATGATCTCCCTGTCCTGGTTGGAAGGACCCGTCTGCCATGTCTTGGACACGTAATCGTAGATCATGTTTTCATCCATCACCGGGCGGATGGTGATGTCCACCGGCTCTTCCGTCTCCACTTCACGGGTCTCGCTTTCCGCGAGCTTTTCGGATTCAGGACCGGTTTCAGCTCCGGACTCGGCAGTTTGACCTTTGTCCGTTTCCGCCTCCGTCTCCGGACCCGTCACAGCCTGTCCGCAAGCGGACAGTACGGGCAGCAGGATTGCCGCCAGCAGCATAAAAGAAATCAGTATTTTTACCATTGTTCTCATATAGAAACCTCTTAATCTTCTACCCTCTGGAGTTTCGCATAGGTAGCCATCAGCTTTTTGGTACCCACGCTGTCAAACGCGATTTCATACAAGTAGTCTGCACCGACTTTGGTTACAGACAATACCAGTCCTTCCCCGAACGCCGAATGACGAACAATATCTCCAACGCGGAACACCTCCACAGATTTACCCGTTCGTTGGGAACTGCCGCTTTTTGCAGCGCCTGCCGGCCTGTAGGGACTGCCGGCGCCGCCGGGTACGGGTTTCCAGCTGCCGGTGTTTCTCCCGAATCCGGAATAGCCGTATTCGGTTTCCTCCCAGCCGGAATGCTGATGGACCTCCAACAGTTTTGGCGGTATTTCAGACAAGAACCTGGATTTGGGATTGGCCAGTGTCTGCGCATACAACAGCCTGTTTTTGGCACAGATGATGATCAGTTTCTCTTTGGCTCTAGTCACCGCGACATAGGCCAGCCGCCTCTCCTCCTCTATGGCACCGTCGCTTTCATCGACAAGCGCCTGTCTGGACGGGAACAGTCCTTCCTCCATTCCGGGCAGAAACACGACCGGGAACTCCAGCCCTTTTGCGCTGTGAATGGTCATCAGCACGACCGCGTCGGCATCCTCATCATATCTGTCCACATCGGCCACCAGAGAGATCCCTTCCAGAAATTCAGACAGAGACGGGTTCTCACTCGTTGTCATATATTCCACGATGTTGGATTTGAATTCCTCAAGGTTTTCCAGACGGTCTGCGTCTTTCGAGTCTCCGGAGAGCAGCATCATCCGGTAACCGGTGCGCGAGAGCGTTTGCTCATAGAGCATTTCCAAGGGGGATGTCTGGGCCAGATCCGTCAGTTCGCAGATCATTCTGGTGAATTCCATAAGCGGTTCCGCGACTCGTCCGAGCGCAGCATAGCGGTCCGCGTGCTCCATGATCTGGAACGGTGCCATTCCCTCCTCTTGTGCAATCGCCTCTACGATTTCCAACGTACGGGCTCCGATCTTGCGTTTGGGTTCGTTGATGATCCTCATCAGCCGTTCCCGGTCATAATGGTTGTTGATCAGCTGAAGATAGGAGACAATGTCCCGGATTTCCTTGCGGTCCATGAATCGGGTCCCGGCCAGCATGCGATAAGGGATTCCGTTTCCTCTCAGACCGTTCTCAATACTGTTGGCCTGGGCATTCAGGCGGTACAGGACAGCAAAATCCCGGTAGTGCATTTCCCCGGAACGGACCAGCTTTGTGATGGTACTGGCGATGACCTCCGCCTCCTGACGGTGATCCCCGACTTCTTCCAGGGTAATGGTCGCACCGGCCTCTTTTTCCGTCCACAGCTCCTTTTCGTGCCGTTCCCGGTTGTGGCTGATGATGCTGTTGGCCGCGTCCAGTATGTTTTTGGTCGAACGGTAGTTTTGCTCAAGGCGAATGACCTTGGCGTCCGTATAGTAGTGGTCAAATTTCAGGATATTCTCAATCGTGGCGCCGCGGAATTTGTAGATGCTCTGGTCATCATCACCCACTACCATCAGATTCCGGTGCCCGCCCGCCAGCATCATGGTCAGTTCCAACTGTGCGCGGTTGGTATCCTGAAACTCATCGACCGATACAAAAAGGAACTGATTCTGATACTTTTTCAGAATGTCTGGATTCTTCTGGAACAAGAGGACCGTCTGCATGATGATATCGTCAAAATCCAACGCATTGGAACTTCTCAGATTGTTCTGATAGGTTTCATAGATCCTGGCGATTTGCTTTTCCACATACTTGAAGCCTGCATTCGCGAGCATATCATCCGGCGTCTGCAGCTGATCCTTGGCCGAACTGATGGCGTGCATAACGGCCGGGACCGCAATGGACTTTTCATCGATATCCAGTTGTTTCATAGCCGTGGCGATCGCTTTTTTTGTGTCATCCGTATCGTAGATCGTCATGTTAGGCTGGTATCCGGCTTCCGCAGCATACTTCCTTAGGATTCTCATACAGATGGAATGGAACGTTCCCGCCCAGATATCTCCGGCGGTTTCCTCGTTGTCCAGCCTGGCTGCAAGCCGGCTTTTGATCTCGTTCGCAGCCTTGTTCGTAAAGGTAATGGACAGTATTCTCCAAGGCGGACACGGATTGACCGCGGTCTCGTCCAGAATGGAGGCAATCTCGTCATCCGAAAGCGATTTGGCCTGACGGAGCCTTTCCACGCTCTCCTCAGTCAGGGGCTCCGGATAACGGTCTGCGGAATAGGCGTCCCCGTATCTGAGTATATGGAAAATCCGGTTGACCAGTACGGTCGTCTTTCCACTGCCGGCTCCGGCGAGGATCAGAAGCGGATGATAAACCGTATAGACGGCTTCCCTCTGAGGCCCGTTCAAAAACCGGTAATAGTAATCAAACAGTTCCCGCTTGGCGAGGCTGTATTCTTCTTTAAGTGTCGACATTGACATTTTCCTTTTTTTTAAAAATCGTGCGGAGCATCAGGAAAGGCGGCGAAAAACAGGCAAATCTTCCGCATCCCTGCAGATATACCGGAAGGACCCCGCCTCAAAAGCACGGCCGTCCAGATAATGGACCCATTTACCCGCGGGCAGATAAACCTGCCGCTCGGATTGACCGGAAATCACCGGAGCAACCAGCAGATCGTCACAGAACAGATATTCATCATTGACGTCATACGTGGCTTTGTCGTCCGTATACTCGCAGACCAAAGCGCGCACGGGAGGTACTCCTTCGTCACGGTACCGGTCGAAAGCCCTTCTCAGACGTGGCTTGAGACCTTCCCGTATCTGAAGCAGCCTGCGGACCGCATCCTCACAATCCAGATCCAGCCAGGGAGCTTTTTCACAATACCAGGCGTTGATCAGACAGTGCGCGGAAAAAACGGTGTTCTGCAGTCTGCGGATCAGTTCTTCCGCCGAATGCGCATCCCGGAGTTCCGGAGTCCACAGGAGTCCCGAAAACCCGGAATTGACACAGGCCTGAATAAACTCTTTCTGACCATACAGATCACTGTACAGCACGAACGGATAAGACGTACAAAGAGCGTGCATGCTCCGGCACTCCCCCAGTGTCTTTTTCCCGTCCAGTGCCTCCACAACCGTCTGCATATACAGTGTTCCGAAGAGACTGTGGTACTGTTCGCCGTTCATTCCGGAGGGAAAGACCGTAAAGTTCGGGAAACTCCAGTCGTGAACATAATCCCCGCTGTCACACTCATCGAGCTTAAACCCGTCAACCACATCGTTGATAACATTCTCTCTGTGGTGCTGGGCAAACGCATCCCGTGTTGACCGGATCGTAAAATCCGGGACCAGTCCGTTCCATACGCGGTATGACCCGCTTCCGGGCAGAACATCCTTAAAGAACGGAGCCCCCTCATTGACGAATGCATGCTCCCAGAGGTTCAGGTGATACCCCATCTTCCTCATTTCCGCAAACATAGCGGTTCTCTTTTCTTCCGGGAATTTTTCCGGATTCCATGTATACGTGCAGGAGTACGCGTGAGACTGCCAGCCCGGTTCCAGACCGATTACGGACACAGGAAGGTCGTGTTCTTTCAGGTATCGACCCATTTCGATGACTTCATCCGCGGTGTTCTTGGCATAGCAACGGTAAAAAGTCCCGAGGGCCCAGTCCGGTACGTCCGGTCCTCCGCCTGACAGCACATTGTACTGTTTGACTACATCCAGAATGGTTGCCCCTTCGATAACATAGACGGTTACACCCTGCGCGTGCGGAACGTACACGCCTATGACCCTGTCCCCGGAGATCCGGCTTTGGTACAACCCCTCCGTGGAGGTCTGGATCTCTTCGTTGATCTCTGCAGCTGCGGATTCCCTTGTCTGTACGCCGAACCGGAATTCAGCGTACCGGGCCGTATCCACAAAAATACCATATCCCTTCGTACTGACAAAGAACGGAACCGGCGCATGGGAATCGCCTGTCGGGCGGACAGGGTCCGAATTGACCCGGACCAGGACATTCCGTCCCTTATGGTTGAAGCTGTACATCTGCAGGCCCATTCCGTAAAAGCATTCCTCATCGGAAAACGGAAATTCCAGAATACACCCATCCTGCGTCTGCTTATACCGGATCCGGCTGACCGGATAGTTTACGCCGGTCTCCTGGTAGTTCATTGACCGGCAATATGCGGTAGGCGTATGTTTCTCCGGTGTTCCGAAAACGATCTTGTACATACCATTACCTCTCGTACTGGATATGTAAGTATTATACCATATAGTTTTTCCTTAAGAAAGGGGTACGGCCATTTCAGATGCTTCCCGATACCAAAACTGGAAAGCCCCGGGTGCTGCCCAAACGGACATGCACCCGGGGTATAGATTCTTGATCCGGTTCGGATCAAGCCTTCTTGTTTCCTTGCTGCGTCACGGCACCTGTATACTTGCCTCCGGAAGCAAACAGGTTCCCGATCGCAATACAATCGTAGCATCCGTCATACGCCCTTACGTCTGCAGACAATGTGCCGGTACTGGAGTACATACCGTAAATCTCCGCCTCTCCTCTAACGACGTTGAATGTGGTGGATCCGGAATTGGAGATGATGCCCTGATAGAACAATACATGACCGGTTCCTTCCAGATAGACGGTTTTGACCGTGGCTCCCCACATACCGGTGTTGATGAACGAGACATCACCCGTGAAGTTCGGGGCCGTGTAGATGTACGCGCGGAAATCCGGCGTTCCTCCCGGCAGATTGACCAGTTGTGAATCGATCAGGGTAGCCGTGCATTCCCCCTCCACATATGCCGCGTAGTTGCCGCAGTCCGTTCCGTGACAGATCACCACGCAATTTTCGGTTCCGTCTCCGAGCTCAATTCCTCTCCATCCGGCATAGGTGAAGTTGTGATACAGGACCTCGTCCTCGCAGTCCATCGTCCAGAAGCATCTGGAATGGCTCATAATATAGCTGAACACCTGGTTCCAGTTCCCTCCGAAGCAGTTCGGAGTGTAATGTACATCCCGGATGATTCCGCCCTTGGATCCTGCGCCCACTTTGATACCCACATTGATCGGGCAGCCCCAGAGATACTGAACATAATGGTCGTCGCAGCGGTGCTCCGAGAAATCCACACCGTTGTAGGAGGAGTGCAGGCTGACGTTGATGATGTAAATCCTGGCTCCGTTGCCCCGCACGGTATACGCATACGGAGTATACACCGGCGTTTCTGCCGAGATTTCGGAAACAACGGTGGGGTAAGTGACGCGGAAGCCTCGCAGACCCGCTCCTTCATACAGCGTAAACAACGCCGTTCCGTTCTCGTCGTTGCGACCGTAATCTGTGACAAACTTGGTGGGAGATACCTGGCTGGTCGCAGCCTCGCTGGCTCCTCGAAGTTCAATTCCGGCCCACACATTCAGCGGAGTCGTCAGCGTATACGTGCCGCCCGGAACATATACCGTGCCGCCCTTGCCTTTCAGGTTGTCCAACGCTTTCTGGATCACCTCGGAAGCATTGGCGTTCGACTTCAGCTTGGCCAGCTCTCCGGTCAGGTCGATGAACTCTTTGGATGCCGGCTTAGTGGCATATTTGGGTGCATACCCGATGGCGCTGAAATCTACGGCACTCATCTGGACCGTCTGATTGGCATAATCGGTCTTGTCATTCCCTGTTGAGGTGTTGACCATCGAATAGGTACTGTTGGTCACCAGGGCTTTTTCCTTTCCGTCCAGCACACAGTTGCCGAACGTGATACTTCCGCTTCCTTTATTCACTACGGCATTCTTTCCACCGGACAGTTCGCAGTAACTGCAGGATACATTGCCCGTATTGTCTTTGCCGATGTAAATCGGGGTCGCGCCCTCGTCCGAACTGACCTTGATCTTGCAATTGGTCAGAAGGAACCACCAGAAGTATTTGCCGCACAAGCCATAATACACATTATTGAAATCCAGATTATACAGATGTCCGTTGCTGGCACCGTACTGGGACTGGTCTGCCAGGACTCCCATATAATAATCGCTGATGTGAATATCGGAAATATAGGTCCAGTCTATGCGCTGCAGATGAAGGCCAACCGAATTGGCGCGGCAATAGGCTTTCAGGAATGAAGCGTCCGGTGCCGGGAACCCGCTGCTCAGCCAGTATTCAGGTCCCACAAAAACATTCTCGATCCGTCCGATATCGTAAGAAGAATCGTTCCAGTAGAGCTGGCTCAACGTACATCCGTAGATATCATAAATGTGCTGCAGAGAAAGATTCTCATGGTCGGTCGCACAGTCAATGGCCAGATAGGCGTTGACAAAATACAAATTGGCCAATGTTATGCTTTCCACAGCCTTCTGCAGAATCGTAGGGGGGAACGGAATGGCTTTTCCGTCCGCCATCGTCTGCTCAGGATAGTAGAAGCAGATATTCTTCACAGCACTTTGCGTCCCAACCGAAATCGCACAGTCCGCATTATTGGTGGAATTGGCTCCATGACCGATCAGAAGCACCGTTCCGTCCGTTGTTCCCTTTGTGAGCTCACCGACAAGAGAAACGCCATTCGGCAGGTTCAGGGAGGATGTCAGCAGATACCGTCCCTCCGGTACAAATACGGTTCCTCCCTTTTGGTTTGTGACCTGTGCTATTGCAGCTTTAAATGCTGCCGTATCATCCGTAATACCGTCTCCGATGGCGCCATAATATTTAACGTCACAATCCGCCACCAGCAGTTCGTCCGTAATCCGGTCCGATTGAATCAACGCCGGCTTGTTCGAATACATCTTGTCCCCCAGCATAAAGGCCACCTTGCTGACCCGAATGATTTCAGGTCCTTTGAATGTGATAAAGAAGTCATATCCTTCAATACCCTTGGTAAATGCAACGTTTTCCATCTGTACCGTAGCGTAGGACCATGCTCTTGTCCCGGTAAATTCCACGGTCTTCTTGCACTGTTCCCCGGATGTATCCAAATAGTCGACCTCAATTGTCAATTTTTCGGTAATATAGAGATTGAATACTAAATTCAGGATCCCGTTTTCAAAGACTTTTGCTGTTTCTGAATCCAGGCCCAACCTCAGTAGATTCTGGTTCTCATCCATGCGGGAATGCTTAAACAGGATGCAGTCGCGTCCGGAGATCGTCAATCTTTGAAAAACCACCTCGTCTGCCACATACGCATGGGTTGTCCGGTCGTCTGTATCCTTTTCCAGACCGAACACGACTTTTGCAGGATCGTCATTGTATGTTTTTTCCGGTTTTACATCCTGGCTCTCACTCTCGCTACCTGTGGATTCAATATCAACGGGTACCGTTGGGCTCTCCGGTCTGTCCGGCTCATCCGACGATGCGACCTGACCGCATCCGGCAAAGACTGCAGCCATTACAGTCAAAAGCAGAAAAAACGCCAAAAATCTTTTCATACCGTTTATGCAGAACTGGAATTCCGCTTTCCTTTCCTATTATCGAATTGTCATTCCACATACCAGTTTATCATTATGAAATGGAAAAATCAACCGCTTATGGATATATGGATCGGGCAGAACCGCAAAAGCCCTTGACTTTTGTGGTGATTACGATTAAAATGAAAACGTCATTTGAGCGACCCGCTCTTGACTTGTCGTAACTAGATTCTGGTTGCTTTTCGGCATCCTGATCTCAATCCTGTTCACGGGGCGCACAATGAAATACGGAGGGATATCGAAGTGGTCATAACGGGGCTGACTCGAAATCAGTTTGCGCGCAAGCGCACAAGGGTTCGAATCCCTTTCCCTCCGCCAGAATAGGATTACTGTTTCAACAAAAGTAGTAATCCTATTTTTTATTATATGGTTTTGGGCCCCAGCACAGCAACTACGGAGGTAAAAATGGGACTGATCACAAATATGTACAAAAAGAACTTTCTTCACCGTTATGATAAGGATGAAGCCATTCCCTACTTTAGTGCTTCGGATTTCCCGGGCCTGGGTTGCGAAGAAAATGTGTTTGAGAATTCGGTCCATGTTCCAATCCGCTTTTTCAAATATTATTATTCGGACTATGACCGGACGACACTGGTTTTGTTCTGCCCCGGAATGGGCCCGGGACACACGGCATATCTGGCGGAGATTGAAACCCTGTGCCGCGCCGGATATCCGGTTTTGACCCTGGACTATACCGGATGCGGAGCCTCAGGTGGAGAGCGGTTGAATTCCATCAATGCACCTACACGAGATATGGCCGAACTCATTGAGCGCCTTCAACCCCGGGAGCGACTCGTTCTGATCGGACACTCACTGGGAGGCTATACCGCGCTAAACCTTGCGCATCTGTTGCCGACTGTGCACAAAGCCGTTATCCTGTCCGGATTTGTCAGTGTGGCAGACGTAATGATCGGGTTCGTCAAGTTAAGGCTTTTAGCAAATATCGTTAAAAGCTATGAAAAGAAGCTTCTTCCACGCTACGGCAACCTGAACAACCGGGCTTATCTGAAATCCACCGCCGACAAGCTGCTGTGGATTCACTCAACAGATGATCCTATGGTCAATTTCAAACATAATGCCGGACAGGTCTTGGCTTTAGGCAATCCTAATGTCCGCGTTCTGACCGTAGAACACAAAAAGCACAATCCACAGTATTCCAAAGAAGCTCTTGACACCATGAATAACTGGATGGGTGAATACTATCGTCTGATCAAGGAGGAAAAATTGGTTTCCCTTGAATCCCGCAAAGCTTTTTTTGCGGACAAACCAATCGGGCGAATGACCATGCAGGATCCGGAAATCTTTGCAGAAATACTGGATTTCATCCGCGGGTAATTCTTCTTTTCTTCCCCAATTTCCAAAAAATGTGGTACAATTGAAACAATCCGCATTCTCTTTCGCAACGTTGGACTAATGCGCAATCCATCACAAAGGTGTTAGATATGAGAATTCTATTGGATCATCTGACAAAAGTCTTTCCGTCCCGGGACAGAAAAAGCGGTAATGTAACCGCCGTTCGCGATTTCTGCTTTGACGTTCCCGACGGAAAACTGATTGGTCTTCTTGGACCATCCGGTTGCGGGAAAAGCACCATTCTGAATATGATCTGCGGTCTGGAGCCGCCCACCGAAGGGACCATACATTTTGACGATACAGATGTTACCCATTTACCTCCGGAAAAGCGCGGGGTGGGTATGGTCTTTCAGAACTATGCCCTTTATCCGATGATGTCCGTGCTCAAAAACATCACATTTCCCCTGGAAAACCTGAAAGGCCCTGAGAAACTTTCAAAGGAAGAGATCCTCAAGAGAGCCTATGAAGTGGCGGGACTTGTTCAAATCGAGCCTTATCTCCAGCGAAAGCCCCGTGAGCTTTCGGGCGGGCAGCAACAACGCGTCGCCATTGCCAGAGCACTCATCAAAATGCCTAAAGTTCTTTTGATGGATGAGCCTCTTTCAAACCTGGATGCCCGCCTGCGGTTACAGACCCGCGAAGAAATCCGGCGCATTCAGCGAGAAACCCACATCACGACCATTTTCGTGACTCATGACCAGGATGAGGCTATGAGCATCTCATACTTCATCGTTGTTATGAAGAAGGGCGAAATTCAACAAATCGGTGCCCCTCAGGATGTGTATGACCAGCCCGCCAATCTGTTCGTTTCCAAATTTTTGGGCATTCCTCCCATCAATCTTCTAGACGGACGGATTGAATCAGGCGCCCTTTATATCGGCGACCAGTGTATTTGCCCTGCATCCGACGCCAAGGACGGTCCTGTCATAGTCGGTATACGTCCGGAGGGATTCATTCCCGACCCTGACGGACCCTTGCACCTGCATATCAAGGAGGTGGAGGTCATGGGAAGAGACATCAGTGTAGTCTGTGAAACTCCCTATGCACAAAGCCCGTCAATCCGCGCCATCATCAGTTCTGAGCAAGCGGTGGATAAGAGCAATTCGGATATTCGGTTTTCCATAAAGCCCGGAAAACTGTTTGCTTTTGATGCGGAAACTGATCAAAGACTGATTTAGCCTACATTTGAAGAACTCGGGGCTCTGCCAGATAGACAGAGCCCCGTTTTGCATTTTCTGCATATATCCTATTGCCGCTGAAGTTCATTCAGAATCGTATAGTCTGTTTTGTCTATGGTCATGGGAGAAATCGACGTATACTGATTCATAACCGCATGAAGATCATCTTCAATCTGTTCTCCGGGTTGATAGACCGAATATCCGTCAGCCATAAACAAATGATTGCCCTTGTCAATAAACCGGTCCCGTATATATGCGTCTCCAAACCGGGTAAAAACGATTCCTTTTGCGTCCCGGGCAATATTCACATTGTAAAGGGGATGCCGCTCTAATAGCTTTTTCTCCTTGAAAAACTCCCAAAGGCTATCCAGAGAATTGGCCGCTTCCCGGATGCTATCCGGAAACGTGGATATCGCGATCCCGGCACATCCAAACGTTATGGCCTCTGCTGCTGCCGCAGATGTGCCGGAGTACAAGGTATCCACGCCTACATTGATTCCGGAATTGATTCCGGAAAGGACCAGCTCACAAGGAATATGGAGCAATCCGAACCCGATACGAATGCAGTCCGTAGGGGTTGAATCCACGGCATAGGCATCCACCCCGGAGAGGAACGGCACCTGTTCAACAGAATATGGTGTGTGAAAATTGATGGAGTGGCTCGTTCCGCTTTGCTGATGGACCGGAGCTATGACTGTTACCTTGCCCAACTTTTGGGCCCATTGTGTCAGAATCGTCAGGCCTTCTGCCTGGAGTCCGTCATCATTGGTTATAAGAATATGCATAGACATTCCCTTTCCAAAATGAACAAAAAATCTCTTCTATCCTGAATTGACAGAAGAGATCTTGAAAGTGCCGGTGATCGGGGTCGAACCGATACGGTGTCGCCACCACTGGATTTTGAGTCCAGCACGTCTGCCAATTCCATCACACCGGCAAGCGAGGTAATTATAGCATGTGAGTTCATCTATGTCAAGCAATGAGTGGTTATTGCCCGGAAAGCGTAGGGCTTTTGCAAAGTCTTTTTGTCAAAAAATGCTCTGGGCTGTTCCAAGGACAAAGGACTATGCTTGAGAATTTGACTCAGGTTCTTTGAACAACATTTCAGTCAACTTTTCAATAGAGTGCATATTTGTCATGTTGAATCTGGTAATCGACAATTTTTTGTACTCTTCCACACGATTTTTAATATTCATGCAAAAGCGTCTAAGAATCGTGTTGTTTTTGATTGCATTCTCTTTCCGTGCCGTATCCCGATCTTCGTTGAGCTGAACATCCAAGACCCAGTGTTGCATTTCTATGTTCCAGTGGGACAATTTGATGGATTGCATGTTTTCTACACTCATTTCCTCAAGATTTGTAATGAGATATGTCCGCTTAAATGTTGTTTGATCTTTACCGTCTTTTCGTTGAGTTACTGTCTTGTCCATTACGCCAACCCGCGCAATTGTCCCAAAAAACGAATCCAGGCCTAATTGCTCAAAAATAAAGGCCGTATTAGAAATCATTGTGGTTTTGACAGACTCTGTTCTTCCATGTGCGGTAGATTCAAATGAAGCATGATCCAACGCGTTGAATTTATCGCTTTTTTCAAGCTTGTTAACATGGGCTTCTATGGCCGCGTGCAATCTTTTTTGATTGGTTTTGACCGGAACCAGATAGTGCCCGCCCTTATCAGATATATAGTTCAGTACCGGTTCTGTTGTTCCGGCTGCATCAATGGTGACAATGGTATTCTGAATGTCCAGTTTGGACAAGAAGTCCACGATCTGACCGCACTCGTTTTCTTTGTCCCCAATTTGCTTCGTGTACAAAGATATGCTTCCGCCCTCATACATGGCATTTAACATGTAAACCGGATTCTGACCTTCGGATTTTGCCGTTGCAGCTTTCACGGCCTTGCCGTCAATATGTAATACTTTTTTGCCGTTATACAGCGTATACAGTTCCGGATAATGTGCGCACAGCCATTCTTTGAGGACTGTGGATAACGCGTCAAAGTCTGTTATGCGAACAATCCTGGAAAACGTATCATGCGAGGGAGCGCACTTAATGCCCAGAAGCTTCCTAAAATAGTCCAGATTCAGCTCGACAAAATAGGAAATATCCAATCCGCAGCAATATCCGCACAAGATACCATGTATAGCCATAAACAAGAGATCTGAGTATTTGTATCGAATACCGCGTGCCTTTCTTGGATCCGGAATGTCATTGAGCATATTATAAAGTGCGAAACTTATCGGTTCGTAATTCATCTTGTGTAATCCCCAGTTCTTCAAGTAGTGTTTTTTGTGTCGGTGTTAATTCACCTTCAAACAAGCGATCGCCCATGCGAACGCTGCATAGATATTTTAGTGGTTCCAGCATGGCTAAGTCTAACTCCATCATTTTGCTCAATCCATGAATTTGATTTGGAATCCCAATGCTCAGTTTCTCAACAAAGAATTCAAGTGGCCTTATGGGAGGAGATGACATATCCTGCAAATAGGAATTTGGCGACAAATACACTATGAGACTTCTATATAAAGAGCGTTGTAATGCTTTTGTCCCTTTTCTTTGCTTTGCACAAAACATATCTTCATATTGGAGAAGATAGTTTGTAAAACCATATTCTCGGATTCTAACTCGTGTAGTATCCACAAGAGCATGATCCAAAGAATGAAATCCGTTTTCATCGATTTTCCCAAGCAGTTTTTCGATGACCTGCACAGGATACTTTTTGCCCTCCACACGCTTTGATGTCGCTTTGTATACGTAGTAGACTCCGCGAACGGATTTGACTATGGTTCCTTTTGGCCGAAATTTGGAAATATAGTCTGGATACTTCATGCCTTAATTGTACAATATATTGACACAGTATACAATACAATTTCAAAAAATTTTTTGGACTGCCTCAAAAAAATGAGAAAAACAGTCCAAAACAAGAGAATTTTTAAGAACTTTGCCGGAATAAAAACAAAAACTGCTCAATAATAATTGAAAATATTGCTCAGTTAAATTGACAAAAACCGCTCAATGTGATATACTGATCGTACCTACGGGAGGAACTTGGTATGAGTAAAACAGCAAATGAAAGTCTTTACAAAAAAAGGATCGTAGATTCCGTGATCGAATCCTATTTGAAAATTAGCGGCGCCGTATGTATCGAGGGACCGAAATGGTGCGGCAAAACGTGGACGTCCTCCTATCATTCAAACAGCGAATTTCTTGTAGGAGATCCGAACAACAATTTTTCAAACCGGCAGCTTGCCGAGTTGAACCCCGCCATGATCCTGCAGGGCGATACGCCGCGCATGATCGACGAATGGCAGGAGGTTCCCGCCATCTGGGACGCGGTGAGAGCGGAAATCGACAGGCGGCATAAAAAAGGACAGATCATTCTGACCGGATCCTCCACTCCGGTAACGAAAGGGATCATGCACAGCGGGACCGGCAGGATAGTGAATCTCAGGATGAACACGATGTCGCTTTACGAATCCGGAGATTCTTCGGGGCTCGTTTCTTTGAAAGACCTCTGTGACGGAAAGCTTGAAATGCAGATGCTCGAAGAAACACGGCTTGAAGATCTGGCTCATTATATCGTTCGCGGCGGATTCCCGGAGAATATTTCCGCCCCGGAGGACAAAGCGTATCTGATGCCGAGAGCATATATGGAGGGCGTCGTCAAGGAGGATCTGAATAAACTCGACGACGGAACGGAATACAATCGGCAAAAGGTGCGGCTGCTCTTAAAATCGCTTGCAAGGAATGAATCGACGACGGTGTCGGATTCCTCGCTTTTGAAAGATATCATAGCCAACGATGACGAATCTATGAGCCGTAACACGATCGCAAAATATCTGACGGCGCTGGGGAGACTTTTCCTTTTCAACAATCAGGAGCCGTATTCGCCGAACTACAGGTCGGGACTGCGGGTGAAACAGTCTGAGAAAAGACATTTCTCGGATCCGTCCATGGCGGCGGCGCTTTTGAATATGACGCGCCAAAAATTGATCGGCGATCTGAATACATTCGGTTTTTTGTTCGAATCGCTTGCGGAAAGAGATCTTTGCATTTACGCTCAGGCGTTCGGCGGAAAGCTGTTTCACTATCAGGATTACAAGAACAACGAGATCGACGCCGTTATCGAGCTTGAGGACGGCGACTGGTGTGCTTTCGAGATCAAGCTCGGTGCGAAGAAGATCGACGAAGGCGCGGCGAATCTGAACAAGGTGTGCGGCGATATTGAAAAGAACGGCGGAAAGGCGCCGAGGATCAAGTGTGTGATATGCGGGCTGTCCAACGCCGCTTATCAAAGACCGGATGGTGTTTTCGTCGTTCCGATCACTGCGCTTAAGGATTGAGTGAAGCCTCACACGACTTAAGTCGCGTGCTTCCCATTAATGTTTTCACACGTAGCCTCTTTAGAAGGCGGGAACTGCGTTTCTACGATAGAGCCCCTACTCAGTTCTTGTGTCATAGATCCGGCAAGAACCGCATAAAGGCTAGTTAGTGTAGACAACGTGCAGGTGCTTCTCCTGGATACCTGCGGAACTTTTGCCGCAAGGTCCAACCCAGCCCTCTCGGGCAAGGA
>JAFYHA010000058.1 GCA_017539425.1 Clostridia bacterium
CAGCGGCGGAAGGAGAGCATACGGCCGGAGGCTCTACGTATCCAACTCGGACCATAACAGGGGACCGGTCCCCGGATCGAATTTCATGGACGAACGGGAAAGGGAGGAAAAGGAGGCGCTCCGCAGGATCCTCCAGAACCCGGACGTCTCGTTCTGCGAGATGCTGTCCGGACTCATCGACGCCAAGCACATGAGCGACGTGGAGTGCTACAAGAAGGCCAACGTGACGCGCCAGACCTGGCACAACATCCTGACCGGTTCCAGGCACCGGCCCCAGAAGAACACGGTCCTGCGGCTTGCCGTAGCGCTGGAACTGACGTTTTCCGAAACCCAGGAACTGCTGAAGACGCTGGGATTGACGCTCTCGGAAAGCATCCGCGCCGACCTCATCGTGTCCTTCTACCTCAAGCGGAAGGTCTACGACATCTACCGCATCGACGAGGAGCTGAGACTGCACGGATGTCCGCCACTGAGTTCGGACTGATCTTCCGGGATCCTCCGAGTTGGAAAAATATCCGCAAAATGGACGGTTTTGAGGATAAAAATTGAAAAAATCCTGAGGTTTCTTGAGAATCAGGATCGGTAATTTGTATTTGTGAGCGATGCGGAGACGATTCTCCTGGGGGGCGAAAATGTCCAACGGCAATTGACCACGGATATCGTCTTTTATGCTATTATCAAAACTGCAGGGTGCATCCCTGCAGTTTTTTGATGGTTCAAATGTAAGGAGCAGCCGTGATCGGGATAACGGAAAGGGGTTTGTAAAGTGGAGAGAACGAGGAATACGATAAGATTATGTGTAAGCGTCATGCTGTTGATGGCGGTCTGCCTGGGCATGCTGTCCTGTTCCGGAAGGACGGAAGATACCGATATGCAACCGGCCGACGAAATGATCATAACCGACCGGGTCCTGTACCGTTCCGAAAGTACGGATCCTGATGACTGTCTGACGGCCGAACTGGTCATCGAAAACAATCAGGCCCTGTTCCTGCAGGCGACGGACGGGAAGAGTACCGACCGGGTCCTGATCAACGACCGGTCCCCGTACATGACCAACCTGGAACGCGCGGATCTCGACGGGGACGGAACGGATGAGATCGTCACCCATTCCTGCGTGAGTACGCTGGGCGGATACTTCGAAAGCCGGATCTTCCGTTGGGAGGACGGGGAACTGACCGAACTGTTCCGGGCGGCCCCCGGGTTCGATTCCGGATTTCGCAGCGCCGCCTCGCTGGAGAAAAAGGACGGGAATCTCGTTCTTTCGTTCGACGCGGGAAGCGGTCCCGTGGCATATGCCATCGGGAGCCGGGCCGGTTCGCTTACGGACGGAGACGTCACGTTCTGGGGAACGGGTTCTTTCATCGAGTTTTCCTGTGAGGATCCCGACGGGGACGGCGTGTATGAGGTATGGGGAAAAGAGGATTGTTTCGTAGGCTGTCATCTGAACGTCATCGGATACGCGTTCTCCGTCTGGTCATACGATCCGGACCGTGGCGAGATGATCCGGACGGCTCTATGGTTCGAACCTGTCGAGCGGTGCGGCGGCCAGTAACAGGGAAAACACCGCCCCGGCGCGGGCCGAAATTGTCCAAAGGCAATTGACCACGCCTTCCGGCATATATGCTACTATTGAATCTGCAGGGTACGCCCTGCAGATTTTTACATCATTACGGAGGATATACGATATGACGAGAATATACGGAGAGCAGGGAGAACTGCGGGATTTGCTGAACGGAATGGGTAATTCCGCGCTCCGGATCCGGGTAGAGCCGTACATTCGGGAGGTGC
>JAFYHA010000059.1 GCA_017539425.1 Clostridia bacterium
CAAGAAGGCCGGGATCCCGCACAACGTGCTCAATGCGAAATACCATGAGATGGAAGCGCACATCATCGCGCAGGCCGGCCGGTACAAGACCGTGACCATCTCCACCAACATGGCCGGACGCGGAACCGATATCATGCTGGGAGGCAACCCGGAGATCATGGCCAAGGACGAGATGCGCGAACACGGGTTCACCGATGAGCAGATCCTGGACGCCAACACCCTGACCCCGACCGACGATCCGGACATCCTGTCCGCAAGGGAAGCGTTTTCCGAACTGTACAAGAAATACAAGGCCCAGACCGATGCGGAGGCCGAGAAGGTCCGCAAGGTCGGAGGTCTGTTCATCCTGGGCACCGAGCGGCATGAGAGCCGGCGTATCGACAACCAGTTGCGCGGCCGTTCCGGACGGCAGGGAGATCCCGGTGAATCCCGGTTCTATCTCTCGCTGCCGGACGATATGATCCGTCTGTTCGGCGGAGACCGGCTGAGCCAGATGGGCTTCCTCAGCCGCCTGCCGGACGACACCCCTCTGGATTCCAGACTGCTCACGAGCACGATCGAGAACGCGCAGAAACGCCGCGAGGGCGCCAACTTCAAGCGCCGCCGCTACGTGCTGTCCTATGACGACGTGATGAATCAGCAGAGAAACCTGATCTACGCGCAGCGCAGGTCGGTGCTGGACGGCGAGGACGTCAGCAACACCGTCAAGAAGATGATGCTCGAGGTGATCACCGAGGACATCAACAGCGTAGCCTCCGCCGAGGATCCGAAGGACTGGAACTACGACGGACTGCGCCAGATGCTGGCCGGCATCCTGTACAGGGAAGAGGACTTCCCGGACGGCCGGTATCCTTCGGACAAGCAGGACCTCCTGGACTTCTACTGTGACCGCGCCCTGGATATGTACAACGAGCAGTCCGGCCTGTTCGGCGAGGACCTGTTCAAGGAGATCCAGCGCACGCTGCTGCTCCGTTCGGTCGACGAGGCCTGGATGCAGCATATCGACGACATGGACGACCTTAAGGAATCCATCGGACTCCAGTCCTACGCCCAGAGGGATCCCGTTACCGAATACCGGATCGCCGGAGCGGATCTGTTTGACGAAATGGTCGCGGATATCCGCCGCAATACGGTCCGCCGCGTGCTGAGCGTCAAGCCCAGACCCGAAGCGGTCCAGAGGAAGATGGTCGCCGTGCCGATCACGTCCAGTTCGGACGGATCGCTGCAGAAGCGCAAGGCGGGCAGCGTCCTGAACCGCGCAAGGCCGTCCCTCAACGCGCCGTGTCCCTGCGGATCGGGCAAGAAATACAAGGTCTGCTGCTATCCCAAGCAGAACGGCGGTTCCAAGTAAGCTATGGGTTACGGTTATCTTCTGATCGGATACATATTCGCGACGGTGTTCTCCTACAACCCGTTCGGGTACGTATTCATGCTCATCGGCAGCATACTGATGATCCTGGGACTCATGACGCTCATACGCTATGACCGGATCGCCTATCTGCCGCCCCTGGCCGGTTCGTCCCTCATGGTCGTCGTGGCCCTGTATGAAACAGTGTACGGGTTTTCCCAGATGTTCGGGGCGGATCTGGCCGGATTCCTGTCCAAGGAGATCCAGGAATATATCCGGTTCGGTACGGCATTCCTGTTCCATGCCGCCCTCATCTACGCGACGTTCCGCTTCTGCCGGAAACTGGACGTGAAAAAGGGCGTGAACGGGGCTGTCCGCAACGCGGTCGTCTTGAGCGTGTACTATATCCTGGTCCTGATCTCGCTGCTCGACGTTCCGTTCCACGAGGACTATATGAAGGTCTTCAGCATGCCGATGATCCTGATCATGTTCGGCGCGTACTTCTCCGTGGCGATGATGCTGTTCACCTGCTACAAGGAGATCTGCCCGGAAGGGGATGAGCAGATGCCGAGGAAACCCTCACGGTTCGCATTCATCAACAAAATCCGGGCCGTGGTCGACAAACACAATGAAAAATCCTCCCAGGCCGCGCAGGACTACGTGCGCAAGCGTGAGGAGGAACGGAGAGCCAAACAGGAGAAAAAAAAGTAAGTCCTGAGAAAGGGGGTACTGCTGTCTATGTCCGATACCAAATCACCAAGCTATCCCGTTTTCAAGGCGGGACTGATCCAGATCGCACTTCTGTTTCTGTTCAACCCGCTGTTCGGCGTCCTGGACGTGATCCCGGATGCCATCGGGTTCATACTCCTGATCATAGCGGTCCGCATGACCTGCGAACTCGCCTCCAAGATGACCGAAGCGGGCAAGTATTTTATCCGCTGCGCCATCATCAATGTTCTGCAATATGTCGGTTACCGGCTGATCACCCTGTGGAGTTCGGGGAGCACCACGCCTACGCTGGAACTCATCCTGATCTTCGTGACCGCGATCGGCGGGACCGTGTTCGCGTATCTGGGATTCCGGGCCTTCTTCGAGGGAATCGGGGATCTGTACTCGCAGGGCGGGGAGATCCCGGATTTCCTGCTGCCCGTAAGGGGCCGATTCTCGAGGCTGGACAAGTTCCGCCACTTTACCTACGTGATGCTGATCGTGCGGGCGTTCTTCAACATCCTGCCCGAACTGACGGCGCTGTCCCCGGACGAGACGCACGTTACCTCGGCCTGGTATCAGTACATCCTGGCCTTCCGGGCCATGCTGATGATCCCGCCGCTGATCGTGGGGATCGTCTGGCTGGTCAAGGGCCTCAAACTGTTCGGCCGGATCCGGAAGGACAGGGAACTGCAGAAGGGACTGGACGCCCGGTTCGAGAAGGACGTCCTGCCGCGCTCGTGGCCGTTCATCCGCGACGCGTACAAAGGCCTGACCGTCTGCCTTCTTCTGGCGTCGGTCTGCTCGGTCAATCTCATCCTGGCCGGAAAGAGCTATCTGCCCGGGTTTCTCGCCGGTCTGTGCGCCATTGGCGCCTGGTTCTGTTTCCGCAGGTACATCCGTATCCAATTGCCGGATATCCTGATCTGCGCCGGCTTTACGCTGGCTTCTGCCTCGGCCTTTGCGATGCGGCTGGTCTTCGCCGGAAAATATGAAATGGATAACCTGCCTTACGTACTGGCGAACGATCCGTCCGCCTGGCCCGCCTATGTGCCTGTGATGCTCCTGTCGATAGCGGAATACGTGCTCCTGGCCGCACTCTGGTGCCGGATCTGGATCGCTCTCGGAAGGGTGATCGAGGAGCATACCGGGCCGTTCAAGCGTGTGCAGAAGCGGGATCCGGAACTGGAGAGCCGCACCGAGCAGGCGGTGCACGCCGAACTGAAGCGGAGCCTCAGGTATCCGGTCGCGGCGGCCCTGCTCGTGGGTCTCGTCAACGCGGCTTACTACATTCTGTCCACCCAGTGGGGATACATCTGGGTCGCGCCGATCCCGGCCGGACTGATCCTCGTGGCGACGACCTATACGGCGCTGTCCAGGATCCGGGAGGGAATGGAGCGCAAATACGCATTCGAAGATAGAGATGCGGGAGTGGAAACCCATGCCGAGATTGATTGACAAAACGATATTTCATCCGCAGATCCAGGAATACGCGAATTACAAGACCACGGTCCAGAACCGTTCGATCCGGACCGTGAGCGAATACCTGTTCGATCTGCGCACCTTCTTCCGGTTCCTTCTGTCCAAGGACCAGAACATCGATCCTTTGTCCGACGAGTTCAACGAGATCGACGTGTCGGTCGTGGACGTGAAGTATCTGGAGAAGATCACGCAGGACGAGATCCTCTCGTTCCTGTACTATACCACCGACGACCGGGACAACCTGTGGGCGGCGCGCGCCAGGAAACTGTCCGCCATCAAGGACCTGTTCAAGTACTGCACGCTGGTCAAGCATTTCTTCGAGAACGATCCGGCGGCGCACGTGGAGGCCCCGAAGGCCAAACGGTCCCTGCCCAAATTCCTGACTCTTGAGGAATCCGTAAGACTTCTGGAGACCATCCAGAACGACGACGAGTCCGTACACAAGGTCCGGGATTACTGCATCGTGACCCTGTTCCTCAACTGCGGGATGCGTCTCAACGAACTGTGCGGCATCGACTATACCGATCTGGACCGGGATTTCCTCGCTGTCCGGGTGCTGGGCAAGGGCAACAAGGAACGGATCATCTATCTCAACGACGCCTGTCAGCAGGCCCTGAAGGATTATATGGCCATCCGGTCCTCGCCCGAGCTGCGGAAACTGCCGACCCGCGCCCTGTTCCTGTCCAACCGGGAGCAGAGGCTGTCCGACAAGGCCGTGCAGTATATGGTGCAGAAATACCTGCGCAAGGCCGGGCTCGGCGCCCGTCATCTGTCCGTGCACAAACTCCGCCATACCGCCGCGACCCTGATGTACCAGTCGGGAAAGGTGGATATCCGGGTGCTCAAGGACATCCTGGGGCACGAACAGCTGAACACGACACAGATCTACACGCATGTCAGCGACAAGGGCATGCAGGCGGCCATGAACGAGAACCCTCTTGCCCAGATGGTCCGTTCCAAGGAACCGCAGGAACCGTCCGGATCCCCGGATGATCCCGAATGAAACGGAGGACAACCATGTTCTGGAAAGAAAACAGTTACGACTGCGTGAAAATGTACGTGACGCAGATCGCCATATCCCTGTTCGGGTTCTCGCTGGCCCTGGCCTGCGCGCGCATCCCGATCCTGGAGATCCTGACCAGCGTGATGGCCATCGTCTTCTATCTGGTACTTTTGTATATTGCCGCGTGGAAGATCGGGTTCAAGCATCATAACGCCAGGGAGCACGGAAAGCCGGATATCCCGCTACGGGGACTCCTCATCTCTCTCGTGGCCAATATCCCCAATTTCCTTCTTGCGACCCTGTATGCGATCGGGACGCCCTGGAAAGAGGAATGGGCGGGCGGATTCTGCTATGTGGTCCGCACGATCATGCTCCTGACCGAAGGCATGTACGAGGGAATCCTGGCTGAGTTCTGGATCTCGGGCGAGCGGCTCCGCGAGTTCTGGTGGCCGTTCTTCCTCATCATCATCCCGGCGCTTCTCGCGACCTGGATGGGCTATGAGCTCGGACTCCGGGATCTCCGGATCATCCAGTCGAACAACAACACGAAAAAAAGCTGAGCTCGGTCCCGAAGGACCGGCTCAGCAAAGGCCATAACTGCTTATGCAGTCTGACAGGTCGGAAAACTCTTTCAGACTGAGGCGCTCTCCCCGCAGCTCCGCGGGCCAGCCGAACGATCCGATGATCTTTGTGGCTGTCTCCTTGGACATATCGGGAAAACCGAGCGTGAGGGCATTCAGGATATTCTTCCTGCGCTGCTCGAACACGATCCGTACGGTTTTGAAGAAGAGCTCTTCATTCCGGGGGTGGACCGGCCTTTCCTTATGCAGCCGGATCTGCATCACCGAGGAGGTGACGTTGGGGGAGGGCACGAACCGGTCCGGGGGGACCGTAAAGGCCTGTGTGCACACACCGTAATAGGCCATGAAGACCGTGATCGCTCCGCTGTTCTTGGACCCGACCGGCGCGCAGAGCCGCTGGGCCACTTCGTTCTGGATCATGACCGTGATCTGCCCGAACGGAAAACCGGACCTGAGCAGCTTGGTCAGGATAGGTGTGGTGATGTAGTAGGGAAGATTCGCGCAGACCGAAACCGGCCCGTGTTTCAGTTCCTCTCCCAGGACTTCCGCAAGGTCCAGTTTCATCACGTCTTCCCCGATGACGGTCACGTTGCTGAAATCGTTGAGGGTGTAATTCAGGACGGGGATGAGCGACTGGTCGATCTCGACCGCGACCACCTTTCGGTAGCGTGCGGCCAGTTCCCGGGTCAGCGTTCCGACGCCCGGCCCGATCTCGAGTACGGTGCAGTCCGGGTCCGGAGAGCAGAGATCCGCGATGTCGGATACGATCAGGGAGTCAATGAGAAAGTTCTGGCCCAGATCCTTGCGGAACGAAAGATGAAAGATCGACATCAGGTCCTTTACGTCCCGGATGTTGCACAGATTGAGTTCCATACCGACAGAGGTCTCCTTTCCTGCGGATTTGACGCTTGTCCGAGTTCCAAAGAAAAGTATAGTCGGTTTTGCCCGGTAAGTCAAGGACCGG
Organism: Clostridia bacterium; assembly: GCA_017539425.1. Lineage (GTDB taxonomy): Bacteria > Bacillota > Clostridia > Oscillospirales > CAG-272 > RUG14240. The sequence goes on from JAFYHA010000059.1 coordinate 6,087, forward strand.
GGCGAAAGAACGGCCCGTTGGCCGCTTCCTTGACTTTCGGAACGGGAAGACATATAATGGTTAAGAAAAGATATGGAGGAAACGCAAATGGAACTGATACAGAGCTTTTCCGTGGATCACAGATACATTGTCCCGGGCATCTTCCTGAGCCGCGCGGACCGGGTGGGGACCGGAACGGTCACGACCTACGACATCCGGCTCAAAAGGCCCAACGTCGAACCTGCCGTGGACGTGGCGGCCATGCACTCGCTGGAGCACATCATCGCCACCTATCTTAGGAACGACCCCGAATGGAAGGATGAGGTCGTGTACTGGGGACCGATGGGATGCCTGACCGGTTTTTATCTGATCCTCAAAGGCGACCGGAAGCCGCAGGAACTCTATGACCTGATCTTGCGCGCCTTCGAGTCGGTGAAAGACACGAAGGAGGTGCCCGGAACGGCACCGGAGAACTGCGGTAACTACCGTATGCACAATCTGGATATGGCCAAATGGTATGCGGCCGAATTCGCGGAGTATTTAAGAAAGAACGCCGGCCATCCGGAGATCTTCGAGTACCCGAAGGCGGAACGGATCCGGACCCGTGAGGGACGAGATTTCTACGATTCCTGACCCGTTGCGGATCAACATTCGTATAACGGTTTCACCCCAAAAAGGAGGCAGGCATCTCCCCGGATGACTTGGGCCGCGGGAAGCGGATGCCGGATGGTATGCAAAAAAGGGTTTGGACATTTGCGGCGTGGATCGGGATCGTATTAGCCATCCTGACCGTGGCCGGCTGTTCCGGGCAGCAGAAGGAACCGGCGGGATATGAGGTCTCGAGCACGGAAGAATTTCTGGAAGCACTCCGGAACCAGGAAGCCGTGATCCGGACGGGAGATCTGGTCTTTCCCCCGGATACGGTCATACAACTGAATTACAGCCTGACCCTGACCGGAAAGGACGGTAAGGCCGAACTTAAGAACGTCTTCTTCAACCTTTCGGGGCCGAACACGGTGGGGAAGACGATCGACGTGTGTTTCAAGGGGATCCGGTTCGACGGGGGCTGGCATGAAACGCTTCCGGATCCGGACGATCGGGACTTCGAGGAGATCTTCGGGACCGAACGGGACGACCGGAGATGCATCACCTCGGACTGGGGCTATGTGAATCTTTCGCTTGAGAACTGCGAATTTACCGGCTATGCCTCCTCAGAGGGTGCGGCCGTGTATATCGGGAACCGGTTCCGTGATGAGAACCAGGCGTTCGTCCTGGAAAACTGCTCGTTCTACGGAAACTGTGCCCGGAACGGGATCGTCAAGGCCTTCAACGACAAACTGGCGACGACGATGTCAAACTGCCGGTTCTACGGGAATACGGTCGGCTCGGCAGGCGGTTTCGTCATGTCCAACGGACGGGCGGAGATCCGGAATTGTACCGTCGAGAACAATCTCTACTATCCGTTTTCGGACCTCGGCTTCGAGGAACGGGGCGGAGGCGCTTATCTGGGCGGATCGGACATGTGGATGCACGACTGCCTCTTCCGGAACAACGAGACCCTCCGGGGCGGCGCCCTGGGCTTGAGTTCGGCCATATCCGGAAACGGGCGGATCCGGGTCGAGAACTGCCGGTTCGAGAACAACCGGGCACAGGACGGAGGAGCCGTCTTCATCACCAGCCTGCAGGGTCAGCCAATCGACCTCATCGGATGCGAGTTCTACGGAAACACCGCGACCGGGAAGGGCAGTATCCTGTATACGCTTCCCTTTGCGCACTGGACGAGGAAATACAACGGCGGACAGATCAGTCTTCTGTTCTGCTCGGCCGTCCACAATACGGCTTCCGACAAGGGTACGTTTGATTTCTATGAAGCGGACGGACTGATCGGATACATTGTCCTGCGGGGTTGCCTGATCCTGGACGATTCGCCGTACGAGCCCGAAGGGCAGTACAACTACGTGACCACCGCGGAATCCGCACTGGAGGCCGGAACGGTGGCCAGCGTGAACATACCGGAGGGCGGAAGCCTGCAGCCGGTCAGCGGCAGCGCGGCGGATATTTCCGTTCCTGCCGATGTCTATCGGAGCTGGCATCCGGCGTTTGCCGATGCGGCCACCGCCCAGACGGCGGGACACTATGTCCGGTCAAAGGAGGTCCGTACGTTCCGCCTCGTGCCCGTGCTCATCATACTAGCGGCCGCCTGCGCCGTTCTGCTGTGTCTTGCCGTATTCCTGCGGCTCCGGCGGCGGAAGGAGAACGTTCCGGCTGCCGAAACCGGAGCGGCATCTCAAGAAACGGTTCCGCCGAAAGGCCTCGGAGAAGAGGAGCGGATCGCCCTGCTGACCGAACGGGAGCGGAGGATCATCCAGCTGACGCTCGAAGGGAAGACCCGGGAAGAGATCGCCTCGGAACTCCGGTTTTCCGTCGGGACCATCAAGGTGGACCTGACCGACATCTACCGGAAACTGGGCTGTTCGTCCCGGACGGATCTCATCATCCGCTACAAGGACTACTTCTGAGCTTCAACCTATGCGCAACGGCATACAAAACGCTTTTCCAAAGGACTTTTTCCTTTGCCGGAAAGCGTTTTTTGTTTTTCGGGAGAAGAACGGGGAAAGGGAAGAAAAACGGTTTTTCGGATTTTTAGCCGGTCGGCTATGCATTTTTAGCCGCCCTTTTTCTTTTTTATCTCTGTAAAAGAAAGTACAATGGGTACAGAAGTTTTCCGAGGAGGAAAAAGCCATGTTGCGCAAACACGCCCGAAACCAGTCCAAGCCGGCCCTGCAGGCCATGTCCCTGCTTCTGACCGTGCTGATCGTACTGTCGACCGTTTCCTTCCTGTTCGGCCCGCTGAATGTGGGCGCCGAACATACGGTTGAGGAACACGGCCGCAAGGTCGTCAAGGAATTCAGGACTATTGAGATCGACGCCGAAGATACGGACGAGATCGAATACCGTATGGAGGACATGCTGGGCATCGACCAGGACACCTCGAAGGGGTCGATCGTCTGGGACGGCGAAAGCCGCCGTCTTGTCATCAAGGGCGTGTCCATTTTCCAGACCGAGGATCCTCTTTCGTTCGATGAGGACGGCCACAGAAAGGCGCTCATCCATATCCGGAACACGGAATACGGCGATCCGGTCATCATCGAGGTGGTCGGGGTCAAGAACGAGATCGTAAACTACGGAACGACGTTCGACCTGGAAGGGGGCGCGTTCGTGTTCATGTCGAGCGATGCCGGCACCGAAGAAGGAGAACTGCATATCCAGAACCGGAAGACCTACGACGGACAGACCGAACCCGCGATCCGGGCCCGTGTCACCGACGGCCTGTACCTGATGGGTCAGGACAGGGTCCTGTCCCTCATCAGCACGGGCGTAGGCGGGCTGGATTGCCCGAATGAGGACCAGGTCCTCCAGATCATCGGAAGGGTCAACCTGTTCCTGGATATCCGGCAGGAGAAGATCTACTATGACGAGGATCCGGACAACCTGATCGTCATCGGCGGAGACGAGGAACCGGTCATCCCGGCGCTTTCCGGATTCCGGCGGCTGAACCTGGATGCGGCCGACAGAGACTACAAGATGCTGGATGAAAGCAAGACCAAAGGCGGACAAGGATGCACGACCGCATACGACGAGACGCAGAAGCAGTCCGTCTATACGGATCCGGAAGGACATAAGTCCGTCAGCAGCAAGTTCTATTTCGGAAAGTTCATATATGTGTCCTCGGGAATGGATCTCAGGTACCAGCTCAGCCTGAAAATGATCAACCAGGTGGAGACCGGCGCATTTGACAACCTCGTCCTTACGGATTCCGTCCTGTATGAATGGACGTATGATTACGACACCGTACTGTATGACCGGTTGCAGATCCGAGGTTACAAGCGGCTGTTCCTGAACGGCCACAGGTTCTCGGTCCGGATCAACCGGGAACCGATGTTGCTGGATGAGTACATGAGCTGGGATTTCAATGTCCTGTGTTCCCAGGCCGACAATCTGGAAGTGTTCGGCAGTATGACCGAATACGAGACGGAGGAGTCGGCTGTCGATTTCCAGATGAAAGACACGACCGGCTATCCGCATTACATCCAAGGCATGGACGTCTGCGGAAACATGGATATCAATACCGAAGCCGCGATTTACGCGTTCGATGACCGCCCAGGCGTGGATAGGGATCCGGCAGGGAATGCGCTCTGGATCATGGACGGTTGCACCATGACCGTGTTCAACGGGACTGTGTACGGTTCCGGGGACGCTTCCAATCCGAATGTGGCCGGGGTCATCATGCTGGAAAGCGAGGTCAATCAGACCCATGTCGGGCTGAGAGTGGTCTCCGGATGCCTCCGGTCCTATGCGGGACCCCTCATCAGTACCAAAGATACGGTCGGAGCCTGGTACAAATACAATGCGCGGTTCTACGGAGGCACGCTGCTGAGTGACGACCGGGAAGAACTCTTCCTGTTCCGGCATATGAACCGATCCTTCTTCCCGGACAGCGACCCGCTGGTCTGGATCGTGAACGGATACTCCAGTACCCGGCCGCTGGGCCAGAACGGGCAGCCGATCGTCTACGACGGACTGTACCGTGCCTCTGTCCTGCAAGAAAACCGGGTGGACAGCGGTGAAACGCTGTTCCCGGCGGACCCGTTCTACCGCCCGTATCTCAAAACGGATCTTCCGGAAGAGGTGTTCCTGGACGGGACCGAGAACGTGACCAGGGTCTTGGAACTGTTCAATCCGGCTTCTACCGGATGCACGATGGGCAAGGGCTATTCCGCCAGCCTGTACGTGACTCTCAAGAACGGGATGAAGTTCCAGCTGACGCCCGGCCTGGACGTTGCTCCGTACAACCAGATCGGATTTGAGGAAGTGGACGGCCGCTTCGTGCTGGTCATCCTGGCCTCGCTGGCCAAGGCTTTCGACGGGATCCGGGTCTACGGCGTCATCACCAACAACTATTCCGGCGAGAAGGTGACCACGTCCGAAATGACCGTTCATGTGGTCGACCAGGTCACCGACGCCATCATTTCGCTCACGGGGCCGAAGGACGCCTTCAATCCGAAGAGTGAGACCGGCGCAGTTCTCGAAATGGGAATGCCCCGGAAGGAAAACATAATCCGGGCCCAGGTTTCCAGCGCCTATTCCGATACGGTTTCTGTCCAGTGGTTCGAGGTCTCGGATCCGAATCATCCGGTACCGGTCAGCGACAGGAGCCGGATCATTATGACAAAGAAAACGGAGGACGGGCTCTTTGAGACGGAGTTCTCCTTCATGCCCTCGGTCAGCGAGACCGGAAAATATAAATACGCTCTCCACGTCTATACCGAATCGAGGGATATCCCCGGAACGGTCGTGGAGACGGTCTCCCGCACCGCGACGTTCACGGTGGAAAACAGCGCGCCGGTCATCCTGACCCAGCCTCCCGCATCCCTGCATGCCAAGGACGGGGATACGATCGAGGCGGCCCTTACGGTGGACGACAATATTCCGAACGTCGGGTACAGGTGGTACTACTATCCCAGCGAAGAATACATGACCGGGATCCAGGGGAACGACCTTTCCAACATGGTGTTCGACGGTGTGTCCTTCCGTGTTTTGGGTACGGATGACAACAAGCAGATCTACACCAACGTCAGCGGAACCAAGGCCCACGATTCGGTGACCTGGGACCTGACGGACGCGGTCAAAGGCGGATTCAACCGGATCGTGTTCGACTGTGCCCAGAATCTGGGGCAGGGAACGGTCCGGATCCTCGTCACGGCGGCCAACCGGGCCCAGTGGATCGCACCTGTGACCCTTCTTGAGGATTCCTTCGACACGATCATGGGCAATTACGAGTATTCCGGAGCCTTCCGGACCATGAAGCTGCTCAAGGGCGGGCAGTATTACGATGCGGACACCTATACGATGGTCCTGGATTTCTCAGGATCCCCGCTGTCCGCCGAGTACGTTATCGAGAACCTGTATCTGGAGAGCCTGAACGAGGAGACCGATACGTGGACGACCGAAGCGGACCTGAACCCGTTCTTCTTCGCCCGGACCGAGGGCGGCGACCCGGCCAATTACCGGGGCGTGTTCGAACTGAACAAGACCGGCAACCCGCTGTCCTACACGGTCAGCGCCACCGACGACGGCCGGTATGTCTACTGCAAGGTCTTCAACCAGTTCGACAACACCAAATATGTCTATTCCCGTCCGGTCCGGCTGGACGTCGGGAACAATCCGGTGCAGCCGGTGATCGAATCCGTATGGCAGAGCCTGTTTACGAATTTCATAGAGATCGGGGACAGGGTCCGGTTCCACGCCCGGGTGGCGCAGCCGTTTGTGGATCATGAACTCGCAGTCGCCTACCAGTGGAATTTCTACCGGTACGACGAAGATGACATTAATGCGGATCCGATCCCGATCCCTGCGGACGACCTTCAGTCGCAATACGGGCTACGGTACAGCACCGTGGTCGACCCCGTGAGCGGGGAAGGCACATGCACGGTGGAACTGGTCAATTTGCAGCTGGCCTGCCAGCTGTCCTGCGGAGCCCTTCTTGTGGAGGTGACCGCGTACAGCCCGGAGGATGCATCCCTGACCGACAGCGCCAGAATGCAGACCGAGGTCAAGACCGATATCGACGGCGTCTCCATCCAGAGCGTGACGCTGTACGACTGGTTCGACGCCGGTTCCGGGCAGAAACTGGAGTTCCCGGGTTCGGCTGACAAATACATGTCGAAGGACGGTATGACGCCCATCCGGGACATCATCCTTCTTTCGGACCGGAACTATGCGGCCTTCAAACTCTCTCTGGACAACCGCTACATCCATCTGGCGGAAGGCTATTATCCTTCCTATCTGGATATTCACTGGAAAGCGGACTGGTATGAGGACGGTATCCGGCAGACCTATGATCTGTATCGGTTCTGGTCAGAAGTGGCTGGAGGACGGTATTTCGATTTCTCCATGCACGACGACGTACTGTACATTTCCTTTAAAGATCCCGAGGACGCACGGTTTTGCAACCTGGTGATCTACGGCGAGATCTATGACCGGATCGAGGGAATCTACTATGAATCAGAACGGTATCAGATCTCCTACGTGGACCTGCAGGATCTGCCTCAGCTGACCGAGAGGACGGACTACAATCCGGAAGGCAACATCACCGTCTCCGAGTTTGAGATCGATCCGTTTACCGGCAATCTCAGCTTCCGGGTGTCCGGCAGCACGATCCGGTATACGTCGCCGGTCTATGTCAGCGACACCTACGCCTATGAGACAAGGCAGATCCTGGCCATCGATCCGGCCCATCCCATGGACAGCGTCACGGTACAGCCCACCTTCAGCGGGCGCGTCTACCTGACGGGACCCGGGTATATCGAAAACTATGTGGGCCGTGAAGGGAACGAATACGTCCTCGACATGTTCCACTACGCCGACCCGCAGGACGCGGAGCAGGCGACCTTTGACAACAAGGGCAACTTCACGTTCAACGTGACGATCCCGTATGAGTTTTTCGAGAGGTATGCCGAAGGAACCCTCAAGACCACGAGAAGCGGCCTTTCCAACGAGTACTGCTCGGTGCTCAAGAACGGCGGCGTGTTCGATTTCACCGAAGAGGAACTCACCGAACTCGCGGGCATCTGGTTCGATTACTATCTGCTCTCCGTAAAGATCGAGTACCGGCTGAACTACAACGCGGTCGCCTCGGTCTTCGAACTGGAAACGATCTATTATCCGATGGATCTGTTCCGGTACTATTTTCAGGGTACCTTTGAATACGGGACTTACGCGCAGACCGAGTATACCTTCAAGCAGGACAGCGAGGCCTATATCGACGGCACGTATGTGAATGACTACTACGGCGTCAACGACTATATTGTCTACGAATGGTACAGCTACGCGAGCGGCGAGCCGCAGCTTGTCGACACGAACGGTGATCCCTATCTCCCGGTCTATACGGCGAAGCCCGGCGTTTACGAATATGAACTGAAGGTGACCGTCCGCAAGACCGAGGATCCGGAAAAGAGCATGGGGGATACCGGTTACGTCCGGTTCACCGTGACGGTCGAACCGGATCTGGAGACTCCGGAGATCACCGGCATCTCGGATCCGACGTTCGGATACAGGGAACCTCACGCGACGGTTTCGGTGGACGCCTCGACGAACGAGGAGGACGTCCGGATCCGGTACCTGTTCAGGGTGCAAGACGACGACTCCTATCTCGGGTATCAGCTCTACTTTTCTGACGAAAACGAGTTGGAAGTCCCGACCGACATGATGGGCTCTTTCGAATGGTCTGTCCAGGTCTATGTCGCCAAGTCCGTTGAAAACTACGACGGGACCGTTTCGGATTACTACAGCGATATGGTCTACTCCGGCACGCGCCACTATACGGTGGGCAGCCGGACCGTGGACCGCATCGAGGTGGGCGGCGTCCGGACGCCCGTACAGGGGAATGCTCCGACCACCGACGGGCTCATTGCCTTCCCGGTGCTCGAAGACGATACCTATCTCGGCTACCGGGTGATATCCGCCTTCTGGAACCCCGCGCCCCAGGCTTACGGATACGATGCCGATTACAAACTGACCGTGGTCGCGGAGCTCCTGGAGAACAGCGTCTTCGCGGGTTCCGTATCCGGCGCGTTCCTGGATGCGGACAATACCTATGATTGCAGCGTGACCAAGATCGGAGGCAACCAGGTGCGCCTCAGCAAAGTGTTCCGGAGCACGGAATCCGAGACTGTGGATTCCATCACCCTGCACGAACTGCCCGTGGCCGGATCGGAGCTTTCTATCCGGAAGGTGGATCCGTACCGGGAGAACACCTTCGAGGTGGTCAGCGCGGAATGGAACACATCGGACAGCACGTTCGAATACATGACCGATTACCGCCTGACCCTGACGATCCGGGCCAACAACGGCTACAAGTTCGCCGATGCGCTCACCGTCCTCCTGGGCGACGGGACCGTCCCCTATACCGTACGGACGAAGGGCAGCGAGATCGAGATCGTGTTCGGGTACCGGTTCGGCTATACCGCGATCCAGAAGATCGGTTCGGAGGAGACCGAACTGGAAGCAGACGCAAACGGTTCGGTCAGCCTGTCCGTGGGTTCTTCCATCCCGGATGGCAAGATGTTTGACGGCTGGTACGTCGGAAACACGAAAGTGGCATCCGGCAAGACGGTTTCCTATACCGTGGACCGGAACGGCGTCGTCATTGAGGCACGGTTCCGGGACATCCCGTTCGACCGGGAAGGGGACGCCCTCGTCCTGGAGTCCGGGGATCCTTCGCAGGTTGATATTTCCGACCTGATCGGCGCCGCTGCCGGGAATGACCTCGGCGTACAGGTCGAGATCGGCGACGCGGTGTTCGAGCTGGATCCGGAAACGGTCGCCTCACTGGACGGGCTCGGGAACCTGATCCTGTCCATCCGGATCGGTCAGCAGTATGCGACGGGCGACCTGAACAAGGCGGACCTGTCCCACATCAAGGAGATCTATGAGATCAAGCTGGAGGGCGGCACCTTCGTGGGGACCATCCGCGTCAGCCTGCCCGCCACGTTCGAAGTGGGCGCGAAGGACGTGCTCAAGATCTTCTACGTCAGCCCCGAGGGCACGGTCGAGAATATGCAGGCCACCTACGCGGACGGCGTCATCAGTTTCCAGACTACGCATTTCTCCACCTATGTCGTCACCCTGACGACCGGTACGTTCACCGTCTCGTTCCAGCCCGGCGAGGGCACGGGAACGATGGCGTCCGTATCCAATGTGAGCGGAGGATTCGTTCTTCCGTCCAGCGGATTCGTCCCGCCCGAAGGGAAGAGGTTTCGCGGCTGGCAGATCGGCAATGCCGAAAAGAAGGCCGGTGACCTGATCAACGTCACGGCCGATACGGTCGCGACCGCACTGTATGAAGAGTTTCCGCACGAGCATACGATGCAGAAAACGGATGAAGTGGCCGCCACCTGTACCAAGGACGGCGTGAAGGCCTATTACCGGTGCACCGGATGCGGTCTGTATTATGAAGACGAAGCGGGGCAGCACGAAATCACGAACCTCAGTACCTGGAAGACGGGTGCGGGCCGGATCCCGATGACGGGACACCAGTTCGTATGGATCGTGGACAAGGCGGCCACAGCCGTCTCCACCGGACTCAAGCATGAGGAATGCACGGTCTGCCACACCCGTCGGAACGAGAATACCGTCATCCCGATGCAGGAGTGCGAGCACGCCCATACGGTGAAAACCGAACGGGTCGAGCCGGGATGCGAGACGACAGGCAAGGAAGCCTATTACTACTGCAGCAGTTGCCAGAAATACTACAGCGACGCGGAATGCCAGCTGGTCATCGACGACCTGCAGGCCTACGGGATCATCCCGGCCGCGGGACACAATTTCGCCTGGGTAACGGATCTTCCGGCCACCGAACTGTCCGCGGGAATGAAGCACGAAGAGTGCACGGTCTGCCACGCAAGGCGGAACGGGAACACGCAGATCCCGGTCCTGACCTGCACGCACGCTTCCATAAAGGCGGTCGCGAAGGTCGACCCGACCTGTACGGCACCCGGCAAACAGGCGTATTACTACTGCTCGACCTGCAACAAGTATTTCGAGGACCAGGCGGGGCAGAGACAGATCACGGATTTGGCCGCCTACGGCGTGCTGGAACCGATCGGCCATGAATTTGGCGAATGGAAGGTTGTGAAGCCGGCCACCGAAACGGAGGACGGGCTTGAGGAACGGATCTGCGCCCATGACACTTCGCACAAGGAGCAGCGCGTGATCCTGGCCACCGGATTCCACTACTCCGTGGATGAAAACGGCGTGAAAGTATACGACTGGGAAGCCGAGCCCGGGCAGAAGCAGGATCTGTCGGATCTGTTCGAGGCTGCACAGCAGGCCAAGGGAAGAGTCGTCATCCGTGTGGGAGAGACCGTCCTTGTCTTCGATCCGAAAGCGGTGACGGATATCGGCGGACAGTCTGCCGAACTGACGCTCAACGTACTGACCTCGGATTTCGGTATCGAGGGTTTGGACGGCATACAGCTTGTCATCGAGGTTTCGCTGGGCGGAACGGCATTCTCCTCCGGTTCGGTAAGGATCCGGCTGCCGTTTGACGTGCCGGTCCCGAAGGGACAGGTCGCCAAGGTCTATTATCTGGATCCGCAGGGCGGAAAGACGGATATGAACGCCGTCTTCGAGGACGGATACGTTTCATTCCAAGCCAATCATTTCTCCAAATTTGCGGTTGTCTTTGAACAGGCGCAGGAGAGTGAAAGTGAAACCGACAACGCCGGAAGCGAAACCGGTGAACAGCCCGGAAGCGAAACCGAAACGACGGATTCCGGCACCGAAAAGCCGGCGGAGAAGAAAGGACTTCCGGCCGGTGCGATCGTAGCCATTGTCCTTGGCGCACTGCTGGTCCTGGCGGGAGCCGGTGTCGGCGTGTTCTTCCTGCTCAAGGCAAAAGGTATCATCAAAAAGAAATGACCGGAAGGTCAGAACAAAACAACCGTGAAGCCTCATGCGGCTCTTGAGTCGCATGAGGCTTCACAAAGGGACTCAAAGTCTTGACTGTTGTTCAAGGTTTTTGAGTCCCTATTCTTTTCTTGACAGGTACAACCGGCTCTTGACAAATTGCGATTTTGTGCTATAATTTAAGAAAACAAAATGCGATTTTGCAACAAAATGCGGAAAACAAATTGCGATTTCAACGCAAATAACTAAAAAACAAATTGCGATAAGAGGCAAAACTATGTTCAGAAGAAAGATTTACGACAAACTTGTTGAATGGAAAAACGAGTCGCAGGGCAGAACGGCGCTCCTGATCGAGGGCGCAAGGCGTATCGGGAAATCCACCCTGGCGGAAGAATTTGCAAAAAACGAATACGAAAGCTACATTCTCATTGATTTTTCGATTGCCCCTCAGTCGGTCAGAGATCTCTTTGAGGATTTGTCTGATCTTAACTTTCTTTTTCTTCAGCTCCAGTTGCTATTCCACGTCGATCTTGTCGAACGTAGATCCCTGATCATATTTGACGAGGTTCAGTTTTTCCCGAAAGCCCGGCAGGCTATCAAATACCTTGTCAAGGACCGCAGATATGATTATCTGGAAACGGGGTCGCTGATCTCGATCCGGAAAAACGTCAAGGATATCCTTATTCCCAGCGAGGAACAGAAGATCAGCATGTATCCGATGGATTACGAGGAGTTTCTTTGGGCGATAGGCGACAACGCAACGATACCTCTGATCCGTCAATGCTTTGAGACCAGAAAACCTGTCGGCGAACAGATCAACCGCCGGCTCATGCGTGATTTCCGCCTGTATATGCTTGTAGGCGGTATGCCTCAGGCGGTGAACGAATACATCGAAACGAACAATTTCCGAAAAGTGGACCTTGTCAAAAGGACCATCCTATCGCTCTACGAGGAGGATTTTAGAAAATTCGATCCCTCAGGCAGAGCATCTAAGCTGTTCGATGCCGTTCCGGCTCAGCTGGCAAAAAACGCGTCGAGATACCAGACCGCCAGCGTACTGAAGCAGGGCAGGCCGGGAACACTTCCCGAGATCATTGCCGAAATGGAGAACTCAAAAACAGTGCTCATTTCTTATCACGCGGATGATCCGAACGTGGGTCTTTCTGCTACAGAAGACCTTTCCAGGTTCAAGATGTTCATCTGTGATACCGGCCTGTTCGTAACGCTGATGTTCAAAGACCGCGACTTTACCGAGAATATCATTTACGAAAAAGTATTGAACGACAAGCTCAGCGCAAATCTCGGATATCTGTATGAAAACGCCTTGGCGCAAACTCTTACCGCGAGTGGGAACAAACTGTTTTACTATTCCTTTCCTACCGAATCCTCGAGGCATAATTACGAGGTTGACTTCCTGCTGTCGCGGAAGAACAAGATCTGTCCCATTGAGGTCAAGTCTTCCGGATACAAAGCACACGTCTCTATAGATAAGTTTTTCGAGAAGTATTCCTCGCGGATCTCACAGAAATACCTGGTCTACACAAAAGATCTTACAAAAGATATGGATACGCTCTGCGTGCCCATTTATATGGCACAGTTTTTGTGAAGAGGGCTATTTGTTGTCGTGTTCGTCCGGAACGCCTCTGAAAACGCCGGGTCTTGCCCGGAAAATGTTGCCGACCACGACCGCATCTTTGGCCTGGTCGTACAGGTCTACGTCGCAGGAAGAGGCCGATGCGCAATCCGTTCCGTAGATCTTGGCCAGTCCGCCTTTGACCTGGAACGTTGTCGCTGCCGTATCGGGGATCGTGCCCTGGCAGAACTCGACCGTTCCGTTGCCGCAGAATTCGTTGGCTTCGATGGTGCTGCCCCATTCGCTGGTGTTGATGAAGCGCACGCTGCCCGTGAAGGTATCATCCGTGAAGATGTACGCCCGGTGATCCGGGGTGCCGCCCGGAAGGTTGACGAGTTGGGAATCGATGAGGACCGCCGTGCAGTCGCCGCCGATATAGACCGCACAGTTTCCGGAATCGGTGCCGTGACTGATCACCTTGACGCCGTGTGCGCCCTCATTGATCTCGAGCCCGTGCCAGCCCGCATAGGTGAAGTTGTGGAACAGTACTTCTTCGTTGCAGTCGTGAATGTAGAAGCATCTCGCGCGGCTCATGATCTGGGTATAGACGTTTTGCCAGTTGCCGCCGAAGCAGTTAGGCGTATATTGCACGTCGCGGATGATCCCGCCGGTTGAATTTGCACCGACTTCGATCCCGATGTGGATCGGGCAGCCCCACAGGTACTGGACGTAATGTTCGTCACAGCGGGAGGAGGCAAAGTCCACGCCGTTGTAGGACGAGGTCAGCGCCACGTTGATCAGGTAGAGTTTTTCGCCTTCGCCGCGGACGGTGAAGGCATATGGCTCGAAACTCGAACCGCTGTCCGATTCCTGTACGACTTTGGGATAGAGGATTCGCAGTCCGCGCAGGCCGGCACCCGCTTTGAGAGTGATCAGCGCCTGACCGTTTTCGTTTCCCCTGCCGTAATCGGTCTGGAGATTGGTGGCTGCTCCTCCGGCTGCCGCGCCTTCGCCCGCGCCGCGCACCTCGATGCCTTCCCACACCGTAACGGGAGAGTTGAGAGCGTACCAGCCGCCGGGAATGAAGACCGTGCCTCCCTGGCCGCGCAGCGCATCGATGGCCGCCTGCAGCGGCTGCGAGATGTCTTTCCCGCTTTCAATTCTGCCGGACAGATCGATGAATGCCGCAGAAGCCGGGCGGGTGCTATGGGAGGGCCGGTAGCGGATGCTGTCATAGTCATATGTGAGCGAATCCTGCACGTTCACGTTGCCGTAGTCGGTCGGATCCGAGCCCGTGGTCGTGTTCAGCATGGAATATCTTGCGCTCCGGCTCACGAATACCGTGTCGCACGATTCCAGTTTGCAGCTGCCGAACGTCACAAGACCCTGTCCCTCGTTGATGACCGCATGCTTACCGCCTTTGAGGTCGCAGGTGTTCATCGAAAGGGTGCCGCTGTTGGAGGCAAGGAGTCGGATTGCGGCTGCGTCGTTTTCATCCACGGTGTGGATCTTGCAGTTGGTCATCTGGAACCAGGAAAAGGATCCGCCGTACAGGCCGTAGAAGCAGTCTTCGAAATCCAGGTTGTACAGGTGCCCGTTGGACTGGCCCGAGACCACGTTCGGATTGGCCGGACTGTAGCCCTGATTGGCCAGGATCCCGGTGTGGTAGCCCCGGATATGGATGTCCGAGATATAGGTCCAGTCGATGTGCTGCAGATGCAGCCCGGTGGCATTGCGCAGGCAGTACTCCCGCAGATCGCCTTCTGCCGGAGCGGGGTAGCCGCTCTTCAGCCAGTAGTCGGGCGAGAAGTAGATGTCCTCGACCCGGGTGATGTCCCAGGATTCGTTGTTCCAGTAGCCCTTGTGGAGGGTGCAACCGTAGATTTGATAGATGTGTTGCAAGGACAGATTCGCGTGATCTGTCGCGCAGTCTATCCCAGTGTAGGCGTTGACGAAATACAGATTGGACAGCGTGATGCTTTCCATCGATTTCTGTAGAATGGTCGGTGGGTACGGGACGGCGCTGCCGCTTTCGATGCTTTGGTCAGGGTAGTAGAAGACCAGATTTTTTACCGCGCTTTGGGTATAGACCTGAACGGCCGCATTCTGGATATCCGTCGAATTTGAGCCGTGCAGGATAAACAGAGTGGAACCGTTTGCCGTCCCGGGTTCCAGATCGCCTACGAGAGAGACTTTGTCCGGCACGATGATCGGTTTTTTCAGCGCGTACTGGCCTACGGGCACGAATACGGCGCCTCCACCCTTTGTGCCAGCGTAGTTGAGAGCTGCCTGGAATGCGTCCGAATCGTCGGTGATCCCGTCGCCCACCGCTCCAAAGTATACGACATCGCAGACGGATACGAGATAGGCGTCTGTCAGCCACTGAGATTCGCGCAGCAGCGGCGTGTTGGTATACCGGTCCGTTCCGAGGGTGAAGAGGATCTCATGGACCCGGATCAGTTCGGGACCTTCAAGCGTCACATAGAAATCGTATCCGTCGAATGCCCCTGTAAGAGCAGGGGTGTCGAGTTGCACCATGACCTGGGTCCAGCAGTCCGTTTCGGAGGACTGACCGCTCGATTTGGCCGTTTGCCCGTCTGCGGTTGTGTATTCGACCGTGATGGTAGCTTTCTGCTGGACGTAGACCTCAAAAAGAAGGCTTACCAGCTTTCCGGCGAAAGACGAGCGGACCGTTTCGTCCAGGCCGAGTCGGAGCTTGTTGGTGTCATCGTCGCGCCAGTGGACGAACAGAAAGCTGGATCTTTGGGCCACTTCCATATACCGGACGCCATCCGGGGTTCCTACGTTAGCCGTGACGATTTCGTATCTTGCTCCGTTGCGCGTCACGGGCGTTTCGTTAAACACGACGGACGGAGGATTGGCGTTGATCTTTTCCCGTTCCTCGTCCTGTTCGGCCCCGGTCTCGGTGGCCTGGGGATCTGAAGGGGTCGTTTCGCTGTCTTTTTTGCTTCCGCAGCCTGCAAGACAAAGGCAGAAGAGAAGAAAAAGCAGCAAAAACGCTGTAAGGCGCTGGCTCTTTTTTGGCATGGCCGGAGTCCTCCAATTTAAAAGTAGTTTTTTGGGTTTGGAAGCAGCAGGGTATACCGCTTATTCTTCCTCCACGTTCTCTGCGGCGTAGTCTGTGACGGTCCCGTCCAGTTCGAGAAATCCCATGGGTGTACCCAGTAAGTTTTTCTGGCGTATGTCGCGCAGCCTGACGTGCGAGGCCGTCGCGCCACCGTCGATCCGCAAGAGAGGAGTCGGGAAAGTGCGCTCTTCCCGGTAGACGCCGCTGATGCGCAGTCCTGTGATGTCGACACCGCTCTGCACCCACAGAAGGGGATAGAAGCCCCCCTGTACGTCCGCCGTTCCCTGACAGGCGCAGGCGGCAACGTTTTCAATTGTAATGTTTTCCATGACGCCCCGTTCCTCCGGGCCTCCATGGTATTTGGTCAGTCCGATGCAGTACACGTAAAAGCTGCCGAAGACGTTGCGGATGGTCACGTTATTCACGGGATATCCGTGCGAAAGGATCCGGACCGCGCTGTGCGAGCCGCACGCATAGATCCCGTCTACCAGAATGTTTTCGATCGGTCCGTACAGACCGTCATCGGCGGTCAGCGCGACCAGATCGTCGTGGCAGGCGCCCATGAGATTGGTGATCGAGCCGTTTTTGCAGTTGCCTTCCACATGGATGCCGTCCATGTTCCACAGTTTCGGGCTTCCTTCGGTGTAGTCGAAGAAAATGTCGCGCACCGTGAAATCTTCCATGTAGCCCATCTGTACCCCGAAAACCACGGGGTTCTTGATCGTGACGTTCTGCAGGACGAAGCGCCGGACCCTGCAAAAACGCATGCAGTGTCCCACATATACGTTCCGGTTGAACGATTTCAGCCCGGCGATGTGTTTGGTCTGGTATTCTTCCCGCCGTACCCCGCAGTTATCGTACAGGGTTTTTCCGTTTTCATCCGGAAAATGGAACGGATTCGGACGCTGGCTGCTGTGGTTCATGTCCCAGATCCCGCCGTCTATGCAGATGCTCTCGCCGAACGTGTCGAAATCGTCGTTTTCGAGCATGACGCAGTTCGCGCCCGGGGTCAGCCGGACGGTCGTAAACCGGCCCAAGTGCAGGGACTGCCGGGAGTGGATCTTCAGCGTGCGGCTGATCATATAGCATTCCTTCGGGGCAGGGAGAACGATCTCCGCTTTCCCGGAGTCGAGCATTTCCTGAATGGCCGGATAATCGTCATCGATCCCGTTTCCGTATAAAACTGCCATGGCGTTCCTCCCGGATCTCTAGTTTTGGCTATTTGCAAGGGCGATCCATTCGCCCGGTGTTTCGCAGCCGCGAAGGACTGCCTCGCGGATGCGCATGACTTCAAGTGTTTCCCACGGATCGAAGGATTTCTCTCCTGTGTCGAAGAAATGGAGGATGTCCCGGATCAGTTCGGGAAAATAGGCGGAACGGATCTCTGAAAACTGCTCGCTCCCCGCGTACTGTCCGAGGACCGAAAAGGGGAGCGGGTTTGCGTAGAGCATTGTAGCTTCTTTTTCATTCGGATACCGCAGGCGGATGAGATATTCTCCTTTTTGCCGGTCCACGCGCAAGGCTTCCGCCCGGCACTGCATCACTTTCACGACCATTTCGATCTGGTGGATGATGTATTCCCCTATGGAGGAGCCCCCGCCCGTCGTGACAAGGGAATCCGTGCCTGCATACGGGACAAGCTCGGATGCATAGCGAAGAGCGGACGTGGAAAAGAACTCCGTGCCGTATGCTTTGGCGCACGCAATAATCTGCTTGGCGGTCGCAAGATCCGGCGCAAACGTTTTGTCGATGTAGGTTTTTTTGCCAAAGGGCAGCACCCGGCGCGCATATTCCAGGTGCTTTTCGGGATCTGAAGGGGCCAGGATTAGGATATAGTCCGCTTTTTCGCACAGTTCTTCGAGCGAGTTGCATTTTTGCGCGCCGAATTTTTGGCACCACCAGTCGGCGGAATCACTCTGTTCCGCCCAGCCATAGGCGACTGCAAAGTCGCTGTCCGTTTCCCGGTTGATTTGCTCGATCCAGCCCGGATAGTTGTCCGCGTGCCATTCGTTGAGGTAGTAGTCGGCAAATCCTATTGTTTTCATGATTCTACCAATATTTCTTTGTGCTCTCTGGAGGACTGATACAGCACGTCCAAAAGTTTTGCGGTTTGCAGCACGTTCTCGATGTTGTTCCGGTCTTTTTCCATGGTGCGGATCGAGCGGATGAATCCGACGCTTTCGTTCTGGTACATGTCCGTGATCTCATAATCGGGCTCGATTCTCTCGAGGGTCTTCGCATCCCAAAATGTGAATTTTCCCCCGTAATCCAGTCTCGCGCCTCCCTTGTCGCCGAGAAAGTCGATGTACATCTCCTGCCGGTCCACGTTTTGCGCCCAGGCGCCGTTGAAGGAGATGCTGGCCCGGTCGGTACGGATATAGCCCGTGATGAAGTCTTCGACGTCGTTGGTCCCGTTTTCAATATCCTTGGTATCTTCGGCCCACATTCCGTAGTATTTGTAATCCTGCATGTTTTTCGCAGTCTCGCTGTAGGCGTCGCAGGTCACGTTCTTGAGTTTCGCGTTCCCTAGGATGTAGAGGATGAGATCGAAGAAATGAACGCCCCAGTCGATCAGAACGCCTCCGCCGGACTGCGATTTTGTGGTGAATGCTCCGCCGAGCCCCGGAATGGAGCGGAAACTCCGGAACGAGCAGTATACGTGGTACAACTGTCCGAATCTTCCTTCTTCCGCGTACTGCTTTAATAGTTCGATCGAGCGGTTGTAGCGGTTGCAGACCCCGATGTTGAGCATCTTTTTACGCGCCTCCGCTTCTTTCGCCATGGCGCAGGAGAGGTCGTAGTTGACCGTGATCGGTTTTTCGCAGAAGACATGTTTTCCGGCTTTGAGCGCGTCCATCGTGATGGTGTAGTGCGCGTAATTGGGGGTCAGCACATAGACCGCTTCGACCTCTTTGTCCGACAGGACTTTATGGTAATCCGTTTCGGTGTTCTCGATGAAGGGGAAATCTTCCTTCAGTTTCTCCGCTTTTTCGGGGATGATGTCGCAGGCCCACTTGACGCGGATGTCTTTCATTCTGGAAAAGGCGGGCAGATGTGCGTTTCGTGCGATCCTGCCACATCCTATGACCGCTAGAACTGTCGTTTTCATACAAACTCCTGGTACATGTATTGTTGGTCGACCGCTTTGCGGTCATACCGATTATACTATGGCCTCTTGGGGGTGTAAATGTTCTGAACTGACCAAAAACATATCCCTATTTGCCATGCTTTTGCAGTCGGTTCTGCTATCACTCGCTTGGCCCGGTTTTGCGCTTGACAGGCACTGCGGAAAGCACTATAATGGGCTTGCGGTCCGGTCGGACCGGTTTGAGGAGCGAAAAATGGGACAGCTGTTGTATCATTACGAAAAGTTCTTTGTGGACCCTGTTTCATACGGGCAGATCAGCCTCTTGCAGCTTGGGACTTCTCACTGCAAGTCCGGAGCTGTGATCAGCGAGCATGCCCACTGGGACTATTTTGAACTGACCGTCGTCACTTCCGGAGAAGGGATCGTCGAGACAAACGGGATTTCCGTTCCCGTAAAAAGGGACGACATCTATGTTTCTTTCCCCCTTGACCGCCACAGGATCAGCGTTCCGGACAATACCACGATGCATTACGACTTTTTCGCCTTTTTCGTGCATGACACCGAACTATTCGGCGAGCTACAGAATATCATTTTGCAGTACGGGGATCCCACGAAACGGGTGATCAAAAACGGGCAGCTCAAGCAGCTCGTCTCGTCTGCCATCTATGAAATGAGCGAAGACAAGATGCTGAAATCCGCCTACCTGGAAACACTTTTCAGGCAGATCGTCATACAGATCATACGCTCTTTCAGCAACCAGTCCTCCACGGCGGCGGTGCCGGTGAACAAGGACGAGCTGTGCTACCAGATCATGGGCTACATCACGGCGAACATTTACTCCATCCGGTCCCTGCAGCAGATCACCGAGGAACTGAAATACGACTATACGTATCTGTCCAAGGTCTTCAAGAAGAACACCTCGCAGACCATATCGGACTACTACAACCTCCGGCGGCTCGAAACCGCCTGCACCCTGATCCGGGAGACCGATCTCAGTTTTACCCAGATCGCGGCCAAACTGAACTATTCGTCGGTCTATTCGTTCAGCAAGGCGTTCAAGAAGCATTATCGCATCGCGCCGATGGATTACCGCAAGAGCGTGCTTGCCGAGCGGAGCTGAAATCGCTGTCCAAAAGGCGCAAATCGAACAGAAGGCTGTTTCGCGGCTGTGCTTGGCAGGGCGGTGAAACGGCCTTTTTTTGTCGGGTCGGACGGAGCCGTGGCAAATAGGGATATGTTTTTGGTCGGTTTAGAACATTTACACGGGCAAATGGGGTATAGTACAATCGCGTTGACGGAGGCGAGAGGCCGTTCGGCGCCGTGTTTTCCGGTGTGTCCGGCTGCGGTTTTGCCCCCGCAGGAACTTTGTTTTATGGGGGTGTAGCATGAAAAAACTGCAGATCCTGGCCTTTTTCCTGGCTTTACTGCTGCTACTTTCCGCTTTTGCGGGCTGCGGCAAGACGGATGATTCGGAAAAAGGCGAGACCGAAAACGGTTCGGAGACTGCTGCACAGTCCGGCAGTCCCGAAACGGAGAGCCAAAACAGGGAGACTGAAACGGATGCCGGAAACACATTGGCTGTTCCCGATAAAAAGTACGGCAGGGAGTTCAAGATCCTGACTTGCCCGGGGGAAAACGAGACGACCAAGATGTACTGGGTCCATGCCGGCTTCAACCAGCTGAACGGAGATCAGGTGAACGACCAGCTCGTCGACCGGAATAATTACATCAACGAAAAACTGGGCGTGAACATGGTCGTGGACACGCGTGGGAAACTGACTGACACCTCCGCTATGCAGAATGCGGTGAGTTCAGGCGAGGACGACGTCCAGCTCGGCATCTGGATCGACCGGTTTGCGCTGAATCTCGCGATGAATGGAATGGTCTCGCCGGTCAGCGAGCTGGAGCGGTACTATGTGAACCTGCAGAATCCCTGGTGGTACCAGACCATGAACAAGGAACTCACGCTGGGCGGGGACTTGTATTTTGCAGCAGGCTATTTCAACATCGACCTATTCGGCGGCATGCACGTTCTGGCTTTCAACAAGGATATGGTCAATGATTATGCTCTGGACGACCCTTATGAACTGGTTGCGGAAGGCAAATGGACGATGGAAAACATGCTTTCCATGATGCAGATCGTAAGTACCGAAGCGGAGCCCCGGGACGGCGAGCGTATTTGGGGGGCTGTTTACGACAACACATTTTGGACTAACAACTTCATTACGGTATCAGGCGAGAACTACATCAAGAAGAATCAGGATGATCTGCCGTATCTTGCCGTGATAGGGAACGAAAGACTGTTCGATATCTTCTCTATGATCGTAGAGGATCTCAGCAATAACCAGATTGCGGATTCCAGGCTGGCACAGACGAAATACAACGTCGGACATGTGTATGAGAACGTCATCAACATGTTCGCCAACGAGGTGGCTCTTTTTGCGGGCACTGCGCCCGTGTATCTGGACCGAATGCGGGGTTCCAATATGGATTACGGCGTAGCTCCGTTCCCGACGTATGAGGAAAAGCAGCCTGGCGACCCCTACAGCTCGTATATCACCGGTGTGGTAGCGCACTTCGTGCCCAGCTCCGTCCGGGATTACGAGATGGTCAGTGCAGTGCTGGAGACTATGGCTTATCTGTCCTGGAAGAATATCATTCCGTCCTATGTGGAAAAGGTCCTGGAGATCAAAAACGTGCGGGACGAAGAAAGCGGCGATATGCTGCGGATGCTCGATCGGAATCGGGTTTTGGAACTGGGACAGACGTATTGGTACGATGCTGTCATCGCGGACGTGATCTTGAAGGTGTTGGATAGTCCGGGCAGATTCGTTTCCGCATTTACCGCTGCGCAGGAATCCATTGAGAAAGTGCTGGACGATACGGTCGTGGCTTTCGAACGGATCCGCAATAAGTAAGGTTATAATGGAATTGTGAAAACAGGCGGCTCATGCACGGCTTTTGCTGTGTGTGCGCCGCCTGTTTTGTAGCACTTGGGAATCTGCTTGACATTATCTAACAAATCGGTTACTCTCTTAAGCCATGTACATTTGAACTGAATTGCGCCATAATAGGAGCAGGCAAGACAGTTTTCATAATCAGGTGCACAAAACAAAGAAAAATGCTTTTCCAAACTGATGACAGTATACGGAAAAGCATTTTCTGTATTGAGTTTGAGAGCTGGTGAAAGGATTTGAACCTTCGACCTGCTGATTACGAATCAGCTGAACAGCTTCCATTCATCTATTTTTTCGTTGATTTCATCAAGGTCTGACTGAATCTGGTTTGCGTAGTTCTGATACAACGACGCAAAGCCGGTATCTCCGTGATGCTCCGCGGCATAAGTGGCATACGATACGATGAACCGGCTCAGCCCATGGACCGGCCCGATGTCGTACGTGCGGGAGTCGAAGACGATCTTAAGCATATCCCGTGTTTCGGGGTCTCTGGAAAACTTGCCCATCATAATCGTATCGTAAAAAGCGGGATAGACGGTATAGTAGGATTCTGCGGACAGAGCCTCGAGGATCAGACCTGTCATAGATGGGTTTTCGTTGGAGATCGGAATGGCGAGGACACTGTCGCCGTCCGGCATTACATGGTCGTAATAGCGCGTTTGGTACTCATCGAATTTCGGTATCGGCAGGATTCCGTAGTTGGATTCCATATTCCGCAAGGTGTTGGCCAGTTTTACGGAATAGAAGAGAAACTCGATTTCGTTGCTCATGAACTTTTTCGGAATGTTGAGGCCCAAATAGTCTGAATTTGCATGGAAAGGCGCATACAGGATGTCGTCATGGATGGCCAGCATCAGGTCGATGCTGTTCTCGGAACCAACTTCCGTGAAGATATGACCTTCGTCGTCTATGTCCGCAAATTTCAGCCCGGAACCCACGTAGAGGTATTCTCCGGGTGCCCGGTTTCCGCAGGATCCCCACTGGTCCGCGGCGGTCATCATGAGGTCTCCGTCCAGATCCTTGACACAGGATTCCGCATTCCGGATGAGCGCTTCCCATGTCCATTTTCCGGATTCGACCAGTTCGTAGTAATTCTCCAGACCATAGTCGTCCTGGAGCCTCGTAGAGAAGAATACCACGGCGGTTTCGGATTTGTCCAGAACCAGAATATCGGAAGCCGCAAACTGAGTTACAGTTCCGAATGTGAACGTTTTCAGGGAGTCCTGGTTCCACCACGGCTTGGTGGAATCTATATAGCGGACTTCATTTCCACGCAGATCGTACAGGGCTCCGATCGTCCACAGGGGTGGAATGTCCCCGGACCGGTTCACAAAGAAGGAATAGGTGTCGTCTCCGGTGGAAACGGCATTGAGAATTTTGTCGACGACTTCGTAGTTGGATGCATATTCGGTCGTGATCTTGACCTCGTATTGCTCTTCGACAGCGGAGTTGCGGTTGAAAACCGCATCATTGATCGTTTCTCCATTGAGTACATTTGTTGCAATCTCTTCCCAGGGGGTCCAGTCTCCGCCTACGCCTTCCGACCCGATGGTCCAGTGCAGGCAGTGAATGACCTCCCCGGGAAAGGTGACGTCAGGAAGATCCGGTAGCAGTCTCGTCGGTTCCGGTTCGGTTTCTGCTGCGGATCCCTGTGTGTCGGTTTCCAGGCGGGTATCCGGGTTGTCCCGGGTTTCCTGAGGCTTGGCTGGCGTGGCGCAGGAAACGCCGGATGCCAGGATCGTCAAGGTGAGCAGGCACGCCAGGCATGCCGTCAGTATCCTGTGTAGTTGTTGCATGTTGACCTTCTTTCTGAAGTTCTCAGATACGGCCCGGAGAGGAATTGTCTTTCCGGTAGGCTGTAGGAGACACGCCGTATGCCTTCTTGAAGCTGCGGCTTAGATGAAACGCGTCGTAAAAGCCGAAGCAGGAGGCAATTTCTTTCAACCCGGCTTCCGGATAGTTCAAGAGCATTTCCCGGGCTCCTCTCAGTTTTTCGGACATCTGGTAGTTGTGCGGAGTTTGTTTGAAGACCTGGATGAAGCGTGTTCTGAACTGCCTCTCGGACATTCCGGCCAGATCGGCCAGTTCCTTCGTGGGAATGAACCGGGACGGATCTTCCAGGATCCGCTTCGCCACACTGTAGATGGAACGGTTTGCGGTGCCTGTGACGGTCTGCAGGGTGTATATCTGACAAAGAATCGTCTTCAGGAGTGACGATACGATGCCGGGATTCTCGGGAGTGGCCGGAATGTTGTTCTGGAAAACGAGTTCGTCCAAAAGCCGTTTCAGCATATATCCGTTTCCATGTCTGACAATGGTTTCTATAGCCAGACTGTTTGCTCCGGGCTCCTTTGCCCCGATCTCGTAGAAGTGGACGAATATCGTTCGTGTGCCTGGCGCGCAGCCGACCTTGCCATAGTGATGATGGCCTGCGGCCAGCAGGATGGCGTCTCCCGCTTCGCACAGAAACGGTTCGCCGTCCTGATAGATCTCCCACGAGCCGTCCAGAACGAAGACCAGATCGTGAAAGGGCAGAATCCGGTCCGGATGGAGAATCGGGGTGGGGTAGGTGTGATAATCGCAACTTTCGATTGCGTAATCGGTATCCAGATTGAAAAGAGTTTGCATAGTGCTCTCAGAAACTGGGCACATTGACCAGTTCGCCGTCCCGCATCGCGGACAGATGCGCGCAGATTCCGGCACCCGTGATATTGGCTCCCATGATTTCGTCAATCCAGGGCTTGCGCTCCTCCACGATGCTCAGCACAAACTCGTTGACAAGATGGGGATGGGATCCGTGATGACCGGCTCCGGCACCGACTTTCAGCGATTCCTGGGGACGCAGAGGGTCGTAGTTGCCTCCGACCGTGAAACGCCAGAGCTCTTCGGGCAGGTCCGAATAGTCGTTAGGCATGGTCACGACTTCCACTTTGTGATCGTATCCGCGGCAGTCCTGTCTGGGAACAAGGGAGGTGATGTACGGATTGTCTCCATCCGAAAAGCCCCATTCGAAACTCTTCTTGCTGCCGTATACGAACATGCCTTCCTGATAGATCCGAGCCGTTTCGAACAGGGTCCGGGTAGCCTCTCCCTTCAGCCCGTTTTCAAACGCGAATAGTGCGCTCTCGACCGGGAAGGGGTTTCCGTAGTTCCGGACCAGGTCTTCCCGCATGGTCCCGCTGCCGAACGCATGGACGCGTGCGATTCGGGAACCGGACAGGCCGACCATCGGGGCGATGGCGTGAGTGCCGTAATGCATGGGAGTGAGACCGTCCCAGTAATGGGGCCAGTTCTCCATGTCCTGATAGTGGGAACCGCGAAGGAACTGAATGCGGCCGAGTTCGCCGCTTTCCAGCATTTTCTTGACGTACATAAACTGGTATGTATAAAGCGTGGTTTCCATGAACATATAGTTCTTTCCGCTTTTCCGTTTGGCCTCCACGATGGCTCGGAGTTCCTCCAGGGATACACCCATCGGAACGGTGCATGCACAGTGTTTGCCGGCATTGAGTACGGCAACGCTCTGTTCGGCATGGAGAGGAATCGGGGTGACGAGATGCACGGCATCCACGCTATCGTCGCGCAGGATCTCGTCCAGACTTTGGTACGGAGCCCGGATACCGAATGTATCGTAGAACCACTTTTCCTTGGCGTGGTCCGGGTCGAAGATCACGATTTCACCCACCATCGGGTGACACTTGTAGATTTCGACAAATGCGCCGCCGAATCCCAGCCCGACCAGCGCGATCTTAAGTTTTCTGCTTGCCATTGTCCTGTTCCTCCTTGCTCCGGACGGTTCCGGATACAAATCCAGTATACCATTTTGAGGTGGGTGATACCATAGACAAAAAGAGCAAAAGCATGTACCAAACGGCAATATCGGGTTTCATGGCTGAAAAAACGAAAAAGCAAGCACCTGGCAGAACCAATGCTTGCTTTTTCGTTTTAAAAGCTGTTAAATGAAGCTGGTGAAAAGACTCGAACTTTCGACCTGCTGATTACGAATCAGCTGCACTACCGACTGTGCTACACCAGCAATCACAGGAGGGATTATACCACATTGAACCCTCCGTGACAAGGGGTTTGCAAATTTTGTAAAAAAAGTGCTTTTTGCGTCTGACAAATTGAAGAGGATGGTAAAATATGATATGATAATACTAATAGATTGCGCGCGTAGAGCGTGGCTTGCCTGGAATCTGGCAAAGCTTGGAAGCAGGAGGTGTCCCTATGATCAAACGAATACTAGCGGCACTGCTTTTGATGACCATGATTCTGCCGGGCCTTCTGGCCTGCGGCAGCTCAGACACAGGTCCTTCGGAGACCGGTACGGAGACAACGGACAGCCGCCCGGAAACCGGTAAGGAGCAGGACAGCGAAACCTCCGGACGCCCGGATGAAACAGCGGAAACAAGCTCAGGGGCGGATACGGAAACCTCTTTTGAAACGGATCAGGAGACCGAGACCGCACCGGAAACGGATCCCATTCCGGAACCGGCCGGTAAACCGACGATGCCCAACTATCTGAAAGCCTCTTCTGTGATCCGGGAGAACACATGGAACGTCAACGGGGAAGAAGCAGGCACGGCCTTTATCGACCCTTCCCAGGCCAAGACCTATCCCTCTGAGAAAATCCAGTCTTTCTGGATCCGCACTCAAGAAAACGAGAGGATCCCGTTTTCCGTGGCCTGCCACATAGCCGGCGGATGCATCTCGGCTATTCTGCCTGCCGGGATCGACCTGTCCCGGGTCGTACCGGTGTTTGAAGCCGGCGGGCATACCGTCCGGGATGAGGACGGAAACGAAGTGGTCTCCGGTGAGACGGCTCTGGATCTGACCCGTGAGCGCACGTTGCATATGGATGGAGATCCCGCCGTTTACCGGATCCTTGTTGAAAATCTCCGTACCGGTCTTCCGTCCCTCAGCCTGTCCACCTCGGATTTCAGCCAGATCAAAGACAAAGTCAACTGGATCCCGTCCCGCATATACATCGGGGGCGGAGATCCGTCTGTATGTTCCTGGTCCCAGGCGGTCCCGCTTCTGGTCGACGGGGCGGCAAAGGGCCGGGGCAATACCTCATGGGGATTCCCCAAAAAAGGGTACAACGTCAAGCTGGAGAGCAAGCATTCCTTCCTGGGACTGCCTTCACACAAGAAATTCTGTCTGGTTTCCAATTATCAGGACAAATCCCTGATGCGCAACTTCCTGGGTGCCGAACTGTCCCTGGCCGTTGGAATGAAGGATACGATGCAGGTCCGGTTCGTGGACCTGTGGTACAACGGCAAGTATCACGGCAACTATACGGTCATTGAAAAGATCGAGATCGACAAGAACTCGATCAACATACCCAAATACGATCCGGCGTTCCAGCCGAACGAGATGGGCTATATTCTGGAGTGGGACGGTCATGTCAATGAAGTGTCCGGTTCCCAGAAAGAAAAATGGCAGGCGTTCGGGGAAGGTACTTACGATCCGGTCGCCGATGCCTATTTTATCAATCTGGACGGCCACTGGATGACCTTCAAGGACCCGGACGAGAACCTGACGCCCGAGATGCTGAACTATGTGGCGGACCGCTGGAGAAAGGCGGTACAGGCCCTGGACGAAGGCAACGAGGACAAGATCCGGACCTATCTGGACCCGGAATCCGCGGCGCAGTGGTTTATCGTCGAGGACCTGATGATGAATATGGACGCATCCTTCCATTCCAGCGTGTACATGTATCTGGACGGAAACGGGGTCTTCCATATGGGACCGGTCTGGGATTTCGACCTCGGGGCCGGAAACGCCAATTACGGGAACCGGGACACCTCATCCTCCTATCTGCAGGGGTCCTATATCATCCGCAAACTGTTCAAGCTGGTTTTTTTCAAAGATGATATCTACTCACTCTGGACAGATTCCTATGACCGGATCTGCGCGGCCCTGACCAGTATGGACAAAATGGCCGGGATCCTGGATATCTCGGCAAAACTCAATTTCCAGCGCTGGGACGTGCTGAACAAAAAAGTGGGAGCCAATGACGACTGGGTCCTGAACTATACCACGTTTGAGTCCCAGATCGTGTACCTGCAGGGTTTTCTGCGCCGGCGCATCGCCTACATCCAGAACCTGATTGCCGGGGAAGAGTACAGCGCGATGGTCAGCCGGAAAACGCCCTGGAAAGGAAGCGGGACCCAGACGGATCCCTACCTGATCCAGAATGAGACCGATTTTTTGCGTCTGGTCGCCAAACTGCGTTCCCGCAAAGACTGCAAGGGCGAATACTATCTGCAGACCGCGGACCTGGTCCTGGACCTGAATGCGACCACGGACAGTACCTCGACCTTTGCCGGGACCTATGACGGCGGGGGATGGAAGATCATCTGCGAGACGGTTGGCGGAAATGCGTGCCTCTTCCCATATGTGAGCGGGCATCTCCGCAATATACAGGTCTTCGGCATCTCCATCCGGAATACCGAGCAGGCCGCCGGACTCTGCCGTTCGGTAAGGTCGGGCGCGACCGTCGTCAACTGCGCGGTGTACGGCGAGATCTATTCGGCGACGCACAGCGTGGCCGGCCTGACCTCATCCATCCATGCGAATGCCGCGATCCTCAACTGCGTCATCGTCTGTGATCTGCAGGGAAATGGCTCCGTGGGCGGTCTTACGGCCTATGAGGGCGGAGACTACCGTGTGGAGAACTGCTTTGCGGAAGTGAGCGGAAGCGAGGAAAACATGACGGTCCGGACAAACCGGATTCCTGTGGAACTTGCTGACACGGCAAATACCCTGAACGCCTCATTGGCGGATTGGGAACGCGAACTGAATCTTCCGTCCGGAACGCTCTGCCGCTGGAACGGTGACGGAGACGCACTGGTCATGATTCCAGGCACCCGGAAATGAGCCGTATACAAAGGATTCTGACCGCGGCGCTGGTGCCGGTTCTGCTTGCGCTTGCGTCCTGCGGACAGAAGGCCGGGACACCGGCCCGGACGGAGACCGTACCGGGGGTCCCTGCGACCGAAATAGAGACGAAAACCGATACCGAAACGGAAGAGATGCGGGCAACCGATACCGAAACGGAATCACCGGAGACAGACGGAGAGGTACAAACGATGAGACCGGATACAGAAACCGAAAAGAGCACGGAAACGGATGCCGCCCGGGTCAAGCGGATCGAGGTGACCAACATTCTCCAGAATCCGGAACTCCCTACCGGCTGCGAGACCGTGTCGCTGACCATTCTGCTCAACCATCTAGGCTTCCGGGCGGACAAGATGGATCTGGCACGGTACTATCTGCCCAAGATGGATTTTTACTGGAAGGACGGGGAACTGTACGGCGCGGATTTTCGCACCACGTTTGCCGGAAATCCGGAATCCGACAGTTCCTACGGCTGTTA
>JAFYHA010000060.1 GCA_017539425.1 Clostridia bacterium
CCGATGTTGGCCACCCGGTAGGTGTGTTCCAGACGATAGGCCTTTTCCAAAGGATGCGAGCCGAGATACTGTGCTTCCTCGAACCGGGCCTTGAGAAACCGTTCGGTCCTGCGGACAAGATCCTTGTTCATAGAGCGCCTCCTGATCTTGGAATCTTTCTGAAAAAGAAAAGCGGACGATACCGTGTACCGTCCACCTTGAAAATATGGGGGATGGTGGATTCGGACCACCGAAGTCAGTGACAACAGATTTACAGTCTGCCCCCTTTGGCCGCTCGGGAAATCCCCCATTTGTAAGCTGGTGATCGGAGTCGAACCAACAACCTGCTGATTACAAATCAGCTGCTCTGCCATTGAGCCACACCAGCGATTTCCCAGAACACGCCGATTTTAGCACAAAGCTGCCTTCTTGTCAATAGGTTTGTAAAAGATTTTCAGGGCTTTTCCGTGCCCGGACAAGCGTCTCCGGGCACGGTTTCCTGCGTGTTTCTAAGGACCGGTTTCAATAGGATGAAATCGGAAGGTCGGTGTCGTCCTCTCCCTTTTCGATCTTGACGATCCGGATGGGATAGGTGTTGCCGTTCGGCGTTATGACCGTCACGGTATCCCCTTCCCGCCGGCCCAGCAGTGCCTTGCCGACCGGGGATTCCTTGGAGATGCAGTCATGGAACACGTCGTTCCGGAGCGTGGTCACGATCCGCACGCACCGCGTCTCCCAGTCGGTTTCGGGCACTCCGTTCTCCGGATACACGATCGAGAGGAAGTCGAACAGGCAGGCCACGCCCTCTTCCTGCTTGGCTTCGATCACGTGTGCGGTCTTGATCATATTCTCCAGGTAGCGGATCCGGCTCCTTACGCCGTTGATCTCGCGCTTGGCCTGGCGGTATTCGTCGTTTTCGGACAGATCCCCAAAGGCTTTCGCCACCTTCACGTCTTCCCTGAGTTTGGGCATACGGTCCCGGAGCTCCTTGAGCTCGTCCTGCATTTTCTGAATGTCTACTTTGGTCAGTTCATCGTACATGATAGATTCCTCGATCGTTTTCTATTCTTGGAATTGGGAACGGTAAAGTTCCCGGTAAAAGCTCGGGCGGCTCATCAGCTGCTCGTGCGTGCCGCTCTCGACCACGTCGCCATGGCGGATGACCAGGATCAGGTCCGCGTGACGGATGGTCGACAGCCTGTGCGCGATAATGAAACAGGTCTTGTTCTTCATCAGATTGTCCATGGCCTCGCGTACAGCCACTTCGGTGCGGCTGTCCACGTTGGAGGTGGCCTCGTCCAGGATCAGGAGAGGCGAACCGGGCAGCATCGCGCGGGCAATGGTCAGCATCTGCTTCTGGCCCTTTGAAATGTTGACCCCGTCATCGGACAGGATGGTATCGTATCCGTTCGGCAGCGTTTCGATGTAGTGATCGATCCGGGCCGCCTTCGCCGCGGCGCGGACCTCCTCGTCGGACGCGTCGGTCCTGCCGTACAGGATGTTCTCCTTCACAGTCCCGTAGAACAGCCACGTGTCCTGGAGGACCATGTCATAGGCCAGCCGCATGCTTTCCCTCGTCAGGTGGCGGACCGGGCGCCCATCCATCCGGATCTCGCCGCTGTCCACGTCATAGAACCGCATCAGGAGGTTGATGATCGTGGTCTTGCCGGCCCCGGTTGGGCCGACGATGGCAATGGTCTGTCCGGGTTCGACCTTAATGGACAGATCGTGGATGATCTGCCGTCCGGGCACGTAGCCGAACTGCACGTGATCCAGTTCCACGGCACCTTTCGGATCCTTCAGCACCTCGGCATCCGGTTCGTCCGGCGTCTCCTCCGTCTCGTCCAGCACGCGGAACACGCGCTCCGCGGCCGCCGTGGCGGACTGGATCTCATTGACGATGTTCGCAAACTCGTTGATCGGTCCGGCGAACTTGCGGGAATACTGCACGAACGCGGCCACGTCCCCGAGGTCGATGGCCAGGATCAGCGGCCATCCGGCTACGAACATGGTGTTCATATAGAAGATGCTGCCCAGGATCGTGACCAGTGCGAGCGACAGGTTGTTGATGAAGTTGACCGTCGGGCCGATGACCACGCCCTTGTAGTCCGCGCGGTAGTAGGCCTCCACGGCCTCGTCGTTGTGAATGTCGAACCGGCGGAGGATCTCGGCTTCCTTGTGATAGGTCTTGATCGTCTTCTGCCCGGACAGCATCTCTTCGGCATATCCGTTCAGTTCGCCGAGCTTGGCGGACCTGCGGCTGAACAGGGGCCGGATCCGGCGGGACTTGTACCGGGTGGAGAACAGGGAGACCGGGATGGTGACGAAGAACACGAGCACCAGCACCGGCGAGATGGTCAGCATCATCACGAACGCGCCCACCACCGTCACCAGGCTTGCGATGACCTGCAGAAGATCGTTGGACAGCGACGCGTTGATGGTGTCGATATCATAGGAGATATGGCTCACGATGTCACCGGTCAGATGGGTGTCGAAATAGGACACCGGCAGTTTCATCAGCTTTTTGAACACGTCCCGTCGCATCGTATAGGTGATCCGCTGGCTGATCCGGATCATGATCCGCGAGATGAAGAAGGACATCACGCCGGACAGAAGATAGAACACGGCCATATAGATGCAGTAGCGGACGACCAGCGGCAGATCCGCCTGTCCGTTCTCCCCGACCAGGGCGGAGATCGCCAGGCCGGACAGTTTCGGCCCGACTAAAGCCAGCAGGTTGGCCACGATCATGAGCAGGACCGCGCCGAGCAGACTCCAGCGGAAGGGCCAGAGGTAGGTGCGGAAGATCCGCTTGAGCACGCGCGAACGCGTTTCCTTGGACAGCTTCGGGGCGGCATCCATTTGGTTTTTGTTGCCGCCGATGCGGGTGGGGTTATTCATCGAAGTCACCCCCGTTCCCGTCGCCCATCTGGGAATCGGCGATCTCACGGTAGACGTCGCAATTCTGCATCAGGTCCGCGTGCTTTCCGGATCCGATGACTTCCCCGTTTTCCATGACCAGGATGAGGTCCGCGTCCTTGATGGCGCTCACCCGCTGCGCGACGATGACCGTCGTGGGATGGTCTTCCATATGCCGGATGGCCGAACGGAGGTCGGCCTCGGTCTTATAGTCCAGTGCGCTGGAACTGTCGTCCAGGATCAGGATCTCGGGGCGCCCGGCCAGAGCCCTGGCCACGAGGATCCTCTGCTTCTGCCCGCCGGACACGTTCTGCCCCTTGATGGCAAGCGGATGATCGTATCCTTCAGGGTAGGCCTGGATGTATTCGTCGGCCTGCGCGAGCGCCGCGCCCCTCCGGACGTCCTCTTCGCCGAGATCCCGTCCGAACCGGATGTTTTCATAGATGGTATCCGCATACAGGAAATCGTTCTGCATCGCAGCGCCGAACCGGCTGTGCAGCTTTTCAGCATCCATCGTGCGCACGTCTTCCCCGGAGAGGTAGATCGCGCCGTCGTCCACGTCGTAGAACCGCATGAGCAGGCTGATCA
>JAFYHA010000061.1 GCA_017539425.1 Clostridia bacterium
CAGGATGCGGAGCCTCCGCATGATGAAACCCACGTCCTCGGTCATACCCTTGGAGATCCAGTCATACAGGATACCCAGAACGGCGTGCATATAGAAGCGGATCAGGATGTTCCGGTCCTCTTCCGAGATTTCCCGGCCTTCCGTACGCTTGCTGTCGATATAGCGGGAAAAAATGATGGTCGCGTTCTTCTGGGTCATGTTCTCGAAGACCTCCCGTCCTACGGACCGGTAGATATTGAGAAACGCGGGCTTATGTTCCAGCATGAACAGGACCGTCTGCGTAAAGACGTCGGTCAGATACTTGGAATCCGTTCCATCCGGAACGGTGCGGAGCATCTGGTTGGTGATGACCTCCTCGATCAGCGCGTAGATGTCCTGAAAATGGTAATAGAAAGTGTTCCGGTTCACGCCGCAGTCATCGACGATATCGCGGACCGTAATCTTGGTCACCGGCTTTTTCTCCGCGATCCGCAGGAACGACTGGATGATCGCCTGTTTGGTAAACTGGGGCATGCGCCGACCTCCTTTCCTTAAGGATGATTCCAGGGATGATTCCGTCTACAGCATCTCGGAATAGGTGCCGAGATAGCGGAAATAGGTACAGTTCTGTTCGGTCTCGGTAAAGAACTTGCCGAGTCTGGCCGAGTAGACCGGACACTCAAAATCAAAATAGAACATGAATTCAAAGTCATGCCCCGGGATCGGCCTGGACTCCAGTTTGGTCAGGTTGATCTGGTAGGCGTTGAACCGGTTCAGCACGCGGGACAGGCTGCCGGGCCTGTGCTCGGTCACCAGCACCATGCTGGATTTCTGGGCGCCCGGATAGATCTCCAGGGTCTTTGAAATGCAGATGAACCGCGTGTAATTGTTCTTGTTGTCCTGGACGTCGCTCTCGGCGATGCGCAGTCCGTATTCGGCAGCGCAGTCCGGAGACGCGAGCGCCGCGACCGATCCGTCGGATTCCGCAACGGTCTGCGCGGCCACTGCCGTGTTCGGACATGCCGTTATTGTAACATGAGGGAATCTTTTTTTCAAGTATCCGTCGCTCTGGCTCAGCGCCTGCTCGTGGGACAGGATCTCCCGGATGCCGGACAGTTCCGCGTCCTTCTTGACCAGCAGGCAGTGATCCACCTTGAGCCTGAGGGACCGGACGATATAGACCGGACAGCTCTCGTCCCGGATCATGATGTCATAGACCTGCCGGACCGAACCCGACGTGCTGTTTTCCAGAGGCAGTACCCCGTACCGGCACTCGCCGGACATCACGCTGGCGAACACGTCCTCAAACGAACGCTTGTACCGGATGTCGGGATTGATGAACAGCTTCTCGGCGGCATGCTGGGAATAGGCTCCTTCCACACCCTGGCAGGCCACGGCCGCTTTCTCCGGAAAGAGCTGAGGCGTCTGCGTAAGGGCCTGGGCGATCTGTCCGGCCGTCCGGCCGGACCCGCCCAGCACGCGGTGCTGGTTGGTTCTGGAGAGGGATGTCAGCGATTCGTACAGCGTACGGATATACGAGCCGTAGGTCTCCCCGCCGAGCGACTCCACCCGGTTGAGGAGCTCCTTTTCCCGTTTGGCGTCATACACCGGTCTGTTCTGTTCCTTCTTCCATTTCGCCACTTCTTCGGTCACCTGCAGGCGTTTCACAAGCAGGTCCACCAGTTCGCGGTCGATCCCGTCGATCTCCCCGCGCAGGGCCTCCAGGTCCAGTCCTTTGTCCTTATCCATGATTGTACTCCTCCAAGTCGAGCATCAGGTCCGTTACGGCGACGGCCAGCGCGGATTCCGCGACCGGCACGGCCCGCGGCGCGATACAGGGATCGTGGCGGCCCTGGACCCGGATCTCGACATTCTTCATTTCAGACAGTGAAACCGTGCGCTGCGTCCGGGCAATGGACGGCGTAGGCTTGACGGCGATCCGGCAGATCAGGGGCATCCCGGTGGTCATGCCGCCCAGGATTCCGCCCGCGTGATTGCTTTCGGTCCGCACGGACCGGCCGTCGGTCACGTACGGGTCATTGTTTTCGGATCCGCGCAGTCCGCATACGGCAAACCCGTCCCCGAACTCCACGCCCTTGACGGCCGGGATCGAGAACAGCATCGAGGCGATGCGTCCCTCGGCTCCGGCAAACATATGGGTTCCGAGTCCTGCGGGAAGGCCTGTGGCCGCGCATTCCACAAGACCGCCTATGCTGTCCCCCGCTTCCCGCGCCTCCGCAATCCTTTTCTTCATCCGCTCTCCGGCATCCGTGTCCAGGACCGGAAACTCCGCCTGGGCGGTCTTTCCGAAATCCTTCGGATCCGTGAGGACCGGATCATAGGCCCTGTCGCGGACATCGCCCACGGCCAGAAGATGCGCGCCGACATAGATTCCCTTTTCCTTGAGCCAGGTCTCGCACAGATATCCGGCCACGCACAGCAATGCGGTCAGCCGGCCGGAAAAGTGGCCTCCGCCCCGCAGATCCACTTCCGGCCCGTATTTCCGGATGGCGGGATAGTCCGCGTGTCCGGGACGGGGGCGGTCGTGTATGCTGTCATAATCGCCCGAATGCGGATCCCGGTTGCAGATCACGGCCCGGATCTCGCTTCCGTCCGTGGTCCCGTCCGGACCGATCCCGCTCCGGAATACCGGAACGTCGCTTTCCTTCCTTTGTGTAGACCAGGCGTTCTGTCCGGGCGCCCGGCGTTTCATATGCGCCGCGAGCGCATCCGGGTCCACCCTGACTCCTTTCGGAAAGCCGGACAGGGTCATGCGGATCTCGGGATCATGAGAACCGCCCTCGACCGTGAGCCGGAGGTTCTGTCCATAGGTATCCATACTAGTCTGTCTCCTCCTGTTCCGGGATCCGGACCCCGAGGTCCGACCAGTATCCGGGCCAGGACTTGCTGACCGATTCCGCGTCCCGGATCCTTACGGATTCCTCCGCCGGGATCAACAGAGCCAGCAGTGAAGCCGCCATGGCCATCCTGTGGTCATGGAGCGCGTCCACGGCCGCCCCGTGAAGGGGTCTTCCGCCCAGTATTTCAAGTCCGTCCTTCGTCTCGGTCACACGGACGCCCATCGCGCCGAGCATCGAGGACAGTGCGCTCAGCCGGTCGGATTCCTTCAGGCGCAGGCGCTCCGCGTTGCGGATCACCGTCCGTCCCGAAGCCGCTGCCGCGACACAGGCCAGAGCCGGGATCAGGTCGGGAATGTCCCGGCCGTCGATCTCGATGCCGTGCATCCGTCCGGGCGCCACGGTCACGGAATTGTCCGCTTCCTTATACACTTTTGCGCCGAACGCGCTGAGTATGTCCACGACACGGCGGTCACCCTGCAGTGTCCTCAGCCGGATCCCGCTGACGCGGACCGGATGTTTCCCGATCGCGCCGGCACACAGGAATACGGCAGACCCGGACCAGTCCCCCTCCGCCATATAGCAGCGGGGCCTGTGCAGGTGCTGGGCGCGGTTGCCCGGCATTTCCACCACGTTGCCTTCGAACTGCGGCGTCACACCGTAGGCGCTCAGGATGCCTGCGGTCAGCCGGATATAGGGTTCGGATTCCACCGGACCCGTAATGGTCAGCCTGGATGGCTCCGGCATCAGGCTCATCGCGAACAGCATGCCGCTGATGAACTGGGAGGACACCTGTCCGGAGATCTCGAACGAGTCGCCCTCCAGTCTGCCCTCGCTGTGCAGTATGCCTTCCCCGTCGGTATACAGACGGACGCCGTGCTGTTCCAGAAGGTCGGTCAGGGGCTGCAGGGGCCGCTGGCCGAGTCTTCCCTCCCGCAGAAACCGGGCATGGATGCCGAACGCGGCCACGACCGGGATCAGGAACCTAAGGGTCGAGCCTGAGTCTCCGCAGTCCAGAACAGCCTCTTCCGGAATCGTCTGTACCGGCTCGATGACGCACTCGAACACACCGTCCTCGGATTCCCGGATGTCCCGGATCCCGGCGCCCAGCGCCTGCAGGCAGTGGATCGTGTGCAGGATGTCCGATCCCACCCTTCTAAACTTGATATGGGTGGACCGCAGGGAGAACGCGGCGCAGATCAGCATCCGGTGCGCGATACTCTTCGAGGTCACAGCCTCCACGGTTCTGGGAAAATCCAGTTTTTGCAATACAAGTTCCATTTTACAATCCTTTTGTGAACCAGTCTTCCAGTTCCTCCGCGGGTACCGGGTGCAGTCCAACGTGACACATCCGGTCCGGGATCACGAGGCTGATCCTGTCCCCGGCCCGCTTCTTGTCGGACATTGCGGCAAGAGCCAGTTCACGGGCGCTATATGCCGTCCGGTCCGGAAGTCCGAGCGCCCGGACCCTCTCTGCGGTCTTTTCGGGTACGTCCCCGGGGCAGAGTCCGAATGCCGCGGCAGCCCGTGCGGCCATGCACATGCCGATTGCGACGGCACTCCCGTGGGAGACTGTATAGTCCGAGCATTTTTCGATGGCGTGTCCGAAGGTATGTCCGTAATTGAGCAGCTGGCGTCTTCCCGTGTCCCGTTCGTCCTCCTCGACCACGTCCCGCTTGTCCTGTACGCAGCGGGCGATGATCCGCTCCGGGTCATCCCGGAACGGGGCACGCAGATCCTCATACAGTTCCGGATCCCCGATCAGGGCGTATTTCAGGATCTCGGCGCAGCCGTCTCCGAAGATCTCTTCCGGAAGTGTGGACAGAAGAGAGGTATCGCAAAGAACACCGACCGGCTGCCAGAAGGCGCCGAGCAGGTTCTTGCCCGCCTCCAGGTCCACGGCGGTCTTGCCCCCTACCGACGCGTCGACCATGGCCAGCACGGTCGTAGGGACCTGCAAAAACGGGATCCCGCGCAGATAGGTGGCCGCGGCAAACCCGGTCAGGTCGCCGGTCACTCCGCCGCCCAGGGCCACGCACAGGTCGGTCCGTGTCATATGCGCCAAAGCCATCCGGTCGATCAGTTCAAGATATGTGCGGGTGTTCTTGGAGGCTTCTCCGGCCGGAAATGTGAACCGCTCCACCCGGAATCCGGCAGCGGCCAGATTTTCCTCGGCGGTACGGCCGTAGAGCGCGTCCACCCGGGAGTCCGTGACGAGCATCACGGTCCCGGCCCGGGGGCAGAGACTGCGGGCCTTGCTGCCGAGTCCGGCCAGAAGGCCCTTCCCCACATCCACATTGTATTCACGCGAAGCGTGTACGGTAATCGTTGTCATGGCACCGGCTCCCTCAGGTCTCGTCCTCGTTCTCCGAGGATTTGTCGACCCGTTCCTTGTCCAGGCGGCCCTCCCGGAGCAGTTCCTTCAGGCGGTCCCGGTCCCCGACCATCAGCGCGTCCCGGTATTCCATCAGGGCATGGATGATGTTCTCGACCTCGTCGAACAGGTTGTCCCGGTTCTCCATGAACAGTTCGGTCCACATCTCTTCATTGAGCCAGGCCACCCGGGTCAGGTCCTTGTAGGACCCGGCGGAGAATCCCTTGTGCAGCTGCGCGTTCGGGCTCTTGACATAGGCGTTGGAGACCACGTGGGCCAGCTGGGAGGTAAACGCGATGATCTGGTCGTGCTTTTCCGCGGTCGTCACGGTCAGGGTCGCGAAATGGACCGGTTCCAGGAGTTCCCGCAGCCGTTCGATCTTCTCCGGATGCCTGTCATCCTGGGGCACCACGACCATCGGAGCGCCCGTAAACAGATTGGCGCGGCTGTTCTCGTAACCCGAATACTGGGTGCCCGCCATCGGATGGCACCCGAAAAAGGTGAGTCCGTACTGTCTGGCAATCGAAAAACCCGCTTTGCAGATCCAGCGTTTGGTGCCGCACAGGTCGATCGCGATGCAGTCGGGCTGCAGATAGGGTGCAATGTGAAGAAGATACTCGGCGGCCGCCCTGGGATAGACGGCCAGCATCAGGAGATCGCACTCCTGCACGGTCGTCTCGTTCAGCACTCCGTCCAGCACCTTTTCCTCCAGTGCGGCTTTCATGGTCTCTTCCCGGATGTCAAATCCGTATACGGTCTGCCCTTCGGCATGATAGGCTCTGGCCATGGATCCTCCGATCAGTCCGAGCCCGCAGATTCCTACTGTCATATGTGTCACCGGCGCCTGCGCGCCGCTCCTTTCCTGAATGGCTTTGCCCTTACATCCTGTCCGCGATCTCGAGGATCAGTTTCTCGGACTTCTCCCAGCCCAGGCACGGGTCCGTGATGGATTTCCCGAACACGCCTTCCCCGGGTTTCTGGGCTCCGTCCTCCAGATAGCTCTCGATCATGAATCCGCGCAGCATTCCGCCGACATCGGCGTTGTGGCGCGCGCTGTACAGCACCTCCCGGCAGATCCGGGGCTGTTCGTCATAGCACTTGCCCGAGTTGGCATGGTTCGTATCCACGATGACCCCGCGGTTGTGCAGCCCGGACTCCTCATAGAGTTCCACCAGGTTCACCAGATCCTCGTAGTGATAGTTCGGATGGGAATGCCCCAGGTGATCCACGAAGCCGCGCAGGATCGCGTGCGCATGCGGATTTCCGTCCGTCTCGACCGCCCATCCGCGGTAGATGAACGAATGGGAATGAGACGCGGCCGTGAGAGCGTTCATCATGATCGTCAGGTCGCCTCCCGTCGGGTTCTTCAGTCCGACCGGGACCTCGATGCCGCTGGAGACCAGCCGGTGTTCCTGGTCCTCCACGGACCGGGCGCCCACCGCGACATAGGACAGGATATCCGAAAGATACCGGTGGTTGGCCGGATACAGCATCTCGTCCGCGGTGCCCATACCGGTCTCCCGGAGCACGCGGGCATGAAGTTCCCGGATGGCCAGTATGCCCTTGAATACGTCCGGACGGCCGGTGGGATCCGGCTGATGCAGCATACCCTTGTATCCGCTCCCCGTCGTTCTGGGCTTGTTGGTATAGATCCGCGGGATCAGGAGCAGACGGTCTTTGACCTGTTCCTGGATCCGGGCCAGTCTGTGCACATACTCCATGACCGGTTCTTCCGCGTCCGCGGAACAGGGTCCGATGATCAGGATCAGGCGTTTGGACCGGCCTTCGAAGATCTCCGCCACCTCGCGGTCGAAGCGTTCCTTGTGTTCGGTCGCCTCCAAGGACAGCGGATATTTTTCCTTGACTTCCATCGGGATCGGAAGTTTGCGTATGAATGTCATTCCCATAGATGCGCTCCTGCACCGGGCGCAAGCGCCCGTAAAATAAATATGACTCACTGTACTGCAAAAAAGAGGCGGATGTCAATAGAAATCCGCCTTAATTTTCTGATTATTCATTTTTTGTTAATGGAATGTTCTTAATCTGAAGTCGTCAAGTCTCAGAGGTACCGGCTCATCCGCATCCGTCTCCGGAAGCGTACCCGCAAAAAAGCGGTCAGCGCGATCCCCATGACCAGGAACGACACTGCGGACACCAGCACCACCGGATGGCTCTCCACCGATTTCGCGATGTGCAGCCATTTCGACAGCGAGGTCAGTTCAGCCGCCTCCGCCGTCATCAGCTTTTCCGTGGCCAGTGTCTCCCCGTTGTATTTCAGCCTCACGTATCCGATCTCCTTGCCGGCCCCGAAGGGCGGCTCCAGCGAGGGACTGGCCAGCCTGACCTCGGACCCGGGCAGATCTCGGTACCCGATGCTCACCGGGGCAAAGATACGGACCTCGCTCATAACGGTGGCCGGCACGTCCGAAACGATGGAGTAACCGGACAGCGGCACTCTCACAACAGTATCGCCGGGCTTCAGGACGGTCGTCCAGCCGAACTTCTGATAGGCCCAGTCAAGGAGCGTTTTCACGGTCGTATACGAACTGACGGTACCGGAGGACAGTTCCTCCCCGCCCATGACCGCGACCAGGAACGAACCCTCCTCGCGATGCGTCCAGGTCACCGCGCACCAGCCTCCCTCATCGGTATAGCCGGCGTTCATGCCGATGCATCTGGCGTCGTAATAGGCCCGGGTCCGGTGATCGGTCACCAGTTCATTCCGGTTGTAGAACTCCCGTGAGGGGCTCATTTCGGTGGCCGGGATCATGTAGGACTCGGTATTCATGATCGTGCGGTAGAGTTCAAGGCTGAGCCCGTAACGGGCCCACAGCAGCACGTCCGCGGTCGTGGTGACCATTTTGGGGTCGTGCATTCCGGACGGATTGGTGAAGACCGTATCCCGGGCGCCGATGCTCACGGCCTTTTCGTTCATCCGCTCGATGAACGCCGTCAGGCTCCCGCAGGACACGATGGCCAGCGCCTGCGCGCAGTCGTTGTATCCGCCTACGATGAGACCGTACAAAAGATCCCGGACCGTCAGGCTTTCCCCCGCCTTGAGCTTGAGCGAGTTTCCCTGCACGCCCTGGATCATGGCCTGAGTGACCGTGACCGTTTCCTCCAGCCGGTATTCCAGCAGTTCACAAGCGAGCGCCCCGCTCATGATCTTGACGGTAGACGCGGGATACCGGATCTCTCCGGCATCCAGGCTGTAGATCAGCTGGCCTGACGAAGTCTCGAATACGGCTGCGGACGCGACCTTTCCGGGGTCCGGATAGGTGACGAAAGAGCCCCAGAAGCCAAAGGCCTGAGGCTGTTCCGTATCGGGTTCCGCTCCGGCCGCCACGGTTCCGCCCAAAAGCAGAACAAGGGCCAGACACAGACAAAAGATGATCCTAAACCGGATGTTCGCTGAAATACCTTTCCGCATCCCGGATATCCTCCTGTATCGCCATACGAAGGGCTTCCGTCGTCTCAAAACGGATCTCGTCACGCAGACGTTTCAAAAACCGGACCGAGATCCTGGATCCGTACACCTCCCGGTCAAAGCCGAGAATGTGCGTTTCGCAGTTCAGTTCCCGTCCGGTGTCCACGGTGGGCCTGAATCCGACGTTTGAAACCGCCGGATAGACGTTCCCGTCCACGACAGCCTGCGTAACGTAGATCCCGCGGCGCGGGATCACGCTGTCCGGTCCGAACCGCTGGTTGACCGTCGGAACGCCGAGTTCCCGGCCCAGATGATGGCCCTCATATACGACTCCGGTCAGTTCAAACGGCCGGCCGAGAAGAAGATCCGCGAGTTCCAGATCTCCGGCCCGGATCAGCCAGCGGATACGGCTGGAACTGACCACTCCGCCCATACAGACCCTCCGGGGTTTGACGAGGCACGGATCAAACGTCAGCCTGAGGGTTTCCGGGGTCCCTGCCCCACCTTTTCCAAACCGGAAATTGAATCCGCAAACCACGCCCTCGCACCGGCATTCGCCAAGCAGTCTTTCCCGTATGAACTGCTCCGGGGACATATCCCGGACGTCTTCAAACCGGTCCAGGACGGCATACCGGATCCCCGCATCCCGGAACAGCTCCAGGCGCTGCTCCAGCGTGGTCAGATGCCCGACCGGAGCCTTGGACAGAAAATCCGACGAAGGCCGTTCAAAGCACCAGACCGCCGGAACGATCTCCGTTTCCGGATTCTCTTTCTTCCCGCTTTTTTCGAGTCTGGACGCCAGACGGACCACGGACTCCAGCAGCTCCCTGTGGGCCAGATGCACGCCGTCGAAATTGCCCAGACCCAGTACGGTCCGGGGACGTTCCAACGTTTCTTTTCCTGTGGACAGATCCAGATAGGTCACGGACGGACTCCCATATAGGACCGGACCAGTTCGTTCATCATCTCGTCCCGGTCAATGTCGCGCAGGAGTTTGCGGGCTTCCCCAACGTTCGTGATATAGGTCGGGTCCTCGCTGAGCAGATAGCCCACGATCTGGGCGACCGGATTGTATCCGCCCTCCTCAAGCAATTTGTATATCTTTTTCAAAGCTTCCCCGGACGAAAGACCATTCGGTTCGCTGTTGTTCGGTTCCATACTGTTCCGCGCTCTTCTCCTCTCCTTTGCGGAGCCGGGGAAAGTCGCTTCTCCTTTCTGCACAGCGGTTGTTTTTCCTTTTCCATTCTATCATAGTCGGATTTTGAATGCAACTCTTTTTGCATGGGACGATCCTTCAAAAAAAGCCGGATCTTGCGTTCCTTCCCGTAAGGAGGCGCAAAGGAGGGATCCCAACCCAAGCGCATCTGCCGTACCATATGCGGTTCCCGCTCCGTGGCCAGCCCGGGCCTGAATTATTCTCCTCTCCAAAGCATGTTGACAAAAACGCATTTTTATGATATTATAAAGTGAGATTTACTTTTTCATAATTTTGGAGGGTATAATGAACTATTGCACACGGGAATTGGAACGCAAATTTCTGAAAATGAACGGCTTTTTCAAAGCCATATTGGTTACGGGAGCGCGCCAGGTCGGCAAAACGACCATGTTGAAACATTTAGCCGAAGGGACGGATCGCACCTATGTTTCTCTTGACAACTCTTTGGCGAGAGAGCTGGCCAAGAACGATCCCGTCCTGTTCTTCCAGACCTACAAGCCTCCGATCCTCATTGACGAAGTGCAGAAAGCGCCCGAACTTTTTGAACAAATTAAGATCATTTGCGACGGAAGCGAAGACAAGGGACTGTTCTGGCTGACAGGATCTCAACAGTACGGTATGATGAAGAACGTCCGTGAAACGCTCGCAGGCAGAGTCGGCATCCTGACGCTATACAGCTTTTCGCAAAGGGAAAAAAGCGGCCTCGGCTTTGAAACCGAACTTGATTTTTCGCTTGCAACCTTGCAGGCCAGGCAAAAGAGGGTCGGCAAAAACGACATCGTCAAGGTGTTCCGG
This sequence comes from Clostridia bacterium, assembly GCA_017539425.1. Lineage (GTDB taxonomy): Bacteria > Bacillota > Clostridia > Oscillospirales > CAG-272 > RUG14240. The sequence goes on from JAFYHA010000061.1 coordinate 10,650, forward strand.
CATATATGGGAAGGCGGAATGCCGCAGGCGATCGGTGCGGACGAAGAAATGCGCGCCGAATATTACAACTCTTATCTTGACACCTATCTGATGCGGGACGTTGCCGACGCGGGCGGAATCACGGACGAGGTGCGGTTCAAAAAGTTCGTGCGTGCGTGCGCGGCGTTGGTTGCGGAACAGGTGAATTACGCCACGCTTGCGGAAGCGTCTGGCATCTCGCAGCCTACCGCCAAGAACTGGCTTGAAGTCCTGCAGGGTTTGGGGATCGTGTATCTGTTGCAACCCTACGCGAACAATGAGCTGAAACGGCTCGCCAAAACGCCGAAACTGTATTTTTGTGACACCGGACTCTGCGCTTTTCTGTCCATGTGGTTGACGGCGGACGCGCTGAGGATGGGCGCGGCAAGCGGACATTACTACGAAAACTATGTTGTGATGGAACTCGTACGCAACTACGCCTACTCCTCGGCAAAAGCAAATATCCTGTATTTCCGGGATTCCAACGCCAAGGAAATCGACGTATTCGTAGAGGAAAACGGAAAGATCCACCCGCTGGAGATCAAGAAATCGGCAAGTCCAGACCGTCGTGAGGTCAAGAAGTACCAAGTCCTGGAAAAAGCGTCGGTCGAGCGTGGAAACGGCGGGATCATCTGCATGTGCGAAGAGCCCATTCCAATCGATGCGGACAACTGCCTGATCCCGAGCAATCTGATCTGAGGGAAATGCGGATTTTTTTGACTGTGTGCGTGAAAAATATTGACAAGTCCTCCAAAAAAATATACTATTGTAGAGTCTTTTGCCCGATTGGCAGATGTGTCTTTCGAAATGAGGTTTTTCTATGTTAACATCGATTGTTGGAATCAACTGGGGTGATGAGGGAAAAGGCCGCATGGTCGACCTCTTAAGTCAGGATCAGGATATCGTGGTCCGCTACCAGGGCGGAAACAACGCAGGCCACACGGTCGTCAATGACCGGGGCAAGTTCATCCTGAACCTGCTTCCCTCCGGCATCCTCCGCCCGGAAGTCGTCTGTGTGATGGGCAACGGTATGGCCATCGATCTCGCCCATCTGGATAGGGAGATCTCGGCCCTGCGCGAAAAAGGGATCCGGATCACCCCGGACAATCTCAAGATCAGCGACCGCGCCGTCCTCACGCTTCCCTGCCACGTCCGTCTGGATTGCCTGGAAGAGGCAAGGCTGGCCGGTGAGGCCTACGGCTCCACGCGCCGGGGCATCGCGCCCGTCTACAGCGACAAATATGCCAAGAAATGCATCCGCATGGGAGACCTTCTGGATCCCGCCTATCTGGCCCACCGCCTGAAGGGTATCGTGGAATTCAAATCCCTGATGATCGAGGGCGTCTACCATTCGGATCCCGTCGACTATGACGAGACACTGGCCTGGCTGACCCGTTACGGTGAGATCTTCAAAGACTACATCACGGATACCGGCATCTACCTGACGGAAGCCCACAACGCAGGCAAACGCATCCTGTTCGAAGCTCAGCTGGGCGCGCTCCGTGACATCGACTTTGGAATCTATCCCTACACCTCCTCCTCTTCCACCATCGCGGCCTATGCCCCGATCGGTGCCGGTGTCCCCGGTCTGAAGCTGGACCGCACCATCGGGATCATGAAAGCCTATTCCTCCTGCGTGGGAGAGGGCCCGTTCACCGTGGAATGGTTCGGACCGGAAGGAGACGCGCTCCGCAATGCGGGAGGCGAATTCGGCGCCGCGACCGGCCGTCCGAGACGGGTAGGACCCTTCGATGCCGTCGCTTCCCGGTACGGCGTACGGGTCCAGGGCGCGGACGAGATCGCCCTGACCAAGCTCGACATCCTGTCCGGTATGGAATCCATCCCGATCTGCACCGCGTACGACGTGGACGGAAAGACCGTCACGGATTTCCCAATGGGAGAGGCCCTGAATATCGCCAAACCGGTCTACGAGTACATACCCGGCTGGAAGTGCGACATCTCCGGCTGCCGGAAAAAGGAGGATCTGCCCAAGGCCTGCCGGGACTATATCGACCGCCTGCAGGAACTGACGTGTTCCCGGATCACCTATGTGTCCGTCGGTGCGGACCGCGACGCATACCTCTTGTACTGACCAAAACAAAAAAGATCAGCGGAGCTCCGTTCCCTCTTCCGGGTATGCGGGACTCCGCTGTTTGTCTATTCCGGTCTGAACGCCAGTGAGCACCAGCCGTTCTCCTCTTCCCGGTCGAAGAGCGTAAATCCGGCCTTCCGCATCGCTTCGGTCACATCGTCCGCCCGCTCGTCGATCACGCCCGAGCACATCAGGACCGTGCCCGGATGGTACATGCCCTTGAGCTGACCGGACATCCTGATGAGGATATCCGCCACGATATTGGCGCAGATGATGTCGAACGGAGCCGCGCTCCGGTCCACGGACGCCAGCAGGTCGGACTGCCCGACAAAGATCGAACCGGCAAGACCTCCGGCCTCCACGTTTTCCCGGGCCACACGGACGGACATCGGGTCCAGATCGTAGGCCCAGCACGCTTTTGCGCCGAGTTTGACTGCGCAGATGGACAGGATCCCCGTTCCCGTTCCGACGTCCAGCACCCGGTCTCCGGGCTTCACGTACTTTTCCAAAAGCCGGAAAATGAGTTTGGTCGTCTCGTGGGTCCCGGTTCCGAACGCCATGCCCGGATCCATCCGGATGGCGATCTCCCCGTCCTTGGGTTCATACTCCTCCCAAGCCGGAACGATCACGACCCGGTCGGTGACCTTTACGGTGTTGTAGTACTGCTTCCAGCTGGTCGCCCAGTCCTCCTCGTTGACCGAGGAGACCTCGACAGAGGCATCCAGCTTGTCCAGTGCGATCCGGTCCTTGAGAAAAGACAGGGTCTCACCTGCGTTCTGCTCGGCCGGCAGGTAAACGGAGACCGAACCGTGGGACTTGTCCGCGGCCAGGATCTTCTCGTCGATCAGGCTTCCGTAACAGGTGTTGTAATCGATATCCGAGAGGTCCTCGATCTCCAGCTGGTTGGTGATCATGCTCATCACGGCGGTCAGCGCGTCCAGCTGCCGGATCGGGACCTTGACCCGGATCTTGGTCCAGGACTTGACGTCGCCGTAATCCTGGCATACGTAATCTTGATCAATCATTGCCGGTCTTCTTCTTGTTGAATTTGTCCTTCAGGGTCTTGAAGAAACTGGACTTCTTCTGGTAGTTGCCTTCCCCGCACAGTTCGGAGAACTCGCGGATCTTCTGCTTCTGGTCTTCCTTGAGGTTCTTCGGGATCTCGATCTGGACCGTGAAGATCAGGCGGCCCTTGCGGTCCTTGTTATACATATTGGGCAGGCCCATTCCGGAGATGGAAAACCGGTCTCCGTGCTGCGTGCCCTCCGGCAGCTTGAACTTGGTCGTCTCGCCGGTGATGGTCGGGACGTCGATCTCTCCGCCCAGAATGGCATCCGTGACGGTGATCGGGACCGTGCAGAACAGATCCTGACCCTGCCACTCGAAGACCTTGTGCGGAAGCACCCGCACGGACAGGTACAGTTCCCCGTAGGAACCGTCCTTGCCGGCATGGCCCATACTGCGGTTGACCTGATGCTCGCGGGTCACGTCAAAGCCGCCCGGCAGTTTGATGTGCACCTTGGTCGGCTCCTTGACCAATCCGCTGCCCTTGCACTTTTCGCAGGGGGTCGAGATCTTCTTTCCCCGCCCGCCGCAGGCGTCGCAGGGCGCCACGCTGTCTACGAACCCGAGCAGGCTCTGCCGGCGTGTGCGGATACGGCCGGAACCATGGCACTTGGAGCAGGTCTCCACCCGCGTGCCCGGTTTGGCGCCGGTTCCGTTACAGGTCTTGCACAGACACCGGCGGGTATAGGTGATGTCCTTCTCCACGCCCTGGGCCAGCTCTTCCAGAGTGATGTCCATCTGGGCGTGGATGTCCTCGCCGCTGGCATACGGATCCCGGGAAGCCGAACCGCCTCCGAATCCGCCCGTGAACATATTGAGGATATCGTCGAAATTGAAGCCGCCTGTGAATCCTTCCGGACCCGGTCCGCCTCCTGTCTGCTGCTCGAACGCCGCATGTCCGTACTGGTCGTACATGGACTTCTTTTCCGGATCGGAGAGGACGGCATAGGCCTCGTTGATCTCTTTGAACTTTTCCTCCGCAGCCTTGTCTCCGGGATGCAGGTCGGGATGGTACTTCTTCGCCATCTCGTGAAAAGCCTTTTTGATTGCAGGAATGTCCGCGCCCTTCTGCAGGCCCAGAACCTCATAGTAATCTCTTTTTTCTGCCATAGTTCAAGATTTCACGACGGCCGAAGGCGTTTTGACGCCTTCGGCTCTCATCCTTTCCGTTTGCTTGCGGGAAACCGGATCCCGCGTGTCCGTTACCCGGATCCGGAACAGATCAGTTCTGTCCGAAGTCCGCGTTGTAATCGTTACCGCCGTCCGAGCCGTCCGGTCCGTTCGGGTTGGGACCCTGGCCCTGGCCGTTCTGGCCGTTCTGGGCCGCGGCATCCTTGTACAGTTTCTCCATGACCGGGTAGAACACCTTGGTCAGGGCCTCGGTATCCGCCTTGATGGCCTCGGTATCGTTGGTCGCGATAGTGGCGCGCAGCTTGTCCGAAGCCTCCTTGATCGCGGTCTTGTCCTCTTCGGAGATCTTGTCGCCGTTCTCTTCCAGGGTCTTCTCGATCTGGAAGAGCATGGAGTCCGCATTGTTCTTCACGTCCGCGGCTTCCTTCTGCTTCTTATCCTGCTCGGCGTACTGCTCGGCTTCCTTGACGGCCTTGTCGATCTCGTCCTGCGTCATATGCGTGGAGGACGTGATGGTGACGTGCTGTTCCTTGCCGGTCGCCAGGTCCTTTGCGGACACGTTGACGATACCGTTGGAGTCGATATCGAATTTCACCTCGATCTGCGGAACGCCGCGGCGGGCGGGCGCAATGCCGTCCAAGCGGAAGTTGCCCAGCGTGGTGTTGTAGGCGGCCATTTCACGTTCGCCCTGCAGCACGTGCACGTCGACAGCGGTCTGGTTGTCCGCGGCGGTGGAGAAGATCTGGCTCTTGGTCACCGGGATCTTTTCATTGCGGTTGATGATACGGGTAAACACGCCGCCCATAGTCTCGATACCCAGGGACAGCGGGGTCACGTCGACCAGGACGATGCTGTTGTTGACGTCTCCGCCCAGCACGCCGGCCTGGATGGCGGCGCCGATCGCCACGCACTCATCCGGGTTGATGCCCTTGAACGGGTCTTTGCCCAGGAATTTGCGGACGGCATCCTGCACGGCAGGAATACGGGAGGAACCGCCGACCAGCAGGATCTTGTCGATCTCGCTGACGTTGAGTCCGGCGTCCTTGAGGACCTGACGGGTCGGGACCATGGTGGCTTCCACCAGATCCGCGGTCATTCTGTCGAATTCCGCACGGGTCAGGACCGCCTCGAAATGGAGCGGGCCGGCCGCGGTAGCGGTGATGTACGGCAGGTTGATGTCCGTCTGGGTCATGCCGGACAGCTCGATCTTGGCCTTCTCGGCCGCTTCCTTGAGTCTCTGGAGCGTCATCTTGTCCTTGCGCAGGTCGATGCCGTTCTCCTTCTGGAACTTGTCCGCCATCCAGTCGATGATCTTCTTGTCGAAGTCATCGCCGCCGAGGTGGTTGTTGCCAGCCGTGGCCAGGACCTCAAACACGCCGCTGTCGATCTCCAGGAGCGAAACGTCGAACGTACCGCCGCCCAGGTCGAAGACCAGGATCTTCTGGTTGTCTTCTTTGTCCACGCCGTATGCTAAAGCGGCAGCGGTCGGCTCGTTGATGATCCTTTTAACGTCCAGGCCTGCGATCTTGCCCGCGTCCTTGGTCGCCTGACGCTGTGCGTCCGTGAAGTAGGCCGGAACCGTGATGACGGCTTCCGTGATGGTCTGGCCCAGATAGGCCTCCGCGTCGGATTTCAGTTTCTGCAGGATCATCGCGGAGATCTCCTGGGGAGTGTACGCGTGATCGTCGATCGTCTTCTTGTAGGCGCTGCCCATCTCACGCTTGATCGAGATGAACGTGCGGTCCGGATTGGTGATCGCCTGCCGCTTTGCGGACTGGCCGACGAGTCTTTCTTTGCTGTTCTTCGGGAATGCCACGACGGACGGGGTCGTCCGGGAGCCTTCCGGATTCGGAATCACGATCGGTTCGTTGCCTTCATAGACAGCGACGCAAGAGTTTGTCGTTCCTAAATCTATACCGATAATCTTTCCCATGATAAAATCCTCCTTATGGGTTGAAACATTTTTCTGATTTAATTGGCCACCTGGACCATGGCAGGGCGGATGACGCGGTCTCCCACGCGGTATCCCTTGCGGAACACCATGGAGATGACGTTCTCGCCCAGTTCTTCATTTTCAATATGCGCGACCGCGTTGTGCATCTCGGGATCGAACGGATCTCCCGTCTCTCCGAATGCGCTCACGTGGTATTGCTCCATCACGGCGCGGAATGCGTTCAGCGTCATGACGATGCCTTTGGCCAGTTCGGGATTCTGTTCCACGGACGCGGCGCTCTCCAGCGTATCCAGGACCGGAAGCAGGGCCGTCATGATCTCCCCTACCGTATCGTCGTGTACGCTTTCCTTCTCGCGCTGCGTGCGTTTCTTCAGGTTGTCGAACTCGCCGAGCAGACGGTTCAGTTTGTTCTGGGCTTCGACCAGCACGTCGTCCCGCTTGCGGATCTCCTTGTGGGCTTCCGCCAGTTCGTTCTCGAGCTGTGCGATCTTCTTGTCCTTTTCCTTCAGCGCGGCCTTTTCTTTCTTCGAGGCCGCCTTGTCGGCCTTGGGCGCTTCGGTTTCGCCCGCCTCTCCTGCTTCTCCGGTTTCGGTCACCGGTTCCGCTTCTTCGGCCACATTCAGGTCCTTTTCCTTTTCATCCTGTTCCGTCATCGTTTACTTCTCCTTTAGGCAGTTTTGGCTGCGTCCCTCCGTCCAGCATTTCCGAAATGCTCCCGGTCAGGGTACCGAGCAGCGCCAGCACTCTGGCGTAATCCATTCTGAGCGGCCCGATCACGCCGATGGCCCCGACGGTCTTTCCGTCCTTGATCACCGGTTTGAAGACCAGTGAGGAATTCTCCATCACCTTCACTTCGCTTTCGGACCCGATGACCACGTTGTTGCGGTCCTTTTCGGCTTCGGACACCAACGTGACGATCTCTTCCTTGTTCTCGATCGTCCCGATCAGCTGACGGAGTTCGGTCACGTCGCTGTATTCCGGATATTCCAGCAGCCTGTCCAGTCCGGTCACGTTGAGTTCGCCGTGGTCGTAGCGGTTCATCACGTCGTAGACCAGTTTCATGACCGGAGTCATCAGCGCCGGGTTCTTGAGCTGGGATTCCAGTTCCATCAGCACCGGAAGCGTGATCTCATCGGCCGTCCGGCCGGCGACGCACCGGTTGAGCGCGTCCGCGATCTGCAGCACGTCCGTGGCGGACAGGTCCGCAGACACCGTGATCGTCTTGCTGTGCACGGCTTCGTCGGACGAGACCATGACCAGAAGGAACCTGCGGGAATCGATCCATACGGTCTCGAACCGGTCGACCGTCACCTGATCGGTCTTGGGCTTGACCGCGATGGCCGTGTAGTGGGTCATGCTGGACGCCACTTTGGAGGCCATGTTCAGGATCTGGTCCAGTTCCCCGACCTTGGCGCTCATCATGTCGTGGATCTCCTGGATCTCCTTGGTGGTGATGGCGTATTCCTCAAGCAGCGTGTCCACGTAGAACCGGTACCCGGCTTCACTGGGCACCCGTCCTGCGGAAGTGTGGGGCTGTTCCAGATACCCCATGGCTTCCAGTTCCGCCATCTCGTTCCGGATGGTGGCAGAGGAGCAGGCGATCTGCTTGTTCTCCATCAGATACTTGGAACCGACGGGCTCGCCATTGGCGATATGCGACTCGATGATGGCTTTTAAGATCTGCTTTTTCCGTTGACTCAACGGCTTTTCTAGATTCGCCATATGTCCTCCCTCCGGTTTAGCACTCTTTTTGCCTTAGTGCTAATTTCTGACACCAATATACCCCTTTCCGCACACTTTGTCAAGTCCTTTTTCAATTCTTTTTTAACTTTTTTTCAATTCGAGTGCTAATTCATGAAAACTACGGGGGACAGAAAAAAAGCAGGCCGCACAGGACCTGCTTCCGTATGGAATACCGGAACGATGGGACCCTTTCCGCTATTTCCTCAAGAGCGGAAAGATGATTTTCCCCGCAATGAACGTCAGGACGCTCAATCCGTAGAAGATCAAGACGAACGTGTTGACCGTCTTCGTCCAGCGCAGCGCGAGCACGGCCACGTCGAGAACGAGCATGATGAGGAACGGGATCCAGAGCAGGAGGTTCTCCCCCTGGCCAAGGAAGACCATCCTGAGCATCCAGGTGAATCCGCCGACCAGAAGAAGGGCGGTCACGGACTCCACGACATGGAACAGCACGTGGTGTCCGAGCGAGAATTCTTCATACACGACCGGAATTGCCATGGAGAACAGCGTGAGGTAGATTAGCGAAAACACCAGCATGAAGACGTGAGCATGCCCGGATCCGGCCACCTGTACCGTGCGCAGGATCATGCCCAGGATCAGGAATCCGTAGGACACGAACTGGACGGGCGCAATAGTAAAATCGGTATGCATCATACCGGAAACGAGAATGGCGCCTACCGTGATGGCTAGCATGGCATAGTCCGGAGTCACGGAAGGCTGGAACAGGGAGCGCCAGAAATCCCGGTTCCAGCCGCACAGGAGCATGACGGCAACGACCAGGGACAGGATCACCGCCACGTTGACAGAGGCGTGGAATCCGTCCCGGAACAACCCCTGCCCCGAAAGGAGGGAGCGGATCAGGCTCTGCACGCGCTCCGTAAACAGCACCGCGTAGTAGGCCAGCACCATCCAGGAAATAGCAGTATTCATAAAAAACCAATACCTTTCTTCACGGGTTCAGATCGGGAACGGGGTCATATGGCACTCTTTTTGACCTGAACTCAAGAAATAATTAATCTTCTCTTTACAAAAAACAAAGAAATGAGTATAATGAAACTATCCACTTAGCAAAGGAGGTTGATAGTATGGCAAATAAAAGCGACTATTTGGGTCTGAGTTGGATCGTCAGCCTGATTCTGGCGATTATCCCGATCACCAGCTGCATCCTGGGCATCGTTACCCGTTTCATGGACGGTAGCGTGGTGGCCGGCGTCGTCCGCATCGTTATCACAATCACCGGTATTGGGGCTCTGATCCTCTGGATCATTGACCTGGTCATGATGATTACAAAGAAATCGATTCTGCGCGTACTGTAAACCGGATCCAAAGCGGCGGCCCTTGAGGCCGCCGTCCTTTTTCTATTTCCGGATGCGGACCAGGGTATCCATGCCTTCTTTCAGGGCTTCCGCGGCCAGCCGGACGTCTTCTTCGGTATTGTCCGGTCCGAAGCTGATCCGGACCGTGCAGTCCGCGTCATGGGCATTCAGTCCGAACGCGGTCAGCGCGCGGCTGACTTCCTTTGCGTGCGAGGAGCAGGCGGAGCCGCTGGACACGCAGATGCCTTTTGCAGACAGGAAATGGAGCATGGTCTCGCTCTTGATGTCCGGAAGCGTCACGCTTAAGATGTGGGGCGCAGCGGTCTCGGGTTCATTGACCCGGAAGCCGAGCGCAGTGAGGCGCTCCTTCAGTTCCAGGCGCAGCCCGGCCGTCCGTTCTCCGTTCTCTTTCCAGACGGGCAGGACGGCTTTGGCGGCCGCTCCGAACCCTGCGATGCCGATGACGTTTTCCGTACCCGAACGGAATCCCTTCTCCTGTCCTCCGCCGAGGATCAGGGGGGAGAGATACTTGCGCTTGAGGATGTCCTGCCGGACATACAGTGCGCCGATCCCCTTGGGACCCCCGATCTTGTGCGCGGACAGCGTCATCAGGTCCGCGTGCAGCTTCTCGGGCCGGTATTCACATTTCAGATAACCCTGGACGGCGTCGCAGTGCGTGATCGCCCCGGGGTTTTTTCTTTGGATGCGGGCAAAGGCTTCCGCCACATCATACACGGCGCCCGTTTCGTTGTTCACGAGCATGAAGCTGGCCAGGAACACGTCATTCGACTCCAGTTCCCGGTCGACCGCGTCCAGGTCCAGTTTCCCGTTCCCGGTTCCGATGCGCACCACCCGGTATCCTTCCGACTCGAACCGTTTCATCTGGTTTTCCACGGAAGGGTGCTCGGAATCGGTCGTCAGGATGGTCTTGCCGGCATGCCGGGCCTTGGCCTGCACCGTGCCCTGAAGGGCGAGATTGCTCGCTTCGGTCCCGCTTCCGGTAAAGACCAGCACTCCGTCCGCCGGATTGCGGACGCCCAGCGTTTTCAGGATCCCGGACCTTGCGTCCGCGACCAGTCCGGCCGCCTCCTGCCCGACCTTGTGCAGGGATGAGGGGTTCCCGAACCGGTCCATCGCGTAAAGCATCGCCTCCCTGGCCTCCCGGCACAGCGGAGTCGTGGCGCTGTTATCCAGATAGATCATACTCAGTACCCGATCTGGACCTGGGCGCGGATCTGCTCCAGTTCCCCGAGGTGCGTATCATACAGGTCTGCCGTGGAGGTATAGGTCAGGATATAGAACATGGACGCATAGGCGCAGACGTACTGGCAGTAGCGGTAGGTCACGCCGTCCACTTCCGCCGAGAACACGAAGCGGTCCGCGATCCGGCCTCCCAGAAGGATCTCCCAGTTCTCATCCTTGGCGCTATCATAGATCTGCTCTTCCAGGACGGTGAAACCGCTCAGTTTCTCGGCGTAGTCCGCCTTGGCCAGTTCCCAGAACTCCGCGATGGACATCTTTTCCTGTTCGGGCATATAGGCGCCCATATTGACGTTGGTCCTGTCCGTTTCCGAGACATAGGCGGACGTCTGTCCGTCCTTTGTGTTCAGGACCCAGGCCTGAGGCACGAACAGACGGTAGGCCCCCTCGTCGAACGAGGCCAGCTGCATGCCCGCGGGAAGCGTCACATGGGTCGGGAGCTGTTTGGTCTTGCCCGACTCGTAGGGTTCGCCGAAGCGGAAGTTGGACAGGATCTTGTCCCGGTCCGAAGCGAAGGAATCATACTTCTCCGCCGTAAAGCTGAACAGGATGGTGTACACCTTCTGCTCCCGGACGGCGATGACGGTCAGGAACCGGCAGGCCTTCCCCGAGTAGTTCAGGTCAAACAGGACAGCATAGGCCTTCACGTCGCCGACGAAGGATTCGTCGCTGGATACGACCTTGTAGCCCGGGTATTTCTGATAGGCCGCCTCGCACTGATTCCACCAGGTCTCGGGCGTCATCTCCGGAGTCGTCGGGGATTCGGTCACGGAGACCATGGACAGTTCGGTAAGGGAGAAGAAGCCGCTGGATACGCCGCTGTTGGTGTTGGGCGTCCAGGTCGTCGGGATGAACAGCCGGAACGTCGCGCCCCGGCAGACGGCCAGCTGCATGCCCTGGGGAATATCCTCATTGCTGCCGCAGGCCATCAGTCCCGTACAGAGGACCGCGGCCAGAAGCAGTGTCAGTATGCGCAAAACAATTTTTCTCATACACAGTCCCCTTTATCTGAGTCTGGCCAGACCGTCGTCCAGGACGGCCTGCGCCGCGGACAGGATTCCGATCTTTCCGCTCTCATAGGTCAGACCGCCCTGCATATAGATCAGGTAGGGCTCGCGGAGCGGACCGTCCGCGCTGAGTTCGATGGAAGACCCGGAAACGAACGTTCCGGCCGCCATGATGACTTCGTCCGCATATCCGGGCGTCGGGCACGGAACGGGCGAGACGAATGCGTCGACCGGAGAACCGGACTGCAGCCCTTTGCAGAATGAGATCATCCCCTCGGGGGATCCCATCCGGATGGCCTGGATGATGTCCGCGCGCGGAACGTTCCACTCCGGTTCCACGGCAAATCCCATTTTCCCGAACACATACGCGGCCAGATGCGCGGTCATCAGCGCCTGGGACACCGTATGCGGGGCATAGAACAGGCCCTTGTACATATTCCGGTTCTGTCCGAGGGTCGCGCCGACCTCGGCTCCGGTCCCGACGGAGGTCAGACGGTAGGACACCAGGCGGATGGCTTCCGCCGTTCCGGCCAGATAGCCGCCGGTCTCGGCCATTCCTCCTCCCGGATTCTTGATCAGCGATCCGATGCAGAGATCGGCTCCGACCGCGGTGGGTTCCCTGTCCTCCACGAATTCCCCGTAGCAGTTGTCGACCGTAAAGAACACGTTCGGGTTCAGCGATTTTACAAACGCCGCCATCTCCCCGATCTCGGACACATGGAGGGTCCTTCTGTCGAGATAGCCCTTGGAGCGCTGTACGAAGACCATTTTGAGACGTTTTCCGGCATCCAGGACAGCCTGTTTCACCGCGGGATAGTCAAAGGATCCGTCTGCGGAGAGTTCCACCTGCCGGTACTCCACTCCGAAATCCCGGAGTGAGCCGTCTCCCGGTGTCCCTGCGATCCCGATCACCTCTTCCAGGGTATCGTAAGGCTTGCCGCTGACGGACAGCATGATATCGCCCGGACGGAGCAGACCGAACAGGCCTACGGTAAGGGCCTGGGTCCCGTTGACCAGCTGCATGCGGACCAGCGCCGACTCCGCGCCGAAGACTTCGGCCCAGATCCTGTCCAGCCTGTCCCTGCCTGCGTCATTGTATCCGTATCCGGTCGTCGGATTGAAGGAAGATTCCGAGACCCGGTTGGAGGCAAACGCCTCGAGGACCCTTTCTGTGTTGCGGGATGAGGTCTCGCGGATATTCTGAAACACCGTCTGCAGGTCACGTTCAGCCTCAGCGGCCAGCGCCCACAGCTCGGGTGAAATATGAGCCATCGGTTCAATCCTCCTGTTCCGGAGCCATGCAGAACGCGGCTCCGAGATCCGCGCAGGCCTGCGCGTCCTTCAGATCAAACAGTTCGACCGCCGAATGGATGTACCGGGTCGGTACGGAAAGCGCACCGGCCTTGGAGCCCATGCCGGTCCCCTGCATCATGGAGGTATCCGTTCCGCCGTGCAGTAGGATCTCATCCTGATATTTGATTTTCCGCTCCGAGGCCAGCGTACGGAGTCTGCGGACCACCTCGGTATGGCAGATCACCGAACCGTCCTTGATCTTGACGGCCGCGCCCTTTCCGACCGAGCAGGCCATGGGTGTCGCTCCGGGTACGTCTCCGGTCCCGGTCACGTCAAAGGCCAGCGCATAGTCCGGACGGATGTCGAAAGAAGCCGGTCCGGAACCGCGGCATCCCACCTCTTCCTGGACGGAACACACGTAATAGACGGTGTGGGGGCAGGCCTTCCCGGACAAATTACGGGCGATCTCCAGAAGAATGGCGCAGCCCAGCCGGTCGTCCACCGGACGCCCGGCATACCGGGTCCCGCGCAGGCGGACCAGATTCGGAGCCACGGCCAGCGTTTCCCCGATCCGGACCATCCTCTCCGCTTCTTTTTCTGTAGAAGCGCCGATGTCCACGTAGCACTTTTCAAAGCTGAGGTTATCCACGTCCTGTCCGACGTCCGGGACGATCACGCCGCGCGTTCCGCCCGAAAAGGCCACTTCCCGGTACAGGGTGTTCCAGGGTCTGAGTCCCCCGATCGGGGCAATCCGGATCCAGCCGTTCTTTTCGATAAAGGTCACGATGAAGCCGATCTCGTCCGCGTGGGCGCACAGCATAACCGTTTTGCCGGACTTCGAGGCACCCTTCTGGCAGGCAATCAGGTTGCCGAGCGCGTCGGTCCGGACCTCGTCCGCATAAGGCCGGATCAGTCCGGCCAGTTCGGTCATCACGGGCTTTTCCCTGCCGGAAACGCCCTGGATATGCATAATCTTTTTCAATTCCTGAACCATTGAAGTTACCTCGTCTCAAAATCGGAAATCTGCAGGTCCTGCAGCATATGGCTGAGCAGATCCCGCATGCAGAAATAATCCTGTGCACAGATCACGGTCGACGGGCTGTGCAGATAGCGCGCCGGCGCGGACAGCGCCAGACACCGTACACCCCGGCCGCTCTTGTGGATATGACCGGCGTCATTGCCTCCCGAGACCCATTTCTTGACCTGCACGGGGATCCCGTGCTTTTCGCCTGTAGCCAGGGCGAACCGGATCAGGTCCTCGTCATAGATCGTGGACCGGTCGACCAGGGACAGTACGCCTCCGGCTCCGGTTTCGGCCACACGGGCATGATCCTCGGTCCCGGCCAGGTCTCCGACCGCAGTGGACTCCAGGACCACCGCGATGTCCGGCTGGATCACGGACGCCGCCACCGTGGCTCCGGAATACCCGATCTCTTCGCAACGGGTAAAACAGATGTACAGATCGTAAGGGAGCATGGTATGGTTTTTGGCCAGCTCGCGGGCCAGTTCGATCAGGATCGCGCAGCCCAGCCGGTCATCGATGGCCTTGGCCTTGATCATTCGGTCCTCTTCCCCGAAGCGTACGAACTCGGACAGGAACGTGCCGTAGTCGCACATAGCGGCCGGAATGTCCTCGCCTTCCTCAAAGCTGCCTATGTCAATATACATGTCCTTGACCTTGGTCGCCTGGCTCCGTTCCTCTTCGGTCTGGTGATGGACCGCCTTGGAACCGATGACTCCGTTGACATACCGGCCGTCATGCAGGATCTGAACACGCCGGCCGCAAAGCACGCGCGGGTCGATTCCGCCGACCGTCCTGAATTTGAGGTATCCGTCCTCGATCCCGGAGACCATGAACCCGACTTCGTCCATATGGGCGCTGACCATCACCTTGCGGCTGTGATCGGTGCCGCTCACGGTCAGGATCAGGTTGCCGGCCCGGTCCTCCCGGACAAGGCGGGACAGCGGTCCGAGTTCTTCCAGGATCTTTTCCTTGACCGGATCCTCCCATCCGGAGGGTCCGAACGTTTCGCAAAGCTCTTTGAGCAGATCCAAATTATCCACGTCTGAATTCCTCCGCGATCCGCGCATCGCACACAAACTCCCGGACCAGACGGCACAGGTCCTCCGCGTCCTTGAGCACGAGCACTTCGTTGTACGTATGCATGTATTTCAGCGGCAGACCGACGTCCACCGTCGGGATTCCGGCACGTCCCAGCACGATCTTGACGGTGTTGGTCCCGGTCGATCGCGTTGCGATATAGGGCTGTACGTTCAGCCCGGCATTCCGGCAGAGTTCCGCCGTCCTGTCGGTCAGTTTGCGGCTGACGACCGGGCCGTAGGTCAGGGAGATCCCCTTGCCCAGTTCCACCGTCTCGTCCTTGGACACGTCCGGCGTCTTGCCCAGGTTCACGTCGATACACATAGCATAGTCCGGATCGGCACGGTAGGCGCCCACGTTGGCGCCGGCCGTACTGGAAGACTCCTCCTTCGCGGAGAACAGCACGTACACGTCCGCGGCCAGTTCATCGGGATCGGTCTCGGAAAGAGCCTTGATCACGCAGGCGCCGCAGGCCTTGTTGTCCATGGATTTTCCGGCCAGTTCCCCGCCCTCCAGTTCGGTATAGCGGGGCATGTATCCGACGGGCGACCCGATCGGCAGGATCTTTTCCAGCGTCTCCTTGGTGTAGCCCGTATCGATCAGAAGATCGCGGACGTCCTGCAGTTTGGAACTCTCGCCAGGCTTCTGCAGATGGGGCGGTGTGGAGACGATGACCCCGAAAACGGGCTTTTCACCGTACAGAACCACTTCCGCGGCGGGAAGGATACGGGGATCCAGTCCCCCTATGTTCGTGATCCGGACGAATCCGCCCTCCAGGATCTCCCGCACCATCATGCCGATCTCGTCGTAATGGGTGTCCAGAAGAAGTCTGGGCGCGTTTTCGCGCCGGCTCTTCTTGAGGAACAGATAGTTGCCGACCGGATCCCGTTCGACCGAATCAAAAAACGGCCGGACAAGTTCCATCAGCTTGTTTTCATCGTAGGATTCGGAACCGGACACGGACATCAGCCCGCACAGGTCCAGGATCCATTGCTTGATCGATTTGGTTTCCATTCTTTTTCCTTCACAATTCATTAATCAGGGTTTTAAAAGTCCGGCCCCGCTCCTCAAAATTCGCAAAAGCGTCGAAACTGGTACAGGCCGGAGAAAGCAGCACGGTGTCTCCCGGTCCGGCCATGGAGACCGCAGCCCGGACCGCGTCCGCAAATACCGGCTCGGTCCTGACCGGAACGTCCGTCTTCCCGGGGCATCTGTCCAGGGCTTCCCGGATCAGACCGGCCGCCTCTCCGGTAAGTACCACGCCTTTGGCCTGCCTATACAGACGGGCGGCGAGTTCATCATAGTCCAGATGCTTGTCCCGTCCTCCCAGGATCACGACGGGATGGCCCCCTACGGCCTGCAGGGAGACCAGCGTGCGGGAGGGCGTGGAGTCGATCGACGAGTTGATGAACCGGATGCCGTTCCATTCCCTTACGATCTCCAGCCTGTGCTCCACTCCGGCAAAGGACAAGGCCACGTTGCGGACGTCTTCCGGACCGGCCAGTCCGTCCAGGACCGCGATCGCGAACATATAGTTTTCGGTATTGTGAGCGCCGGGCAGCAAGATATCCGCCGTGTCGAGGATCCTCTCCTCTGTACTGTGCGGGGCGGATCTGCAGATCCATCCATCCTTCACGTAGACCGCGGAAGCGCGATCCTGCCATTCGGGAACGATCCTATGCCATCCGCTGCGCCGGAGCGACACATAGGTAACCGGTATATCCGTATTTTTTCCCAGCGTGAGGGTTACGGCATTGTCGGCGTTCAGGACCACACGGGAGACCGGTCTGTGCCGCATGATCTGACTCTTCGCCTGGATGTATTCGTTCATATCGCGGTGCCAGTTCAGGTGGTTGGGGGTCACATTGGTCAGGACCGCACGGTTCGGCGAACGTCGCATCGTCATCAGCTGGAAACTGGAAAGTTCCACGACCGCGAAGTCGTCCCGGGTCATTTCCGTGACGAAAGGCAACAACGGGACTCCGCAGTTCCCTCCCATATACACGCGTCCGGGGAGTCCTCTTCTCTCAAGGGCGCTCTCCAGGATCCGGCGGGTCAGGTTGGTCGTGGTCGTCTTTCCGTCGCTGCCCGTGATACCGATGACGGTCGCGGGAGTCAGGTCGAAAAAGAGTTCCATCTCCGAAGTCAGCACCGAGCCGTTTCGGACCGCACTTGAGATTGCGGCGCAGTCCGGACGGATCCCCGGCGTACGGAAAACGTAATCCACGCCGGACAGGAGTTGCTCGTTTTCCGGCTTCCATGCCGAAAAGCGGACACCGTTCCGGACGTTCTCCCGTGCTTCCGGTCCGAGTTCATCCGGAGATTTCTCATCATACACTTCGATACGGGCACCGTAGGATCCCAGAAGCCGGACGAGAGGCCGGTTGGAGATCCCGTATCCGAGCACGGCGACCCTTTTTCCACTTACCATTTCCCGAATCGAGGATTCGTCCATATCGCACCTTCCAAGTGAACTCTCCCCCGCCTATGCAAACAAAGAGGTGTGGGCTTCGCAAGATATGGTAGATTCGTTTTGCTACGAATCTATCCCTTGCACTTTTTCTTTAAAGGGAAACTTTCGCTTTAATTATAGTGAAACAGGTTGATCATGTCAAGAATGGCTACCGGAAAGGATAGCGTCAAGTCGTTGCAGGATTTTTTTACGAACGGCAGGGGGCGGTCTTCCCGATGTATTTGAGCGTTTTCACTCCAACCCCATTAGGGCGACGGCTACTCAACCGGGCTGACAATGTATGGCTGCTATCCGTTCCTTCCGTCCGCCCTGTTTTGGCGGAGCATCCGGGGTTCGGAAGAAAAAATCGGATCCGAACAGCAGAATTTGTCCGCAACTCTGGGCCTGTCTTCTTGACGGTTTGCTTTTTCATTGCTATAATTCAAATGTAAATAATCTTTAGGAAGATACTATGGCAAGTCAGAAAAATACCAAAACCGATTCCAACCAGCTGACCATCGACATGCTGTCCCCCGGAACCCCAGAGCCCGTTCAGAAGCCGGCCAAAGGCAAGGGCAAGGAGACGTACGGGGACGACAGTATCGTCGCCCTGAAAGGTCCCGACCGCGTACGGCTCAAGCCGGCCGTCATTTTCGGTTCCAACGGACTGGAAGGCTGCGAACACTCCTTTTTTGAGATCCTGTCCAACTCGGTCGACGAGGCCCGAGAGGGACACGGCCGGGAGATCGTGGTCCGGGTGTATACCGACCGCTCCCTGGAAGTGGAAGACTTCGGCCGCGGCGTCCCGCTCGGATGGAACCCCCGTGAACAGCGCTGGAACTGGGACCTGATCTACTGTGAGCTCTACGCCGGAGGCAAATACCAGAATAACGAGGAAAATGCCAGTTACGGCTTTTCCCTGGGCACCAACGGTCTGGGCGCCTGCGCGACCCAGTACAGTTCCGAATGGATGGAGGTCCGTTCCTATGACGGAACCCAGGAGAGCACGATCTCGTTCAAGAAGGGATACGTGAACGGGGACCTGCAGACCCGGGAACTCGGACCCAAGGAAAAGAGGACCGGTACGGTCGTCAAATGGCGTCCGGACCTGGAGGTCTTCACGGATATCGACATTCCCTACACGTTCTTTGTGGACATCCTGCACCGTCAGGCCGTCGTCAACGCGGGGATCCGGTTCACGCTGCATCTCCAGCAGCCGGACGGAAAATTCCAGACCGAATCCTTCGAATATGCCAACGGGATCACGGATTACCTCTCCGAGATCGTGGGAGAAGACGCCCTGACCGAGCCCGTCCTATGGCATCTGGAAACGAAAGGCCGGGACCGTCCCGACCTCCCCATTTACAAGCTCAAGGCCGATTTCACGTTCTGCACGTCCAAATCGGTCAACCGTCAGGAATTCTATCACAACTCCAGTTTTCTGGAGCACGGAGGTTCTCCGGCCATCGCCGTGAAGAACGCCTTCACCTATTCGGTGGACAAATTCCTGCGCAATTCCGGAAAATACAAGGCCAACGAAGCCAAGGTCACATTCTCGGATATTTCGGACGCTCTGGTCCTCGTCATCAACAGTTTCTCCACGATGACGTCCTATGAGAACCAGACCAAGAAATCCATCACGAACAAATTCATTGCCGATGCGATGACCGCGTTCCTGAAGGACCAGCTGGACATCTACTTCACGGAGCACCCGGTCGAAGCGGATCTCATCGCCAACCAGATCCTGATCAACAAGCGCAGCCGCGAAAAGGCCGAAAGCGTCCGCATCGAATTCCCGAAGAGCCTGACCCAGCAGATGGACCTGTCCAACCGGGTCGACAAATTCGTCAACTGCCGGTCCAAGGACGCGGACAAACGCGAGCTGTACATCGTGGAAGGAGACTCCGCCCTGACCTCCTGCAAACTCGGACGGGACGCCGAATTCCAGGCCATCATTCCGGTCCGCGGCAAAACGCTGAACTGTATGAAGGTGGACTACGACCGGATCTTCAAAAACGACATCATCACCGATCTGCTCCGGGTCATCGGATGCGGCGCGGAGGTCAAGGGAAAGGTCAAGGGCGACATCTCGACCTTTGACTACAACGCCCTGAAATGGTCCAAGATCATCATCTGCACCGATGCGGACGAGGACGGGTTCCAGATCCGCACGCTGCTCCTGACACTCTTCTACCGCCTGCTGCCCACACTCCTGGAAAAGGGCAAGGTCTATATCGCCGAATCTCCCCTGTTCGAGATCACGACAAAGGACCAGACCTATTTCGCCTATGACGAATTCGAGAAGGCAGAGATCCTCAAGAAACTGGGCAAGACGAAATACACGCTCCAGCGTTCCAAGGGTCTTGGCGAGAACGAACCCGAGATGATGTGGCAGACCACGATGAACCCGGCGACCCGCAGACTGGTGGCCATCACGCCTACGGACGCGGCCGCGACCGAGATCATCTTCGACACCC
This sequence comes from Clostridia bacterium, assembly GCA_017539425.1. Classification (GTDB taxonomy): domain Bacteria; phylum Bacillota; class Clostridia; order Oscillospirales; family CAG-272; genus RUG14240. Next base: position 30,559 of record JAFYHA010000061.1, read on the forward strand.
TTCTGGGCGAGAATCTGAATGCGCGCAAGCGGTTCATCGCCGAAAAGGGCAAGTTGTACGTCAAGGACGCGGACATCTGACGTCCGCAAACCATTGTCTTTCACAAGGAGAGTTTCTATGCAAATCGCGATGCTCAGCGGCTGGCACGTCCATGCCGAAGGTTATGCCAAGGCCGTTCTGGAAAACGGAGCGACGATCCCTTCCGTCTGGGATGAGGATCCCGAACGGGGTAAGAAATGGGCCGAAAAGCTCGGCGCCCGCTTCTGCCCGACCTATGAGGAGATCCTGGCCGATCCCGAAATCGATGGCGTCGTGGTATGCGCCCCGACCTGCATGCATGCGGATATACTGCTCGCCGCAGCCAATGCCGGCAAGCACATCTTCACGGAAAAGGTCATGACCCTGACCAACGAGAGTGCGAAGGCCGTGACGGAAGCCGTCCTGAAGAGCGGCATCCATTTCACGATCTCCCTGCCCTACAAAGCGGATCCCCGCTATCTTCTGGCCAAGCATCTTGTGGACGACGGATCCCTGGGTCAGATCACCTATGCGCGCGTCCGCAACTGCCACAGCGGCAGCATCCGGGACTGGCTCCCTCCCTATTTCTATGATGAAGCGCTCTGCGGAGGCGGAGCCATGATCGATCTGGGCGCCCATCCTATGTATCTGCTCCAGTGGTTCCTGGGCGACGCCCGCCGCGTATCCAGCAGCTTCCTGAACGCCACGGACCGTCCGGTCGAAGATAACGCCGTCAGCCTGATCGAATTCGACGGAGGCAAGATCGGCGTCAGCGAAACCGGATTCGTGTCCATTGCGGATCCGTTCATCGTGGAGATCAGCGGTACGAAAGGTTTCATTCAGATCGGCAGGACCATGACCGTGACCATCGACGGAAAAGGTGTGGAAACCATCGATCCGAGTTCCATCCCCTATCACCAGGAACCGCCCGTTCCCTACTGGCTGAACAGTATCCGGGAGAATACACCCAATGAGGTCTACACAGTCGAAGAGGGCGAAGCCCTGACCCGGATCATGGTGGCCGCCTATCAGGCCTCCAGGGCCGGACGAAAAACCGACCTCTGACCATTCCAATAGTATTTGAAAGCCCCGCCGGTGCCGGCGGGGCTGATTCGGTTTTCGGGGGGATCAGGCGGCGTCCTTCCACTCTTCCGGAAGCGTCCGGTAGGTCTTGAACCAGGTCGTGTCCTTCAGTTTGGCCTGCTCGCCCGTGCACTGGACCTCAATTTCTGTCTTGGGCTTCGAAATCACATGGATCGTTCCGTTCAGGGACTGGAACGTCTTGTTCTCGTTGTCCGTAGACACCGTCGTCACGTATACGCGGTCCGTGTACTTGGCGATCCGGTCGATGCTGTCCTGCGCCGGGAACATGCGGGTCTCGTCCTTGGTATACTCGTTGTTGAACGCACAGCAGCAGATGCAGACGATATCCGGACGGATCACGGACAGGAGTTTCTCCGTGTTCGCCGTATAGGATCCGTGATGTCCGCCTTTGAACAGGTTGACCTTGGGCAGATCGTTCATCTCCACCAGATGCGCTTCGCCCTTCTCTTCCAGATCTCCCGTGAACAGGAAGTTCCGGTCGCCTCCCTGGTTGATCAGGCAGCAGACGGAATAGTCGTTCTCGTCCTTTGTTTCATTATAATAATAGTAGTTGTCCAGGATGGTCATCGTGATGCCTTCGGACAGTGTGAAGACGTATTCCCCGCTCTCCCGGACCTCCCGTGCCGTCATATGCTTCGCTCCGGCGTTGATCTCATCCTGCAGTTCGCGGCAGTAGGACTCATAGACCTTGCTCGTCGCATTGGTCAGTGCGAAGTCGATGATCATGCCGCACTCATACAGGTCGAAGATCCCGTCCTTGGTCGTGGACGCGGGAGCAAAGCCTGCGATGTGGTCCTGATGGGCATGCGTCACGATGACGTACTCCAGTTTTCCGTCCGTGCAGTACTTGTCGATCTCCGCCTTCAGGAACGGAACGCTGTTCTCCCGGGACCCGGCGTCGATCAGGATATCGCAGTCGCCGGCCTTGATGAACGTGCAGTCGCCGGTATACCAGTTGCCCAGTTCCATGAAGGTGATGACCAGGTCTTCCGAATCGTAGACCACCACGGGCGTCACTTTGGTCTCGGTTTCCGCTTTTTCAGGCTCCGCGGGCGCGTTGAGTCCCGGTATCTTCAGGTAACCCATCATATACAGCGCGATCAGGGCGCCGATGATCAGGACGACCACCGCGACCAGTATCAGTATGCCGGTCCCGGATTTTGAGGCCTTACGAACGGTTTTTCTTGCGGCGGAGCGGACGATGCGCTTGGAGCCATTGCTTTTAGCCATAGGTTTTTTCTCCTGTATGATTCCATAAAAAAAGGGCCCCGAAGGACCCTCTTTCGTGCAAACGGAGAGATAGGGATTCGAACCCTAGATGGAGGATTACTCCATACGCGATTTCCAGTCGCGCGCCTTAGACCATCTCAGCCATCTCTCCATGAGACTTGCATATAGTAACACAAAAAGGGACCTTTGTCAATAAGTTTGCCTGCAAAAGGCCGGAAAACTTTTTTGCTTCAAAGGGTTGATTTTTAGAATGAGATATGCTATCATACCACTTACCGTGGGTAAAAATGATCATTCCTGCTTTGGAGGTACAATAGATATGCTCGCACTTGAGATTTCTCTCTTGGTCGTTGGAGTTCTGCTGACGGCATCCATCCTTTCCCAGTCCGGAAAAGACAAGAACCTGTCCGGTTCCATCGCCGGCGGCGCTGAAACCTTTTTGGGCAAGGCCAAGGGTAAGGCACTGGATAAATTCCTGAACAAAGCCAATATCGTTCTTGCATCCGTTTTCGGAATTCTGGCGCTGGTGACCTACCTGCTGCACTCCTGAGCGGTTTGTCGAGAACAAAAGCAGGGTTGTTCCCTGCTTTTTTCATACAACACCCCCTTGTGCTCCAAGGGGGTGTTGTACTGTCTTGAACTGTCAGATTATTTGTTGACAGCGTCCTTCAGGGTCTTGGATGCCTTGAAGCCAGGAACCTTGGAAGCGGCGACTTCAACAGACTCACCGGTTCTGGGGTTGCGGCTGGTTCTGGCAGCGCGGCTGCGGACTTCGAAGATGCCCAATCCGGCCAGCTGAACCTTATCGCCGGCTACGAGAGCAGCGGTGATTTCATCCACGACGGCGTTCACGGCGTCAGCAGCTTTTTTCTGGCTGATGCCAACCTTCTCGGCAACGATTTTTGCAAGTTCGGTTTTGTTCATGATAGACCTCCAAAAGATTTTGGTATCTTGATTGTAGCATACTTTTTTGCGCTTGTCCACACATTTTTCTACAAAACTGATAAAAAAGTACAAGAAAAATCAAGTTTTTTCGCTTTTTTCCCCAACTTGGGACACAAATGTCCGTCTCTGGCCCGGCTTTCGTCCGATTTTTCTTGACTGGCAAGCACTTTCTCCGCCATACCCGCTCTGCGCGTTCAACGGATCTGCAGCAGTTCCTCGGCGGGTTTCCTCGGCCTCATCACCGGCTCCCCGGCACGGTAGCCCAAGGCGATCACGGCCACGATCTCCTCTTCCGCAGGAATGGAAAAGAGCTTGCGCAGCGCGTCTGCGTCCCGGCATCCCATGATCAGGGTATCCAGTCCCTGCTCGGATGCGGACAGGATCAGATAGGCGTTCTGGAGTCCCAGATCATAGGCTCCCCATCCGTCGCCCAGTTCGTTTGTAGGTGTTCCGTCCGCGGCAAACCCGGCGATCCCCTTCTTGAATGTGCTGACCAGAAAGGCCGGCGCCTTTTCCGTGCTTCTCTGGTTGAATTCCGGAAGAGCCTTGCGGACCTCCTCTACGTATTCCGGACTGTACGCGGCATAGATCCGCCCGGTCTGGGAGTTCTTCCAGCTCGGAGCCATCCGGATGTCCTCTGCGATCTTCTGGATCTGCTCCCGGCTCACGGGACGTCCGTCGAAGGCCCGCACGCTTCTTCTGCACTCTAACAATGATTTGAATTCCATACGAATTCCCCTTTCTAAGACTTACAGATCCATTTTACACGGAAAAATCACCCGGTTCAACAACTTTGGAAAGAATCGGGACGTTCATGACCGATTTCCTGTGAAAACACATTTTTGTCATCTTGACTTTTTCCCGGTTTTCAAGCATAATGGGATCAGGAAACCTCGGGACCCGGAAAAGGCCCGACATCCCGTCCGTACACGGCAAGTGACGGGCGAATCAGGAGGTAGTCAAATGAAAAAATGGAGATGCAAGATCTGCGGTGAGATCATCGAGTCCGATGTCTGCCCCAGCCAGTGCCCCCGCTGCAAAGTGAAGGGTGACGACAAGTTCGAAGAAATCAAGGAAGAGGGCCTGTCCTGGGCGGCTGAGCATGTGCTCGGCATCGCAAAAGACGCTCCCGAAGACATCAAGGAAGGCCTGCGCGCCAACTTCCACGGCGAGTGCTCCGAAGTCGGCATGTATCTGGCCATGGCCAGAGTAGCCGCCAGAGAAGGCTATCCCGAGATTGCCATGTACTGGGAAAAGGCCGCTTTTGAAGAGGCGGAGCACGCCGCCAAGTTCGCTGAACTGCTCGGCGAGGAACTGACGGATTCCACCAAGAAGAACCTGGAAATGCGCGTAGCCGCCGAGAACGGCGCGACCACAGGCAAGACCGAACTCGCCAAAAAGGCCAAGGCTCTCAATCTGGATGCCATTCATGACACCGTTCATGAAATGGCACGCGATGAGGCCAGACACGGCAAGGCCCTCAAAGGCCTCTTGGACAGATACTTCGGCTGATCCGGATCATTCCCGCAGGAAGGCGCAAAGCCTTCCTGCTTTTTTTGCCAATTCTTGTCTAATCCGTTGTTTTCACTATTTCCATATGATATAATTCTCAAGAATATTATTTTGAAAAGAGACGCTCATGTCATCTATTGCCGAGTCAGAATCCTCTGTGAGGAAGGTTCCCCGCCTTCCCCAAAAAGACCTGGATCTGACAACAGGACCTTTCCTGCCCAAAATCATCAAATATACCCTTCCCATCATGGCCACCAGTCTTCTGCAGCTGCTGTTCAACGCGGCGGATCTGGTCGTGGTGGGACAATACTGCGGAGACCTGTATGTAGGTGCGGTCGGAGCCACCAGCGCCCTGATCAACCTGATGGTCAATCTGTTCATCGGCCTGTCCGTAGGCGCCGGCGTCGCCGTGGCCCACGGAATCGGAGCCGAGGACAACGAGAGCGTTCACAGGGTCATCCATACGGCGATCCCCACGGCGCTGATCTCCGGGGCGGTACTGACCGTGGTCGGCATCTTGGCCTCCCGGCAATTTCTCATCTGGATGGGCACACCGGACGAGGCGCTGGAACTGTCCGCCGTGTATCTCCGGATCTATTTTGCGGGCATCATCCCGATCCTGCTCTACAATTACGGCGCCTCCATTCTCCGTGCCTCGGGCGACACGCGCAGTCCGCTGATCTTTCTTTCGATTGCCGGCGTACTCAATATACTGATCAACATTCTGCTGGTCACCGCTTTCAAGATGAACGTGGACGGTGTCGCGCTCGCCACCGTGATTTCCCAGACCGCAGCCTGCGCCCTGGTCTTAAGCGAACTGCACCGCCGGAGGGATGCCTGCCGTCTGCAGTTCCGCAAGCTCCGCATCTACAAAAAATCGCTTCTGGAGATGTTGCGCATCGGGCTTCCCGCCGGATTGCAGGGCTCCCTGTTCTCCATTTCCAACGTCATCATCCAGTCCTCGGTCAACTCCTTCGGGCCATTCGTCCTGAACGGAAACACGGCCTCGGCCAGCATCGAGGGATTCGTCTGGGTCTCCATGAACGCGTTCCATCAGGCAGCCATGAACTTCACCAGCCAGAACCTGGGCGCGAAAAAATACCGGAATGTCGTCCGGATCATGAAGATCTGCCTGATCAGCGTGACCGTGACCGGTCTGGTCCTGGGCACGGTCGTCAATCTTCTGGGCCGTCCTCTTCTGTCGCTGTATCTGACCGATGCCTCCCAACTGACCTACGATGCCGGACTGGAGCGGATGCGGATGGTCGTCACCCTGTATTTTCTGTGCGGGATCATGGATACGATGACCGGAACCCTCCGGGGTCTGGGCGTTTCCATCTCCCCGATGCTGATCACGGTCTTAGGCGTGTGCGGATCCCGTCTGCTCTGGATCTTTACCGCGTTCCAGCTCCCGGAATTCCACTCCATGACCTGGCTGATGGTCACCTATCCCGTTTCCTGGTTCCTGACGTTTCTGGCTGAGGTCGTCTGTTTCCTCATCGTCTGGAAACGGATCCGTCCCCCGGACCTCCCGCCGGACGGCCCTCAGGATCTTTCTTCTGCCGCTTCCCGGGATGACTCTGCGGACGATCCGCAGGACCTGCCCGTCTCTTAAGAGAAAGGAATATTGCCATGACAAGCTCAGCTTCCGCCCCGCTCAAGCTCAATATGAAGCGGACGTTCACCATCGGGTTTGCCTTTTTCGGGATCCTCCTGCTCTGGCAGGTCTATGATTCCTGGTGCCCGACTTTCCTGACCGAACTGTTCGGAAACGCGTTCTACGGCGAAGCCGCGAAGGAACACAGTGAACAGGTCCAGTATCTGGTCGGTATCATGATGGCGCTGGACAACCTGGCTGCCCTCATCCTGCTCCCGATCTTCGGGCGGATCTCGGACCGCACGCACACAAGAATCGGAAAACGCATGCCGTTCATCCTGGTCGGCACGTTCGTGTCCGCGGTCCTGTTCCCCTTCATTCCCGTCTTCTTCCACTACCATAATCTGATCGGGACCGTCCTCATCATGGGCGTCGTGGTCATCTTCATGATGATGTACCGCAATCCTGCGGTCTCGCTGATGCCGGACCTGACCCCGAAGCCGCTGCGCAGCAAGGCCAACGGCATCATCAACATCATGGGGTATCTCGGCGGCGCCTGCGCGACGGTCGTAGGCATCTTCTTCGTGCTCAGCCAGTATCTGGGCACCCAGGTCGGCAAGCCGCACACCTGGCAGTACCAGAACATCTGGGCCATCGAGATCCCGTTCCTGCTGGCCTCCGTGCTGATGATCGTATCAGCCCTGTTCCTGTTCTTCCGGATCCGGGAGAACGAGGTCGCCGAACAGATCAAAGGCGATATGGAGCGCGGCGAACTGGAATCCGAATCCGCGGTTCCGGTCGAGGATTCGGGTCCCATGCCCCGCGCCAACAAGATCATGCTCCTCCTGATCCTGGCCGCCGAATTCTTCTGGTTCATGGCGGACAACGGCATTGCCACGTTCATGGGCAACTACACGGTCTACTATCTGGGCGCCTCCACCCAGTCCAATATGATCAACACGATCGTAGGCGGCGTCGGATCCGTCCTGGGCTTTGCCTTCGGCGGTGTGCTCGCCTCAAGGATCGGACGGAAATGGTCGGTCTCCCTGGGTCTGGGCGTTTCGCTCGCGGCCTATGCGGTATGGGGCATCCTGACCTTCACCACGCTGAAGGGCGCGGCCGGAAGCGGTTCGTTCCCGCCTGTCATCTACGCAGTCTGGTTCATCAAGGGTGTAGGCATGTCCTTCGTACACGTCAACTCCTTCCCCATGGTCGTGGAACTGTGCTCCTCCTCCCGGATCGGCCAGTTCACCGGCTACTATTACGCGGCCTCCATGGCCGCCCAGACCATCACACCGGTGGCGCTGGGCGTTCTGCTCCTCCATCCGGAGCTGAATTTCGGCTATCTGCCGGTCTATGCCCTGATCTGTCTTGTCATCTCGCTCGGAGTCTTCCTGTTCGTCAAGAATGTCAAGGCCAAGAAGGTCGCGATCACCAAAGGCCTGGAAGCGTTCGACAACGACGAGATGCAATAGGAGGCACGGATCTATGCTCAAAAGAGAAAAAGTCCTGGAGGCGACCCACCCGCTTATCCTCAAGGGCATCTGCCATCGCGGGCTGCACAACGCAAACGACATTGAAAACGGCATGCGCGCCTTCCAAAACGCCGTGGAGGCCGGAATGGCCCTTGAACTGGACGTCCATCTGACGACGGACGGACAGCTGATCGTCTGCCATGACTCAGATCTGTCCCGCGTGACCGGAAAGGCCGGGATCATCGAGGATATGACCGTACAGGAGATCCGTGAACAGTACACGCTCCTGGACGGTGAACCCCTTCCCCTTCTGTCCGAAGTCCTGGACATGGTGAAGGAGCGGGTCCCGATCGTCCTCGAGATGAAGGTCTGGAACAAGAACCGGAAACCTTTGGCCAATGCCGTAAGAGAAGCGCTCAAGGGCATCCGGGACAAACGCAATATCCTGCTCATCTCCTTTGATCCGTTCCCGCTCCTGTACCTGAAGAGCTCCGGGTTCATGCGTCAGCTCCTGATCTCCACGATCTACCGCAAAACCCTGCTTTTCCGCCGCTGCTTCGAGGGACTGGATCTGGACAAGCGTTTTCTGGAAGAAAAGCGTTTTCAGTCCTACCGTAAAAAGTATGTCATAAACGTGTGGACCGTGACCTCGAAAGAGGACTTTGAACGGGTCCTGCCCTACGTGGACACGGTCACGTTCCAGGACACCGACGCCGAATATATCCGTTCCCGTCTGGGCTGACCGGAGGGACAGTCCCGCCGCGGCACTCTGCCGCGGCGGCCTTTTGCGAAATTCCACAAAAAAACCGGGCCCGATCCCCTCACTTTTAGCAGAGCCCATAATTGACAAGATTATAGGAATATAGTAAAATCATTTTAATGGATTTCCTGTGCGCACGGGAAAAGGAGGATGACGGCATGGCAGTTCCGGCAAAGCTCACAATTCACACGGATCCGCGGTCGCCTTTTCTTACAGAAGCCTATGTGATGGGCGTTCTGTCCTCTGGGAATGCCCTTTCCGGTGCGTATTCCGAACTTGATATTTTTCCCGGTTTCTGTGATGTGCATGTCCATCTCCGCGAACCGGGTTTTTCTTATAAGGAGACGATTGGGTCCGGGACCCGGGCCTGCGCAAGAGGCGGATACACGACCGTATGCGCCATGCCCAACCTGAATCCTGTCCCGGACAGCGTCGAACACCTGAACGTTGAACTGGACCGGATCCGATGCGATGCCTGCATGCGCGTTCTTCCCTACGGTTCCATCAGCGTCGGCGAAGCCGGAAAGGAACTGGCGGACCTGGAAGGCATGGCCCCGTACGCGGTCGCCTTTTCGGACGACGGAAAGGGACTGCAGGATCCGGGTCTCATGCTCGAAGCCATGCGGCGGGCCAAAGCGCTCGGCAAGCTGATCGTAGCGCACTGCGAGGACAACACCCTGCTTAAAGGCGGCTATATCCATGACGGAGAATATGCAAGGCTCCACGGCCACGCGGGCATCTGTGCGGAGAGCGAATGGAGACCGATCCAAAGGGATCTGCACCTGTGCGCAAAGACCGGATGCGCCTATCACGTCTGCCACATCTCTTGTAAGGAAAGCGTGGAGCTCATCCGGCAGGCCAAGGCGGACGGACTGGACGTCACCTGCGAGACCGCGCCGCACTACCTTCTCCTTGACGAGTCCTGTTTAAAAGAAGAGGGACGGTTCAAGATGAATCCGCCCATTCGGGGAAAGAAGGACCGGGAGGCACTGGTCGAAGGCCTGTGCGACGGGACCGTGGATATGGTCGCCACCGACCACGCCCCGCACAGCCCTGAGGAAAAGAGCCGGGGCCTCAAGGACAGTCCGTTCGGGATCAGCGGCATCGAGACCGCATTCCCGCTTCTCTATACGGGCCTTGTCCGGACCGGGATCCTGCCCCTGTCCACGCTTCTGGACCGGATGGTCTACACCCCGCTCGAGCGGTTCGGCATCCCGGCCGTTCCGGGATTCTCGGTCTGGGATCTGCAGACCCTCACACACATCGACTCAAAGGATTTCCTGTCCATGGGCAAAGCCACCCCGTTCGACGGGCAGGAGGTCTATGGAACCTGTCTTGCAACATATTTAGGAGATCAGAGAATATGGTAAGAGAATTTGACCGCAAAATCGTACTGGAAACCGGAGAGGAGTATTACGGATACGGATTCGGCGCCCACGTGGACGCCGTGACCGAGATCGTATTCAACACCTCCATGGTCGGCTATCAGGAGATCCTGTCGGATCCCTCCTACACCTATCAGACCGTGGTGATGACCTACCCCCTGATCGGCAACTACGGCATCACGGACGAGGACTTCGAGACGAAGACCCCGACACTGGGCGGGATGGTCGTACGCGAATACAACGACTTTCCCTCCAATTTCCGGTATACCAAAACGCTGTCCGAGATCATGGAGGAAAACCGCATTCCCGGGCTCTCCGGAGTGGATACGAGAAAGCTGACCCGCTCCATCCGGGACAAGGGCAGCCGGAAGGTCCTGATCACCGACGCGGATACGCCCTACGACAAGGCCATGGAGATTCTCCGCACGACCGAGATCCCGCACGACGCGGTCTCCCTGGTCAGCTGCAAGAAACGCTGGTACGCCCGGACTCCCAATCCCCAGTTCAACATCATCGCCGTGGACTGCGGGATCAAGCTGAACATCGTCCGCTCGCTGAATCACCACGGATGCAACGTGACTGTCGTCCCCTACAACACCACCGCGGAGACCATCGAAAGCATGCATCCGGACGGGATCTTCATCTCGAACGGACCCGGCGACCCGACCGACGTCACGCCCGTGATCGAACTGATCCGGAACCTGCACGGCCGTTATCCGATCTTCGGGATCTGCCTCGGCCACCAGATGATCGCGCTGGCCTACGGCGCGAAGACGTTCAAGCTCCGTTTCGGACACCGCGGCGGAAACCATCCGGTCAAGAACCTGGAGACGGGCAAGGTCGAGATCACCTCCCAGAACCATTCCTACGCCGTGGACCTGAACAGTCTGGAAGGCACCGGCCTGATCCCGACGCACGTCAACCTGCTGGACGGGACCTGTGAGGGACTGAGAAGCGAACACGACCCGGTGTTCAGCGTCCAGTACCATCCGGAAAGTGCCCCCGGCCCGCACGACAGCGAATACCTGTTCGACCGGTTCATCAATCTGCTCAAGGAGGTCAAGCGCAATGCCTAAGAGAACGGACCTGCACAAAATACTGGTCATCGGTTCGGGCCCGATCGTCATCGGCCAGGCCGCCGAATTCGACTATGCCGGCACACAGGCCTGCCTGGCCCTCCGTGAGGAAGGCTATGAGGTCGTGCTGTGCAACTCAAACCCGGCCACGATCATGACCGACTCCGCCATCGCGGACAAGATCTATATGGAACCGCTGACCCTGGAATACATGGCTAAGATCCTCCGCTACGAGCGTCCGGACGCCATCCTGCCCGGCATCGGCGGACAGACCGGACTCAACCTGGCCATCCAGCTCGAGAAGAAAGGCGTCCTGGACGAATGCCAGGTCGAACTGCTCGGCACCCGCAGCGAATCCATCGAGCGCGCCGAGGACCGGGAACTGTTCAAGGAGCTCTGCCAGGGTCTGGGCGAGCCCGTCCTGCCCTCCGAAACCGCCACGACCATGGAAGACGGCCTTGCCGCGGCCCATCGCATCGGTTTCCCCGTTGTCCTGCGCCCCGCGTTCACCCTGGGCGGGACCGGCGGCGGATTTGCGGACAACGAAGAAGAGTTCAATGACATCATGAAGAACGCCCTCGCGCTCTCCCCCGTCCATCAGGTGCTGATCGAGAAGAGCATCCGCGGATACAAGGAGATCGAGTATGAGGTCATGCGGGACGCCAACGATACCGCCATCACCATATGCAACATGGAGAACATCGACCCGGTCGGCATCCATACCGGCGACTCCATCGTGGTCTGCCCTTCCCAGACGCTGACCAACAAGGAGTATCACATGCTCCGGGACAGCGCACTGAAGATCATCCGCGCGCTGAAGATTGAAGGCGGCTGCAACGTGCAGTTCGCTCTCGACCCCCACTCGTTCCAGTACTACCTGATCGAGGTCAACCCGCGTGTATCCCGTTCGTCCGCTCTGGCCTCCAAGGCCAGCGGCTATCCGATCGCCCGCGTTTCCGCCAAGATCGCGGTCGGGATGCACCTGGACGAGATCATGCTGGCCAACACGCCCGCATCGTTCGAACCGGCGCTGGACTATGTCGTCACCAAGATGCCCCGCTTCCCGTTCGACAAATTCGTGGATGCGAACAACACGCTGGGTACCCAGATGAAGGCCACGGGCGAAGTCATGAGCATCGGCCGCACCTTCGAGGAAAGCCTGCTCAAGGCCATCCGTTCCCTGGAGATCGGCACGTTCCATATCTACCTGCCCAAGTTCAACACCTGGACCAAGGAGCAGATGCTGGACTATATCCGGCACGGTACCGACGACCGGATCTATGCCATCGCCGAACTGCTCTATTCCAAGACCGACTACGGTCTGATCGCGGATGCGACCCAGATCGATATGCTCTTCATCGAGAAATTCCGGAACATCCTGCGCCAGGAGCAGGAACTCCGGGACAACATCGGGGACCTGGACGTCCTCCGTGCGGCCAAGAAGATGGGTTTCGCGGACAAGACGGTCGCCTGGCTGTGGAAATGGACCGAGAAGGAGGTCTACGATCTGCGCGTGCAGAACGGAATCTTCCCGGTCTACAAGATGATCGACAGCTGCGCGTCCGAGTTTGACAGCTATATTCCCTATTTCTACTCCACGTACGAGGACGAGAACGAATCCGTCGTATCGGACAAGAAGAAGATTATCGTGCTCGGTTCCGGACCGATCCGGATCGGTCAGGGCATCGAATTCGACTATTCCACCGTGCACGCGGTCAAGACCATCAAGGAATTCGGATACGAAGCGATCATCATCAACAACAATCCGGAGACCGTGTCCACGGATTATACCACCAGCGACAAGCTGTACTTCGAGCCGCTGACCACGGAAGATGTGATGAACATTGTCCATCTGGAGCAGCCCATAGGCGTGATCGCCTCGCTGGGCGGCCAGACCGCGATCAACCTGGCGGACTCGCTCCGCGAGCGCGGCGTGAAGATCGTCGGAACCGACTGCGACGCCATCGACAAGGCGGAGAACCGCGAACTGTTTGAAAAGCTGCTGATCGAACTGGATATTCCGCAGCCGCCCGGAAAGACCGTCACCAACATCGAGGACAGCGTGCGCGCGGCGAACGAGATCGGGTTCCCCGTCCTCATCCGGCCGAGCTTCGTGCTGGGCGGACGCGCCATGCAGATCGTGTCCAACGAGGACCAGATCCGGCACTACCTCAAGACCGCCGTGGAGATCGACGTGGACAAACCCGTCCTTCTGGACAAATACATCCGCGGCAAGGAAGTCGAGGTCGACGCGGTCTGTGACGGCACCGACGTGTTCGTGCCCGGCATCATGGAACTGGTGGAGCGCACCGGCGTCCATTCCGGTGACAGCATCTCGGTCTATCCCCCGTTCGGGCTGTCTCAGAAAGTCCGTGAGACCATCCTGGATTACTCGCGCAGGCTGGGCCCTGCCATCGGCATCATCGGCCTGTTCAACATCCAGTTCATCGTGGCACCGGACGAATCGGTCTACATCATCGAGGTGAACCCCAGGTCCTCCCGTACGGTTCCCTTCCTGTCCAAGGCCACCGGCTACTCGCTCGCGGACATCGCGACGCTGGTCATTCTGGGCAAATCCCTGCGGGATCAGGGTCTGTCCTCGGACTACCCTCCAGAACCCAAGCGCTGGTACGTCAAGTGCCCGGCCTTCTCGTTCTCCAAACTCAAGGGACTGGACGCCTATCTGTCTCCGGAAATGAAATCCACCGGCGAAGCCATCGGATACGACGACAAGCTGAACCGTGCGCTGTTCAAGGCGCTGCAGGCGACCAATACCAAGCTGCGCCAGTACGGGACCGTCTTCGTGACACTGGCCGATGCGGATAAGCAAGAGGCGCTTCCCCTGGTCCGCCGGTTCTACAATCTGGGCTTCAACATTGAGGCCACGTCCGGGACTGCCCAGTTTCTCAAGGAGCACGGCATCCGGACCCGCGTGCTCAAAAAAATCAGCGAAGGCAGCACGGCCATCCTGGACGCCATCCGGAAGGGCCACATCACCTACATCCTCAACACCCGCGGGATCGCGAACATCGACGTCACGTCGGACGGCCATGCCATCCGTCAGTGCGCCGTGGAGAACAACGTGACGGTCCTGACCGCCCTGGACACCGCCAAGGTGCTTCTGGACGCCCTGGAGGAAATGACCCTGACCGTCTCCACCATCTTCTGACACCCGCCACGGAGAATCTGTATGCAGCAAGCATTTTTTGAAATTGAGGAGCAGAGCCGTCTGACCGATTCGGTGTACCGGATGGTCCTGAGAGGCGACACCTCCGGCGTGCGCGCTCCCGGACAGTTCGTGAACATCCGGATCGAGGGCACGTTCCTGCGCCGGCCGATCTCGGTCTGCGACTGCGAACCGGACCGCCTGACCCTGATCTACAAGGTGGTCGGAAAAGGCACCGCGATCCTGAAAGGCCTTCCCGTCTCTTCCAAACTGGACATACTCACCGGACTGGGCAACGGATATGACCTGACTCCGGCCGGGAATACCCCCCTGCTCATCGGCGGAGGCGTCGGGGTCCCTCCCCTTTACCTGCTCTGCAAAAGGCTGATCGCCCGGGGGGCCCGTCCTACGGTCATCCTGGGGTTCAATACCGCAAGCGAGATTTTTTACGAGAAGGAATTCCGCTCGCTCGGAGCAGACGTGACGGTCACCACCGTGGACGGATCGTACGGAACCAAAGGGTTCGTCACCGCCGCGATGGACGGGATCCCCTGCAGCTATTTCTACACCTGCGGCCCTTTGCCTATGCTGAAGAGCGTATACCGCGGGACAACCGTTTCCGGCCAGTTCAGTCTGGAGGAGCGGATGGGCTGCGGCTTCGGGGCCTGCATGGGATGCACCTGCCACACCAACAGCGGAGACAAGCGCGTCTGCCGTGAGGGACCGGTGTTCACCAAGGAGGATCTGCCATGGGAAGACTGAGCGTAGATCTGTGCGGGATCGGACTGGACAATCCCCTGATTCCCGCTTCCGGTACGTTCGGATACGGATACGAATTTGCCGAACTCTATGATATCAACTGCCTGGGTACGTTTTCCTTCAAGGGCACGACCCTGCAGCCCCGGTACGGCAACCCGACCCCCCGGATCGCGGAGTGCACGGCCGGCATGCTCAATGCGGTCGGACTGCAGAATCCGGGCGTAGGCCGGGTCATCTCGGAGGAACTGCCCAAGCTCCGGACCGTATTTCACAAACCGGTCATGGCCAACATCTGCGGCTTTTCCGAATCCGATTATGTGGAGACCGCGCAGAGGTTGGACGAACAGGAAGGGATCGGCTGGCTGGAGCTGAACATCAGCTGCCCCAACGTACACGGGGGCGGAATGAGTTTCGGCACGGACCCGAAATCCGCGGGAGAACTGACCAAAGCGGTCCGGAAAGCCGTGCGCAAGCCCCTTATCGTCAAGCTGTCGCCCAATGTGACCAGCATTGCGGAGATCGCAAAGGCCTGCGAGGCTGCGGGCGCCGACGCCCTCAGCCTGATCAACACGCTGCTCGGCCTGCGCATCGATCTGCGCACCCGCAGACCCGTTCTGGCCAACCGGACCGGGGGTTTCTCCGGACCGGCCGTTTTTCCGGTCGCGCTGCGCATGGTCCAGGACGTAGCCCGTGCCGTGCGGATACCCGTCGTCGGGATGGGCGGCATCCGGAGCGCCGAGGACGTGCTGGAAATGATGATGGCCGGAGCCTGCTGCGTTGAGATTGGAACCGCAAACCTGGTCGACCCGTACGCCTGCCCCGCCATACTCGAACAACTGCCCCGCGTCATGGACACCTACGGGATCCGTGACTTGCGGGAGATCATCGGAGGTGCCAATACCTGATGGGAAAAGATGTCATCGTAGCCTGTGATTTCTCCACAGCCGCAGAAACCTTCTCGTTTCTGGACCACTTCAGCGGACGCAAGCCGTTTCTCAAGATCGGCATGGAACTCTTCTATGCCGAAGGACCGGATATCGTACGCAAGATCAAGGCGCGCGGACACCGCGTGTTCCTGGACCTGAAATTGCACGATATCCCGAATACCGTGAAAAAAGCCATGTCCGTCCTTTCCGGACTGGACGTGGACATTGTAAACCTACACGCCGCGGGAACCTGCGCCATGATGCGCGCCGCTCTGGAGGGACTGACCCGTCCGGACGGATCCCGCCCGCTGCTCATTGCGGTCACACAGCTGACCTCGACCGACCAGATCGCTCTTGAAGAGGACCTCTGGATCGACAGGCCGATGCCGGACGTGGTGATGCACTATGCCGAAAACGCCGCGAAATCCGGTCTGGACGGCGTTGTCTGCTCCCCGCTGGAAGCCGCAACCGTGCACCGCGTATGCGGCCCGTCCTTCCTGACCGTCACGCCGGGCATCCGATTTGCGGACGCGGTGAAAGACGACCAGAAGCGGATCATGACCCCGGCTGACGCCAAGCTTGCGGGATCCGATTACATCGTGGTCGGCCGCCCGATCACCGCGGCGCCGGATCCGGCCGCCGCCTACGCGCGCTGTCTGCAGGAATTCCTGTAAATTTTGGAGGGAGATATGGAACTGAACCAAGTCATTGCCAAGGATTTGTTATCCATCCGTGCCGTCTTTTTCCGCCCGGAGGAGCCTTTCACCTGGGCCAGCGGTATCAAGAGTCCGGTCTATTGCGACAACCGTCTGACCCTGTCCGCTCCGGACGTCCGGACCGACGTGGAGAGCGGTCTTTGTGAGATCATCCGCACCTATTATCCGGATGCCGAGGTCCTGATGGGCACGTCCACGGCCGGTATCGCGCACGCTGCGATCACCGCCCATATGATGGGCCTGCCGATGGGCTACGTGCGCTCGGGTGCCAAGGACCACGGCCGGAAGAATCAGATTGAGGGCAGACTTCTGCCCGGTCAGAAAGTCGTGGTCGTGGAGGACCTCATCTCCACCGGAGGCAGCGTGCTCGAGGTCGTGGAGGTTCTGAGGGAAGCCGGCGCGCAGGTGCTGGGCGTCGCGTCCATCTTCACCTACGGCATGAAAAAAGGTCTGGAACGTCTGGCCGGAGCGAATGTGGTCAATCATTCCCTGACCGACTTTGACTGCATCGCCGCAGTGGCCCGGGACGAGGGATACATCGCTCCTGAGGATGTGGACAAGTTGCTCCGCTTCCGGGACAATCCCTCGGACGAGAGCTGGATGCGGACGGGAGAACAGGCATGAAGAGCGTCATCAGCATTCTGGACCTGTCCACTGACGAGATCGACGATCTGGTCAGAACCGCCGGTAAGATCATTCAGCGTCCGCAGGACTATTCCGGGATCTGCAAGGGATTGAAGCTGGCCACTCTGTTTTTCGAGCCTTCCACCCGCACCCGACTGAGTTTCGAAGCAGCCATGTATGAACTGGGCGGAAACGTCCTGTCCGTGGCGGGGGCCGACACGTCCTCGGCCGCCAAGGGCGAGAGCATCCGGGACACCGCTTTGACGGTCAGCTGCTATGCGGACATCATCGCTATGCGCCACCCCAAGGAAGGCGCGCCGCTCGTGGCCTCCTCGGCTGCGACCGTTCCCGTGATCAATGCGGGTGACGGGGGACACAATCACCCGACACAGACTCTTGCCGACCTGTTGACCATACATCGCGAAAAAGGCCGTTTTTCCGGGTTGACCATCGGACTGTGCGGGGACCTGAAATTCGGCCGCACGGTTCACTCTCTGATCCAGGCCATGTCCCGGTATCCGGATAACCGTTTCGTCCTGATCTCCCCGGAAGAACTGAAGTTGCCCAGTTATGTAAAAAAAGACGTCCTGCAGGCACAGGGCGTTCCGTATGAGCAGACTACCGATCTGGTGGGCGCCATGCCGGATCTGGACATTCTGTATATGACCCGCGTACAGCGCGAGCGGTTCTTCAATGAAGAGGACTATCTTCGTCTCAAGGACAGTTACATCCTGGATATGCGCAAGATGGCTTATGCGCGTCCCGATATGTCGGTCATGCACCCCCTTCCCCGAGTCAATGAGATCAGCGTGGAGGTAGACTCGGATCCCAGGGCCTGCTATTTCAAACAGGTCCTGAACGGGAAATACATGCGCATGGCGCTGATTCTTTATCTGTTGAGGGAGGTCGGAAAAGTTGAATATTGATTCCATCCAGAACGGTGTGGTCATCGACCACATCACCGCAGGACGCGGTATGCGCCTGTACGAACTTCTCCACCTACAGGACCTGGACTGCTCCGTGGCCATGATTCGGAATGTCTCCAGCCGGAAGATGGGAAAGAAAGACATCATCAAGATCGACGCGGATATCCCGATCAACCTCGATGCGATAGGATATGTGGATCCGAATGCGACAGTTAATATCATCCGGGACGGCAAACTGGTCGAGAAGAAAGTCATCGGGTTACCGGAGCGGCTGACGAACGTGCTGTTCTGCAAGAATCCAAGATGTATCACGACGACCGAGCAGGAACTCAACCATGTCTTCCGTCTAACCGATCCTGCACACCGGATCTACCGTTGCCTGTATTGCGAAACAAAGGCAAGCGAGCAAGATTGACTTACTCTCAATTCAGCACGATTGATCTCCGAAATCCAAGTTGGGCTGTTTGGAAATACGATCAAATAATTGCTTGGGTCGTTGTTGGCCATTTCTTCTTTTTCCTTTCTTTTATACCCATACGGCTATTATACACCCGGTGTCAATGATTCAGCGCAGTCCAATGCCCGAAGCCTCATATTTACCGCTTACGAAAGACCCCCGGAAGCCTGTGCCAGATCAGACTTCCGGGGGTCCGTATTGTGTCTGTTGTAAAACGGGATCATTCCCATTCGGACGAACCGATTTCCTGTCCGAAAATCCACGTTCTTCCGCCGTCGTCCGTCCGGAAGAAGACCGTTTTCTGACCCTCCCGATCGTTCACACAGACGAAGACGATCCCTTCTTCCTCCAGGAAATAGGGAAAGAACGCGGTTGCGTAAGTGTATCCGGCATATTCGTCGGGAAGACTGAGTCCCATATCCTGCCAGGTCCGGCCACCATCGAATGTCCCGAACAGTTTGAAATTGCCGGCAAAATCATCGGACAGAAGATCGTCCTGACAAAGGAATCCGATCGTTTTTGACAGGATGAAAGCGCCGGTCACCCGATAGGGATATGCATTGTTGTCCCCGTACTCATAGTAATCCGTTCCGTTCTCCGTTCTCCAGATCGTATGGATTCCTTTGTGAAACGGAATCGCTTCGTCCGTAACAAACACGAACCAGTCGTCCCCAGAAAAACCGCTTGCCGTGGAAATCCTGTCCGGATCAACCAGCAGGTCAACGAGAAGTTTTTCCCGGGTATGGTCCGCCAGAGAGCGCCAAGCCCTGCTCCAGACCGATCCCGGAAATTGGGAATCGACAGTTACGGGAGTCGGGATACTCGCACGGGCTTCCGTATCGTACCGATAGCTGTATGTGCTGAACGCGCAAAAGCTTTCCTGCATGCAGAAGTATGAGCCCCCCGATCCCACCTCCGTAGACCCGAACGCCTCGGTAATATCCATCGGATTTCCTTTCAGGATCGAAATCGCCAAGGCTCTGAGCCGATTCCTGCCGGTATCGAATGAAACGCTTTCTTCCTGTTGAGATTCCGATTCGACCGTTTGTATGGAAGATTCGTCGTCCGGCCCGGGGATTGTTTCGCTCGGCCGATTAACCGAGCGGCAGGCGATGGCGGAGAGAAGCAAAGCGAGAAGAAGGAAAAGCAGGGGCCGCAGATGAATCTTATTGATTGTCATTTCCGTTAATTTTGGGGAAAGGTTTCACACACAACAAAAGGCTCTTGATTTCCTGCTCGGTCGTTGCCCAGGATGTGCAAATTCGGATCGCAGTGTGTGCGGAATCCGGAACCTCCCATACCTCCGCACAAACAATCGCCCGGAACGCATCGAGTTGTTCGTTCTTCAAGATTATGAAAATCTGGTTCGTTGTTGTCTCAATCAGAAATGGATAACCCAACCTTTCCAGTTCCTTCCTGATCCTGTCTGCCATACGGTCTGCATGTTCTCCCAATTTGTAATACAAACCGTCAGTAAAAAGGGTTTCGAATTGAATGCCCAGCAACCAGCCCTTGGCCAGCAGCGCCCCGTGCTGTTTGATTCGGGTCACGTAATGGGACGGTGCATCTCCTTTTGGAAACACAATTGCTTCTCCGAACAGTGCGCCGCATTTCGTTCCCCCGATGTAAAAGACGTCCGCCAGTTTCGAAATGTCGGGCAGCGTCACGTCCGTGCCCTGCGCACAGAGCGCATAAGCCAGTCTGGCTCCGTCCAGGTACAGCCGGATGCCGTGCCCG
Organism: Clostridia bacterium; assembly: GCA_017539425.1. Taxonomy (GTDB): domain Bacteria; phylum Bacillota; class Clostridia; order Oscillospirales; family CAG-272; genus RUG14240. The sequence continues at coordinate 50,972 of JAFYHA010000061.1, forward strand.
TCGCACACTTTGCGCAGAGTCTTCAGTTCATCCTTGGTATACAGCGTGCCATATTCGGTAGGATGCGAGATATAGACCATGCCCGGAGCGACCATATGCTCCCTGGCCTCCTCCTGCTCGAATCCGGTAAGATAAGACTCCAGCTCACCGGCATCCACTTTTCCCTCGTGTCCGGGCAGTTCGATGACCTTGTGACCCGAATACTCGATGGCGCCGGCCTCATGGACGGCCACGTGTCCGGTGCGGGCTGCGATCACGCCCTCGTACGGTTCGAGAACCGTGTCGATGACCAGTTGGTTGGTCTGCGTGCCTCCAGTCACAAAAAAGACGTCCGCCTCCGGAGCCCTGCAAGCTTTACGAATCTTCTCTTTAGCGCTCTGGCAGACCGGGTCCGTTCCGTATCCGGGCTGACGAATCAGGTTATCGCTCTGCAGTCTTTCCAGTATCTCCGGTGCCGCTCCGATGCAGTAGTCGTTGGTAAAGAACACCATGAGTCACGCCTCCTCCTTTTTGGGAAGCAACCCTCTCGCCAGCATGACAAGTCCGCCCATTCCGGCACCGCCCACAGTGTTGCCGAGCACGATCATCAGAAGCCTCAGAATCGTATCTTTCGTCCAAATGCCGGCCGCGGCGACGTAGAACATATCCGCGATGGAATGCTCGAATCCGGCCAGTATGAATCCGGCTACACCCAAAACGACAAGGACCAGTTTCATGCCCGTATGTTCGACCGTCTTGTAGCCGTAGACCGCCACGAACATCAAAATCCCGCACCCCACGGCAAGCAGGAAGATCCTCCAGAACGGGATCTCGACCTTGGCGTTGACCAGGGCGGTCACGTTCGTAGTCGAGGTAAAATACTCCTTTAGGACCGTGCCGAACAGGAACGTCCCGCAGAAATTGCCCAGGAGCGTGACCAGAAGTTCGGACAGCTTGAAACCGAGTTTCGCACCGGGCACGAACAGGTATCCGATCTTTCCCGTATAGAGGTGCAGACCGAACGCGAGGATCGTATACAGGCCCACAGAAAACAGGACCGCTCCGAATACGCGCCCGACCGTGCTTCCGTCCACGGAAACCTTCAGGAAAACCGCTCCTCCTATGGAAATCATGATGCCGGCGAGAAATCCGGACAGCCATACCGACAAGGCATATTTCAAATGTCTCATTATTCCGCCGCGGCACGAAGGCCGCCACCTCCTATGGATTGAATCTCATTGTTTTGTCGTCAAACCGCTCATACATCCGGCGAGCCTTTCGCCTCTCCGGACAGGCAGGATCCGACGAACTCTCTCGTCAGCGCCTCGTACCGTTCCGGATCCCTCAGGCAGCTTAGCACATGCCCGGCTCCGGGAAACACTTCGTACCGGATCTTCGGATTCGAAGGCAGGATCTCACGGCTCATCTCGATGGGCACGAACCGGTCGTCGTCCCCGTGGATGATCAGGATCGGGACCTTGGCCTTTTTGACCGCCTCAATCGGCGAGGCCGAATTCAGACGGAACCGGCCGAACAGAAACCCGCTGAACGTGACGAGCGGATAGAAGACGGCAGGCGGAAGATGCGCGCCCTTCCGGCAGTGCATGGAGATGATCTCCTTAGGCGAACCATACGGGGCGTCCGCTACGATTCCCTTCAGCTGCACGGGCGTGTCCAGCCCGGATGCCATCAGCACCGTGGCTGCACCCATGGACACGCCGAACCAGAGGATCCGGATGTCCGGGCCGAACCGTTTTACGGCGTATTCGGTCCAGGTGATCGCATCACGGCGTTCGTTGATTCCAAACGTAAGCGTATGTCCTCCGCTCTCCCCGTGCCCGCGCTCGCTGATGAGCAGCACGTTGCATTTCATGCGCTTCAGGATCCCGATTCCGCCCCGGAAATCCCGGATGTCCAGTCCGCGCCAGCCGTGAAAGCATATGCACAGCGGCGCATCCGGATCCCCGAACGCAAAGTACTTCCCGGACAGCCGGAGCCCGTCGAACGACTCGACCGACACCTTTTCGAAATCCGAGGCCATCAGCTCTCGGATACCCGCCAAATGCGCCTCCTTGTACGGGGCGTACTGTTCGTTGTCCGGATAGTAGAACGGGTCGTTCTGCCCGCGATGCGGCGTATAGAACGAATAGTAGTAAATGGCAAAAAGGCTTCCGGAAAAGACGACGAGGACCGAAAGCGCGATCCAGACCCAAAGCATGTCAGCCACCTCCTTGCGATATGCCTGCCCGCCCCATGCGGGGGGAAAAGTACACTATCTATTATAGTTAACGTAAATGGTTATGTCAACAAATGCGGCACATGCCGACACCCTCGGAGTGACACCAAACTTTTTTCGTGCCCGTGAGGATGTCTTTTTCTCGCATAGTCTTGAGTTTGTGCACCGCGTCCCATATAATAGAGATAGACGTTCGCATGCAATCCGCGAACGGACCGATCGGAGTCGTTATGGAAGAACTGCATTTGGTCAACTACAAACTCACGCCGTCCGTCGTCGAGGTCGGCCGGCCCACGACCGTCACCATCGCCCCTCGGGGAGATCAGGTCTACTTCAACGAGAACACGACCTATCTTCTGGACATCATCGGGGTCGGGACGGCCACGAAACAGCTCAACGGGGCGCACGGAAAGCGTCTGACCCTGAAGCCCGTGGACGGAAAACTCGTCTTCACGGAAACGTTCGAGCGCGAGCAGCAGTACGTGCTCAAGCTGGTCCTGCCCGAATCCCATATGTTCTGCACCAATCCGTACTATCAGCCGCCGGCGCACGGCCGTGTCTCCCGTCCGGGGGATCAGCGCAACCCGGTGCTGTATCTGTACGCGCTGGAACCCGATCTGTACCGGCTCCGTCCGTATAAGGGCGACTTCCATCTGCACTCCTCGGATTCGGACGGACACGAGTCCTCCTGCGGGGTCCTGGCCAATCTGCGCAAGGCGGGCTATGACTTCTCCGCCCTGACGAACCATTACTGGTATCACTCCGCCGCCAAAGTCCGCAAACTCTGGGAAGGCCTTCCCGACGTCTTCACGGTACTGACCGGCGAAGAGGTCCACACGCCGACCGAACTGCTGCACGCCGTCTCCATCGGTGCGTCCGAAAGCGTCAACGATCTGTATTACCAGAACCGTGAAGCCTGCGACGCGGAGATCGCCGAAATCGAGCGGGAACTGGACCTTCCGGACACCGTCGATCCTCACAACTACGCCGCCCGGCTCTGGGTCGCTCGGACGATCCGCAGATTCGGCGGACTGTCCATCCTGGCCCATCCGCACTGGATCTGGTCGAACGTCTATTTCATGCCGGAAGACCTGACCGTAAAGCTGCTGGAGTCCGGCGAGTATGAAGCGCTGGAACTCCTCAACGGAGACTGCGGACCGGAGACCAACACCCTGCAGACCGCCCTGTATTTCGAGGAGCGCGCCAAAGGCTTCGATCCCCCGGTCGTGGGCAGCAGCGACTGCCACCGTACGGACCGCGCGGATGAACGTTTCCCCACTCCCGCGTTTACCTATGTCTTTGCCGAAGACCGTTCCTTCGAAGCCATCCACAAGGCCATTCTGGGCCATCAGACGGTGGCCGTCGAGAAATATCGCGAGGATTCCTCGTTCCACATTTACGGCTCCTACCGTCTTGTCAAATACGCGAACTTCCTGATGCGCAACTACAACCCCCGTTACACCGAACTGTGCTATCCGCAGGGTACGCTGCTCCGGGAATACGAGACGGATCCGAAGCCGGAGACCGCATCTCTTCTGACCCTTCTGTATGCCCGGAGCGAAGCCTATGCCGCCTCGTTCTTTGGAAAGTAGATCGGAGAACAGCCATGCCATCAGGTCAGATCTTCAACATCCAGCGCTTTTCCGTTCACGACGGACCTGGCGCTCGCACGACCGTATTCTTCAAGGGCTGCAACCTGCGCTGCCTGTGGTGTCACAATCCGGAGTCCTTTTCACCGAAGCCGGACCTGGAATTCAACCCCCAGAAATGCATCGGCTGCGGGACCTGTTTCCGTGTCTGCCCCCAAAACGCGCACACCCTGGACGCAAGCGGCCGCCATACGATTGACAGAACCCAATGCCAGCACTGCCTGGTCTGTGCGGATCAGTGTTATGCGGGCGCACTGAAAGCCGTCGGGCAGACCGTGGACACGGATTACGTGATGAAGCAGATCCTTTCAGACAAGGACTACTATGACCGGTCCGGAGGCGGTGCCACGTTCTCGGGCGGCGAATGCATGCTGCAGCTTGAGTTTCTGGAGTCCCTTCTCCTTTCCTGCCGTGAAGCCTCGGTATCCACCGCGGTCGATACGGCCGGCAACGTACCCTTCGAATCTTTTGAACGCATCCTTCCGCTCACCGACCTGTTCCTGTTCGACGTCAAGGCGGCGGACCCGGTCCGTCACAAGGAACTGACCGGCGTATCCAACGAGCGCATACTCTCCAATCTTCACAGGCTCAGGGATGCAGGCGCCCGGATCATCATCCGGAGTCCCCTCATTCCCTCCCGCAACGGTGACCAGATCGAGGGGATCGCCCGGATCCTCAGGGATATCCGGCCTGAACTCGTGGAACTTCTTCCCTTCCATAAACTCGGTTCTTCCAAATACGCGGCCCTGGATCTTCCGGACCCCTGTCTTGACGAAGCCATTCCGGACAAGGACACGGTCGACCGGGTCCTGCAGATCCTCCGGTCCGCCGGACTCAACGCCAGAAAAAGCTGAAAGGATGTCTGATGAGAACTCTGGATACCTCTCCCGTCCGGCTCTCCCCGCTCTATAAGGAGCGCATTGACCGGCTCCACACGGACAAGCTGAAAATGAACGACATCAAGATGAAGGTCTTCGATCATCTCAATTTTGACGACTGGGGCTTCGTCTATTTCCCGGATTTCAAGTTCACGCCCGAACCGAACGGTCCGGACGGACTGGTGTACGGATACCGGGCCATCGGGAAGAATTTCCGCCGGTATCTGTGTGAAATCCCGCAGTATATCCATCCGGCGAGCGCACTGGGCGGCGCCTGGATCGGACAGCTGACCGACTTCTGCCGCATCGGCCTTCCTCCCGAAGACGACATTGACCCGGAGACCCGCGCCTGCTGGGCCAAATACCACACCTATCCCGGATTCGGAGGCATGAACCACTGTGCCGGCGATATCAACATCGGCCTCTCCCTGGGCTGGGGCGGAATACTGAAGAAACTCAGGTACTACCGGGAACTGAACGCTCCCGCGGATCCCGCGTTCTATGACGGTGAGGAGGATCTGGTCCTGGGCATCCAGACCTGGGTAAAAGGGATCGCGGACCATGCCAGAGCACTGGCCGCCGGATCCGCCTCGGACGAGGAAAGGGCCAACCTCCTGGACATCGCGGATATGAACGACTGGCTCGTCGAGAACCCGCCCAGGACCTTCCGGGAGGCCTGCCAGTTTCTGGCGCATTTCCAGTCCGTGGACCGCATGTACTACGTCGGGGGCGCGCTGGATCAGCTGGACGAAAAGCTCCGTCCCTACTATGAGCGCGATACGGAAGCCGGCATCCTGACCGATGAGATGGCGGTGTGGTGCATCGCCAGCCTGTTCTTCAACGATACGCACTATTCCCAGATCGCGGGCCTGACCCCGGACGGGTCCAGGGACATGACCAGCCGGATGAGTTTCATCGTACTGGACGCCATGCATGCCATCCGGATCCCGGTCAACATTGCCGTGCGGGTCAGCGACAAACTCAACGAGACACTGCTGCGCCGTTCCCTGGAGTACACCATCGCGGACGGGACCGGTGTGGACTACTCCTGCAACATCGGCATCGAGCAGGGCTACATGCGCAACGGTTATCCGGAGGGTCTGGCCCGCCAGCGCATCAAGGTGGGCTGCAACTGGTGCTGCGTATGCGGTCACGAATATCCCCTGCAGGACGTGACCCGGGCCAATATGGGGTTCGCCCTGTACTGGGCGCTGCAGGATATCCGCAAGGAACCGGACAAGAGCACCGAAAGGCTGTTCGAGCTGTTCAAGAAACATACGCAGATCATCGTGGACTCCATCAAGCGGGGCTATGACAGACATTACGAAGTGATGGGAAAGGACCGGCCCGAGATCGTGTACAACCTTCTCATGTACGGTCCCGTCGAACGGGGGCTCAACTGCTCGGAAGGCGGTGTGGACATCCTGAACTTCAACATCGACGGCGTCGCCCTGGCCACGGTAGCGGACTCTTTTGCCGCCATCGAACAGCGCATCGAGCGGGAGCACCGGCTCACCTGGGAGGAACTCTTCGAGGCTCTGGACGCGAACTATGAGGGATACGAACCCGTCCGGCTGATGCTGAAGAACATCAACCGTTTCGGATCTCCGGACAGCCTGGCCGAACCCTGGGCGCTCCGCATCCGCGATTTCTTCGTATACGCCTGCAAACATGAGGGTACCCCGAAGCATCATCTGATGATCATACCCGGTCTGTTCTCCCACGGTGCGATCGGAGAGTACGGTTCCCGTCTCCCGGCCACGCCAAACGGGCGGAAGAATTATGAACCGATCTCCCACTCCAACGAACCGGATCCCGGGTTTGCCAACGGTCTGAACACGTTTTCGCCCACGCTGAAGGCTTCCGCGGTCGCGATTGCGCAGCCCGGTTTCGGCAATTCCGCTCCGCTGCACCTGGACATCGATTCCGAGATGCTGGACAAGGAGGGCGGGATCGAAGCGCTGATGGCGCTGATCCACACGCACAACCATCAGGGCGGCACGCTGATCAACCTCAACTGTCTGACCAAGGAGACACTTCTGGAAGCGCACGAGGATCCGTCCACGCATCCGGACCTTCTGGTCCGGGTCACCGGCTACTCCGCGTTCTTCGCTTCCCTGTCCAAGGACTACCGGCAGCAGATCGTGGACCGGTTTCTCTCCAGGGAAAGCCAGTCCTGACATATGTAAAAAAACCGACCCCCGTTCCGGTGCATGCCGGCGGGGGTCTTTCTTTGCTGTTTCGAACGTTAGGACTGCTCGAACCGTTCCCGGTCGATCCAGAGACCGAGTGCGGGATTGGGGATGAAGTAGATCTCTTCCCCGTCCACGGTATTGTATCCGTATCTGAGTTTGTCCGGATCGTATACGGCGCGCGTCCGGTCATAATCCGCGGCCCGGAAGCCGACGCCTTCGATCTCCTCTTTCGAGATGTCCCTGACTGCATAGGTGATCGTGAAGCGGCCGTCCGAGCTGCCGTGGATCAGATGCGCCGCGGCGCCCATATTGTCCCGGAGGTCCTGGTTCTCGGGCCTGCGAAAGGCCTCCAGCGTATTCAGCCGGCCGCGGTATCCGTATTTGCGGATGAGTCCGTCGACCTGTCCGTCCTCGCCGAACCGTTCCACACCCGGTGCCAGCACGATCAGTTCACCCCCGTCGGCCATCGCCATCCGGGTCCGGTACACCGATTTGTTGCCGAGCCAGGTGCTCTTGAATTCGGTCGGGTCCAGATAGACCACACACTTTTTCAGTCCGTGCTCCACGAAATCGATGTTTTTCTGCTGGGCCAGCTTCACAGCGCTGGTCAGACAGGTCCGGCTCTCGCCCAGGAACAGCCCGTGGGTATGGATCTTCCCGCCCGGGGCCGTGGTCACGGTCAGGGCGAACAGGATCGGCCGATGGGAGAGAAAGTGTTCCATTCCGTAGTCAAAAATCTTCCGGACAGGGGTATTGTCCCGGCCCATCATCCTCTCCATTCCGTAGACTGCCCCGATCATATGGGACTTGTTGATCATGTCGCTGCCGCCCACACCGACAAACAGGTTCTTGGCGTGGTTGGACATGCCTATGACTTCGTGCGGAACGACCTGTCCGGGAGAAATGATCAGGTCATAGCTCTCATCCATGACCCGGCGGTTGATCTCGGCGTCGACCGGATCAGTCCACAGTCCGTCCGTAATGGACGCGATATAATCCCCGGGCACTTCACCCAGCCTGACCACGTCCGTACGCCAGTTGTGAACCAGCATTTTTTCATACGGAATGTCGCCGAACATCGCTTCCCACTGGGACCGGGTGACCGGGACATGCGTGCCGAGAGCCGGCATGATATCCACCTGCACACCGTTTTGGGTCAGCAGATGGTAGTACACATGGGTCAGAAAACCGGCATTGGAGTGAAACCGGGTAAAATCCGGAGGCAGGATCAGCACCTTGTGAAGCTGCCGGCCTTCCAGACTCCGCTCTACCGCCTTCTTGAGTTCCTCCGGGGAAAGTCCCTCCCCGGTTTTGGCGATCACATTGATGTCTTCCATACTCTTACCTCAGTTCCGGCATCAGCCGGTAGATCTCCTGCGCGACACCGCTTTCATCGCAGGATCCGGTCACCCGGTCCGCGATCTTGCGTATGGCCTCGGGAGCGTTGGCCATCTCGACGCCTACCCCGGCCTTTTTCAGGATGCTCTCGTCGTTGTAATCGTCCCCGAACGCGACTGTGCCCGCCATATCCAGGTGCAGATGCTCCGCAAGCGCGGCAAGGGCGTTTCCCTTCTGCGCCTGCAGGCTGTTGATCTCGATGTTGTTCACGATGGCCGTGGTCACCGAAAGGTCCGGGAACCGCTCCTTGAGGTCCGGGATCGTCCGGAGCCTAAGATCCATGTCCTTGAAGAACATCTGCAGTTTCTGTATGTCGTGCTTCGTATCCAGGATATGGGCCTTGAGTTCCGGGACCGGCTTGCGCAGCATCCGGATGTTTTCCAGCACGTGGACGGACGGAGCGAACTCCGCCGCCCGGTCGTACATGCTCTGCGTCATCCATCCCCAGTTGTCCATGTAGCAGTCATAGATCACCGGAAGCGCATCCAGATAGGTCAGCACCTCGACGGCCCGTTTATAGGGGATCTCCGCCTTGCAGACGGCCTGCTGTTTCCGTACGTCCCACACCTGGGCACCGTTGATCGTGATGCCGTAGTGTACGAACGGAAGGGACCGGATGCATTCCGGCATGCCCTCATAGAACCGTCCGGTCGCCGGGACGATCTCCACGCCGGCTTCGGCCGCCCGGGTCAGTGCCCTCCGGTTCTCATCGGTCAGGACCTTGTCCGAGGTCAGGAGCGTCCCGTCCAGGTCCAGGGCGATCAGCTTATATTCAGGCATTGTAGGTGCTCGCACTGGTATTCCCGCCGTGGCCGGTCCAGTTGGTGTGGAAGAACTCTCCTCTCGGAGCATCCACTCTCTCGTAGGTGTGCGCGCCGAAATAGTCTCTCTGCGCCTGCAGAAGGTTGGCCGGAAGGTTCTCGGTGGTATAGCCGTCGAACCAGCTCAGGGCCGAGGAGAAGGCAGGCATGGGGATGCCCGCGCTCACGGCATAGGCCACGACCTGTCTCCAGGAGGAGACCAGTGTCTTCATGACCGAGCAGAAATAGTCGTCCATCAGGAGGTTCTCGAGAGCCGGGTTCTTGTCGTAGGCTTCCTTGATCTTGCCTAAGAACACCGACCGGATGATGCATCCTCCACGCCACATCATGGCGATCCCGCCATAGTTCAGGTTCCAGCCGTAGGTCTTTGCGGCGGCGCGCATCAGGGTATAGCCCTGTGCGTAGGACACGATCTTGGAGGCGTACAGCGCCTTGCGCACGGATTCAATGAATGCGGCGCGGTCTCCGGTAAAGGCCGGGATCTCCCGGGGATAGAGGGCGGACGCGCGGACACGCTCGTCCTTCATGGCGGACAGACAGCGCGCGAACACGGCTTCCGAGATCAGGGTCAGCGGAACGGCTTCGTCCAAAGCGGCGATCCCGGTCCATTTGCCCGTTCCCTTCTGGCCGGCGCGGTCCAGGATCTTCTCGACCGTGGTCTCACCCTTCTCATCCTTGTAGCCCAGGATGTCGCGGGTGATCTCGATGAGGTAGGAATCCAGCTCGGTCTTGTTCCAGTCCGCGAAGACCTGATGCATCTCCTCGCTGGTCATGCCGAGTCCGTCACGGAGCAGCTGGTAGGCTTCGCAGATCAGCTGCATATCGCCGTATTCGATCCCGTTGTGGACCATCTTGACGAAATGGCCGGCACCGTTCTCACCCACCCAGTCGCAGCAGGCTTCCCCGCTCTCCACTTTGGCGCAGATGGCCTGGAAGATCGGTTTCACATAGGGCCAGGCCGCCGGGCTTCCGCCGGGCATCATGGAAGGGCCTTTCAGGGCGCCCTCTTCACCTCCGGACACGCCGGTACCCACATAGAGCAGTCCTTTGCTCTCCACATATGCGGTGCGGCGGATGGTATCCGGAAAATGCGAATTGCCTCCGTCCACGATGATATCGCCGGGTTCCAGGATACCCAGCAGTTTCTCGATGAAGTCATCCACCGGCTGGCCGGCCTTGACCATCAGGAACACGATGCGGGGCTTAGTCAGGCTGGCGGCCAGTTCCTCCAGGGAATGGCAGCACACGATGTTCTTTCCCGCGGCTCTTCCGCCGATAAAATCGTCCACCTTGGATACGGTACGGTTGTATACCGCGACCGTGAATCCCTTGGATTCCATATTCATGACCAGGTTCTCGCCCATTACGGCCAGTCCGACAAGTCCGATATCCGCTTTTTTCATGATTCTTTTGCCGCGCGGACTCCGTGTCCGGCGGTCCCTCCGTTTGTTTTGATATTGGTTTGGGTCATCTTTGGACCCTTGCGTTTCCTTTGTATACGTCCCAGACCTGCTTTTCGTCCGCAGGATCGGCCCAGTCGTTCAGGCTGGATGCGGCCATGACGCCGCTTGCCCATCCGAACTGCAGCCATTTTTCGGGTTCCCAGCCGCACAGCACGCCGTACAGCAGTCCGCCCGAGAATCCGTCGCCGCCGCCGATCCGGTCCATGACCTGGATGGGACGCGGCTCTTCCACGTACCACTTGCCGTCCGCCCAGAGGATGGCACCCCACAGATGCTCATTTGCGGAGAGCACTTCACGCAGCGTGGTCGCGTAGGCCCTGGCGTTGGGATACTTCTCATGCACCTGTCCGATCATGACCTTGAACCGTTCCAGCTTGTCCCCAAGGTCCTTGCCTCCGGCTTCCGGTCCGGCAAAGCCCAGGCAGAGCTGGAAGTCCTCTTCGTTGCCGACCAGGATGTCGGCGATCGAGGCGATCTCATGGAACGCGCGGGACAGTTCCTCCTCGCGTCCTTTCCAGAACGTCGCGCGGTAGTTCAGGTCAAAGCTGACCAGCGTGCCGTACTTCTTGGCGACCCGGGCTATATCCAGACAGCATTTCGTCGTGCTTTCGCTCATAGCCGCGATCAATCCGGAAATGTGGAGGATGCCTACACCCTCCTGTCCGAAGATCCGCTCCAGGTCAAAATCTTCCGCGGACAGTGTCCGTCCGATCTCACCGGCCCGGTCGTTCCATACGCGGGGAGCGCGCAGGCCGAATCCGGAATCCGCAATATTGAACTGATGACGGTATCCCCACGGTCCGCCCTGCGGAACGTCCAGTCCCTCGTAGCGGATATTCCGCGCACGGAGCTGTGCCTTGATGAAGGCCGCGATCGGGCTGCCTTCCACGAACTTGGTCAGGGCCAGGCATTCCTTGCCCAGGCTGGACGTGATGTTGAGCACGTTGGTCTCCGCCGATGTGGACTGGAGATAGAACAGATTGGAGGACTGCACCGCCATCCTGTCCTGAGGGGTGATCCGGACGCCCATGCTGGTCACGGCCGCGATCGCATACGTATACTCTCGTACTTTTAACATATTAGAAAAGATCCTCTCTTTGGATTTCTTGATTTTTGCTTTTTTCATGCCTGCGGCTCAGTCCGAGACAGAGGCATAGATCAGGGTCGGTCTGTCCACCGCCTTCGGACCGATCCGGAGCGCCGAGCGGTAGATCCATTCCGCCTCGTCCAGATCTTTTTCCGAGGACCCGTACAGGACCGTAAGGCAATCTCCGGTCCTCACGGTATCTCCCGTCTTCTTCAGGACCTCCAGCCCCGCGGACAGATCGATGCGGTCCTCCTTCTTCATCCGGCCCGCGCCGAGTACGCATGCCGCCCGTCCGATGGCTTCGGTATCCATGGCGCATACGTATCCGTCTCCGGTCGCCCGGACCGCCCGGCCCTCTTTTTGGGGACGGAGCTTTTCCGGATGTTCCAGTACGGACACGTCTCCGCCCTGTCCGGCCACCCATTTTTTCATACTTTCAAAAGCCTGTCCCGAGGCAATGGATTCCTCGGACATCCGACGGGCCTTTTCGACCGGGATCTCCAGACTCATGGAGACCAGCCTTTCGCAGATCGCCATGCAGACCTCGTACAGGTCTCCTTTCCGTTCTCCGCGGACCACGCGGACGGCTTCCTCGATCTCCAGGGCATTGCCCACGTTGGTCCCGAGAGGGACGTCCATATTGGTCACCAGGGCCTGCACGTTGCGACCTGCGGACCGTCCGATCCGCACCATCGCGTGCGCAAGGGCGATCGAATCCTCCACGGTCTTCATGAACGCGCCGCTACCCGTCTTGACGTCCAGGACTAGATTATGGGCTCCGGCGGCCAGTTTCTTGCTCATGATGCTGGACGCGATGAGGGGAATGCAGTCCACCGTCGCGGTCACGTCGCGCAATGCGTACAGCTTCTTGTCCGCCGGGGCGAGATCCCCGCTCTGCCCGAGAATGGCCATGCCGTTCCGGTCCACGCACCGGAAGAACTCCTCCCGGTTCATTTCGGTCCGGTAGCCCGGAATGGATTCCAGTTTGTCCACGGTTCCGCCCGTATGACCGAGCCCGCGTCCCGACATCTTGGCCATCTTGCATCCCAGGGACGCCACGACCGGTCCGACCACGGGTGAGACCTTGTCCCCAACGCCTCCGGTACTGTGCTTGTCCACGGACAGGTTCCCGAAAACGGACAGGTCCACGGTATCGCCGGAATGCATCATGGCATCGGTCAGGAGCCAGGTTTCCCGGTCGGTCATGCCTTTGAGGCAGATGGCCATGCACAGCGCACTGGCCTGATAGTCCGGGATCTCGCCTTTGGTATAGCCGGTGATGAACGTGTCGATCTCTTCCTTGGTCAGTTCCCCGCCGTATTTTTTCTTTGCGATGATATCGTACATCCGCATGGCTGCGTCTCCCGCCTACTTGAGGAAGCCGTTGATGATCTGCTCCTCCGCTTCCTGTTCGGTCAGGCCGAGCGTCATCAGCTTGATGATCTGTTCACCCGCGATCTTTCCGATCGCGGCTTCGTGCACAAGCGCTGCGTCCACGTTGTTCGCCTCCAGTCCGGGCACGGCCAGTATGCGTCCTTCGTCCAGGATGATCGAGTCGCATTCGGTGTGTCCGCTGCAGGGCGCGTTGCCCAGGAGTTTGGCGTCGAATTTCTGATAGGAATGATCCCTGGCCACCGACCGGGACACCACGTCCGCGCTGCATCCGTCGCCGTTCAGCTCTACGACATAGGTGCTGAGCGCTCTCTGCTCGCCATGGGTCATCAGACGCTCGCGGACCACCAGTTTCGCTCCTGCGTCCAGTTTGGCCACCGTCGTACGGCTGGTATCGTCCACGCCTTTGATCTGCACCATTTCCATTTCGGCGGTGCTGTTTTCCTTCATATAGACTTCGGTCCCCGGATTGAGGATGCGTTTGCCTTTCCCGTCCCCGGATCCGTAGTGTTTCTCCACGTACTTGATGTGCGCTCCGCGCTCCAGGAAGAACCGGTGGATGCCGTCGTGCTGGGCGTCCTGGTTCCCACAGTTGTCTATGCCGCACCCGGCGATGATGACAACGTCCGCGTCCTCACCGATGTAGAAGTCGTTGTACACCACTTCCTTGAGACCGCTCTGGGTCAGGACGACCGGGATATGTACGCTTTCATGCTTGGTACCCGGCTTGACCCGGATCTCCAGACCGCTTCCCTCCGGGCGGGTCAGAATCTCGATATTGGCCGTGGACGCGCGTCCGACGGATTCGCCGTTGGCCCGGATGTTGTACGCCCCTTCGGGGACCTCATGAAGGTCCGCAACTTCACGTAACAGTCTCTTCTGTATCTCATCCATGTCCTTTTCCTCCTACGCCGGCGCGCCGACCTTGCATTCCGGCACGGCCGAGGACGTGCCCACCAGCGTGGGCAGCACTTCGTCCGGGCTTCCCTGCATCGTCAGCTGTCCGTCCTTGAGTACGGCGATCCGGTCCGCGATCTTCAGGATCCGCTCCTGATGGGAAATGATGAGGATGGAACTGTTCTCAATGGTCTTGCGCATGTTTTCGAATACTTCGATCAGGTTCTTGAAGCTCCACAGGTCGATTCCGGCCTCCGGTTCGTCGAACACGGACAGGATCGAGGATCTGGCCAGCATGGTCGCGATCTCGATCCGCTTGATCTCTCCCCCGGACAGGGATGCGTTGACCTCCCGGTTCACGTAATCCCGTGCGCAGAGGCCGACCGCGCTGAGGTAATGGCAGGCATCCCCTACGGTCAGCTTCTGCCCTGCCGCCAGGCGCAGAAGATCCAGGACCTGGATCCCCTTGAAGCGGACCGGCTGCTGAAATGCGAATGAGATCCCCTTTTTCGCCCGTTCGGTAATGGAGAGTCCGGTGATATCCTCACCGTTCAGACGGATCGTGCCCGCCGTAGGTCTTTCGATGCCCGCGATCAGCCTGGCGAGGGTGGATTTTCCTCCGCCGTTCGGTCCGGTGATGACCACGAGCTGGTTGTCCCCTATGGTCAGGGAAACATCCCGGATGATCTCCTTGCCTCCGTCTTCATTCTGAACGTCGAATGAAACATGTATGAGTTCCAACATTTTTGTTCTTTCTCCTGTCCGTGGTTCCGGTTCCGGCCTGTATCAGCCCACGCTCAGTTCCGAAACCGATGTGAAATGTGCGGTGCCGCCCGCTTCCCCGATGATCCGGATCCCGGAACATTCCGTCACGTCATCCAGTTCGAAGGTATAGGTCGTATAGGGCGATCCGAACACGCCCTGGCCGTCTCCGTCCGGATAGTCCGGGGACACGGTACAGTCCGCTTCCGTCCAGACGCCGTCGACCAGCAGTTCAAGCCGGATCGAACCGTTCTTGAACCAGCCGCCGTTGTCAAAGTGCGCGCCTTCGGTGAACACCACTTCGCTGATATCCGCCTTGCGGCGGAAGATGTAGCCGTAGAATTCTTCATGGTCGTCCGGAGAGCCGACATACGTATCGTACTGCACGGTTCCGTGGCTGTCGCCGGGCTTACCGAGGACTCCGTCCCGGATGATCTCGATATCCTTGCAGCCGGCGCCTGACGGATTGGTCTGTGAGACCAGTATGATGGCACTCTTGACCGGATCTGAACCTTCCGGTTCTTCATAGGTGGGATTCTCCACGTGTGTGAACTCGACATCCAGTTCCGAGCAGGACACGAATTTTGCGGAACCGCCCGGAGCGCCGATCACACGGATACCCGTGCATGCGGTAGGCTCCGTAAGCGTAAAGGTGAACGTCTGGAAGGGATCCCCCTGGGCGCTTTGGTCGTCGACCTCGATATACAGAGGATCCGAGGTCGCCTTGACCGGGACCCACTTTTCGCCGACGAGCGCTTCCACAGCCGGGGTCTGCCAGAACCAGCCGCCGTTATTGAAATGCGCGCCTTCGGTGAACAGGACCTTGGATACGGTCACGGTGTGGTCAAAGGTCAGTGCGAACCATTCCTGTGCATGGGAACCGTTTCCGGTAAACGTATCGTACTGGACGTCGTTCCCGGCCCCCGGAGAGGGCACATACCCGTCCGTAAGAATCGAGATATCACGGCTTCCGCCCCCAGCCGGGCTGGGTACCGAGCAGGAAGCGGTCGCCTTGAACCCTTTCTGCCCCTGGAAACCGGACAGATCGATCTCTTTGGAGATCTGCACGGTCTCGCTGCCGGCCGTAGCCTTGCAGGTAATGGTATAGAGACCGCCCTGCAGATACTGATAGGATGTCAGTATGGACGGGATCACGGTTCCGTCTCCCATATCGAACACGTACTGCACGCTGTCATACGCAACGCCCCTGGGTGGTACGCAGGATACACGGATACGCACCGTACCCGCGGATGGGGAGGGCTGCACGTCCAGATAGACGTTCAGTTCGTCGTCCGGCCACTGTTCAAAAGGAACCGAGGGTATGCTCGTTTCGCTTCTCAGTGTCCAGGTCCCGTTTTCCAGTCTGCCCCCGTTTTTCTCCAGTGCCTTGACCATGACCGAGTAGGTGATGTCGATGCAATCCCGGAGCGTGTACTCCGTATATGCGAATTTCTGCCGGTCATAGTCCACGGCACCCGTATATTCCTCGGGAATGCCGGACATACCGTTCAGCGTACCCAGGATGGCGGCTACGCTGGAGGGATTGCAGTCACTGTCCTGCCCGCAGCGCATGGCGATGCGGACGGAATCCGTAAAATCTCCCTCTCCCCAAAGAAGCCCGATCAGGATGTAGGCGGCATTGATCTTGGCGTCGATATTCTGCACGCCGCGGAATTCCGGACATTTGTCGTCCGAGCCCCAGTCGCGCTGGATCTCGGCCCAGCATTCCTCCCAGGTCATATCATTTTCATAGCAGGTCTGGACCTGATCCAGGACCTTTCTGAATTTTGTGCCCTCGGGAATGCTCTGCACGCCGACACGGATCACGTCGTCCAGATCCTCACTGACCATGGCGGCCGAATGCATCACGGAAACGAATACGCCTCCGTATACGCCGTCGCCGTAGTTCACCAGATGGCCGATCTCGAAGGCCTTCCCCGCGGACAGGGATAAAAGCCCGGGATAGATGTTTCCGAGATAGTCCGCCTCGATCTGCCAGTCGATGTCGTCCGCATGATAGGAATTGCCGTAGTAACCCGCTTTGGAGGGTTCAATCCCTGCTCGCAGATTCAGCCTTCCCTGATAGTTCGCGTGGGCCAGTCCGAATGTGGAATCCCGGAAGAACGGGGCCACCTGATCGATCGTGGCATCCGGGCCGTTGACGCGCATGGCTTCCAGGAACGGGACCTCAACGTAAAGGTCATCCTGACCGAACGCGTCATTGACCGTTTCCGGTGTCCATACCGGGACCTGACTGTCCGGAATGATCTGCCCGCAATAGCGGAACTCCGTAGGGGCAGACCAGGTCACCCCGACCATCTGTCCGACCCAGGATCCTTCGATCCGGTCCCTGAGTGTCTCGTCCGAGATCCGGACCTCGG
>JAFYHA010000062.1 GCA_017539425.1 Clostridia bacterium
CAGAAGAAAGATTTCCACCATTGAAATTTATTTTCAATTTTGAGTTGCATTTTAACGTGGTTTCAGCTACAATAGGCATAGGGACTTCTCCTTGTGGTTATTGTTTTTTTGGTCAATTACATTATACCACGAGAAGGCCCTTTTTTGTTGGAAACCGGGGCAAAAAGTTTCACTCATTAGGTGAAAGCCAAAAATACCGAAACCCCTTTATATCATTGAACTTTAGCGCTATTCATACAGGCGCTGTGAATAATACAAGTATAGCAAATTTTCAGGCCGTGCGCCTATTCAAAACACTTTTTCTTTGCTTTTTCATGCCTTTTTGAGCGGAAGAAAGGGCCATGCGGCAGGCCGTCCGGTTTCGAAGCCTTTTCCTTCCGGTCTGCGCCTCTTGTCTTGACTATTTCTAAAAAAAGAGTATAATCATAAGCGAAACAAAACGCTATGTGCGCGATTGAGAAAAGAGATGAACCAATATGACAAAAATTGACATTTTCTCCGGATTCCTGGGTGCCGGGAAGACGACCCTGATCAAGAAGCTGATAAAGGAAGCCTATGTAGGGGAGCAGCTGGTCCTCATTGAGAATGAATTCGGAGAGATCGGCATTGACGGCGGATTCATGCAGGATGCCGGAATCAACATCACCGAGATGAATTCGGGCTGCATCTGCTGCTCATTGGTCGGAGACTTCGCGGAAGCTCTGCAGAAGGTCATCAACCAGTTCCATCCGGACCGGATCCTGATCGAACCGTCCGGTGTCGGAAAGCTGAGCGACGTCATCAAGGCCGTCATGAACGCGGAGACCGAAGGCGCCGTCCTGAACGGATTCACGACCGTTGCCGACGCCAAAAAGTGCAAGATGTATATCCGTAATTTCGGAGAATTCTTCAACAACCAGATCCAGTACGCATCCTGCATCGTGCTCAGCCATACCGGCGGCCTTTCGGATGACAAGATCGCGGAGGCGGTCTCACTGCTGAGGGAGATCAACCCGAAGTCCGCCATCGTCACCACGCCTTGGGACGAACTGACCGGTGCGCAGATCCTTTCCGCAATGGAGCAGAAGAATACCCTGGAAAGCGAGATCGAGGAACTCAAGGGCCAGATCGAAGAGGATGAGGACGATGATGACGAGGAGTGCGAGTGCCATCATCACCACCATCACGACGATGAAGACGAAGACGAGCATCACCACCACCATCATCACGACGAGGATGATGACGAGGAATGCGAATGCCATCACCACCATCATCACGATGATGACGACGAGGACGAAGACGGGCACCACCATCACGATGAGGATGATGACGAAGGTGAACACGAACATCATCACCATCACCCTCATCACCACCATCACGGCCACGACGCGGACGAGGTGTTCACCAGCTGGGGCGTGGAATCCACGAAGCGCTTCACCAAGGACGAGATCCTGTCCTGCCTGAAGGCTCTGGACAGCGAACAGTACGGACTGGTTCTGAGGGCAAAAGGCATCGTTCCGGCTACGGACGGAACCTGGATCCATTATGACTACGTGCCGGGCGAACCGGATGTGCGGTCGGGCAGTGCCGGGATCACGGGACGGCTCTGCGTCATCGGCTCCAAGCTGAACGAATCCGCCCTTGCGGAACTCTTCGGCGTGTAAGAGAAAGGCTTGATTCAAGATGGCAAACGATCTGATTCCCGTATATCTGTTCACGGGATTCCTCGAGAGCGGCAAGACCAGTTTCATCCAGGAATCCATGGAGGACAAGAACTTCAATACGGGCGAGAAGACGCTTTTGATCCAGTGTGAATACGGGGAAGTCGAGTACGACGAGGGCCGGTTTTACGGCCGCAACGCCCGAGTGGTCTCACTGGATGCGGAAGAGCAGCTGACCAAGGAACACCTGACCGAGTGGTCGGACGAGTACGGCCCGGACAAGATCATCATCGAATATAACGGGATGTGGCCGCTGGCCGAACTGTATGACGCTCTCCCGGATGACTGGGGCATTTTCCAGCAGCTCCTGTTTGCGGACGCCGGCACGTTCCTGTCCTATAACGCCAATATGCGCCAGCTGATGTTCGACAAGCTGATGAACGCGGAGATGGTCGTCCTGAACCGCGTCCCGGACAAAGTGGACAAGGAAGAGATCCACAAGGTCATACGGGGCGCCAACCGCCGTGCCCAGATCGTCTATGACTATCCGGACAGGCACGTGGAATACGATACGATCGAGGACCCGCTGCCGTTCGATATCGATGCGCCGGTCATCAAGATCGCCGATCCGGATTTTGCCGTTTGGTACCGGGATCTGAGCGAAGAGATGAAGAAATATGACAAGAAGACCGTGTCCTTCAAAGGACTGGTCTCCAGGAGCCCCGTACTTCCGGACGGAAGCTACATCATAGGCCGTCATGTGATGGCCTGCTGTGCCAACGACATCCAGTACAGCGGCCTTTTGGTCAAGTGCCCCAATCCAGTCCGTTGGGAGAACCGGGAATGGGTGGATCTGACCGCAGAAGTACGGATCGAATACAGCAAGGTCTATCGCAGGAAGGGTCCTGTCCTGTACGAGATGAGTGCCTCGAAAGGCGAAAAACCGGAAGAGGAAGTCGTCACTTTTTACTAATATTGTCTCAAATAAGACAAAAGCGGTTCAGATGAACCGCTTTTTCTTATCCGGGAATGGGTCAAAGCCGGATCTCGGTCACGCCGCGGCGTTTCTGGTCCTCGACGAATTCCTCGTACGTGCCTCTGTAATCCTGCCATCCGTCCGGCTTCAGCTGCAGGATCCGGTTGGCCACCGTGTTGACGATCTCATAGTCGTGCGTGGCAAAGATCAGGTTGCTTTTGAAATCCGAAAGGCCGTTGTTGACCGCCGTAATGGATTCCAGATCCAGATGGTTGGTGGGCTGGTCCAGGAGCAGCATGTTGGAGCCGAACAGCATCATTCTGGAAAACATGCAGCGCTGCTTTTCGCCTCCGGACAGGACCCGGACCGGTTTGAATACGCTGTCTCCGGAAAAGAGCATCCGTCCGAGAAAACCGCGCAGATAGGATTCGGTCTGGTCCTGGGAGTACCGGCGCATCCAGTCCAGAATGCTTTCGTCGCAGCCCTCGAAATAAGGGGAATTGTCCCTTGGAAAGTAGGACCGGGTGATGCTGATGCCCCATTTGAAGCTGCCGGAAACCGGTTCGGTCTCTTCCATCAGGATACGAAGAAGCGCGGTGATGGAACGGTCGTCGCCGACCAGGGCGATCTTGTCGCCTTTGCCTACCGAGAAGGACAGATTCGAGAAAAGCGTCTGTCCGTCGGCTTCTGCAGACAGATCCTTGACGGTCAGGATATCCTTGCCGGGTTCCCGGTCCATATCAAAGCCGATGAACGGATAGCGTCTGGAGGATGCGGGCATCTCTTCCACACTCAGCTTTTCCAAAAGGTTCCGGCGGCTGGTCGCCTGGCGGGCTTTGGACTTGTTCGCGGAAAACCGGGAAATGAAGGCCTGGAGTTCCCGGATCTTTTCCTCGGTGCGCTTGTTCTGCATCTTGATCATGCGCTGGACCATCTGGCTGGACTCATACCAGAATTCGTAGTTGCCCACGTACATCTTGATGGCGGTATAGTCTATATCCACGATGTTTGTACATACGTCGTTAAGGAAATGACGGTCATGGGAGACCACCAGCACGGTGCCCGGATAGTCCATCAGGAAATCCTCCAGCCAGGCAATCGCGTCCAGATCCAGGCCGTTGGTCGGTTCGTCCAGCAGGATGATGTCAGGGTTCCCGAATAGGGCCTGGGCCAGCAGGATCTTGACTTTTTCCGCTTCCGTTGTAGAGGACATGGGCCGGTACAGAAGGTCGTTGGGCAGACCCAGGCCCTGGATCAGGCGGGACGCCTCGCTTTCGGATTCCCATCCCCCGAGTTCCGCATATTCGGCTTCCAGTTCGGAAGCCCGAACGCCGTCCTCGTCCGAAAAATCCTCTTTTTCGTACAGGGCGTCCTTTTCTTTTCCGACCCGGTACAGGCGCTCGTTGCCCATGATGACCGTATCCAGGACCGTGTAGGATTCGTAAGCGTAGTGGTCCTGTTTCAGAACGGACAGACGCTCGTGTTCCGGAATGGAGACCTGACCGGTCGAGGGCTCCAGTTCACCGCAGAGCAGTTTGAGAAACGTGGTCTTTCCGGCTCCGTTGGCGCCTATGACGCCGTAGCAGTTGCCCGGCGTGAACTTCAGGTCAACGTCCTTGAACAGGAGCTGGCCTCCGAAATGAAAGCTGAGATTGGTTACTGTGATCATCGCGCACCTCGAAATCTGGTGTCCATACACCGCAACAGCCTTATTACAGATTGTATTTTCAATCTTAATATGTTAAAATAGGTACGGGTATGGGTTCGTTCTTGTTTACCATTATACCCAAAAACCGCTCAAACCGCAATGCATCCCGATTTCGTTTTTCACCGGATGAGTTTTCATGGAAGGATGACGGACCGGGAAAAGCGATTCCAGTCCGTCTTTCTGGAGTGTTCACAATCATGTCGTTGAAAGAAGAACAACTGAAAAAACTGCAGGCGGAATGCGAAACCTGTATGGGCTGCCCACTCGGCAAGACCCGTACCAAGCTGGTCTTCGGTGTGGGTTCCGCGGACGCACAGCTGATGTTTGTCGGGGAAGCCCCCGGCGAGCAGGAGGACCTGTCCGGGATCCCGTTCGTCGGAAGGGCCGGCCAGCTGCTGAGGTCTTACCTGTCCTATGTGGATATACCCGCCGATTCCGTTTATATCGCCAACGTGCTGAAATGCCGCCCGCCCAAGAACCGGGATCCGCTTCCGGAAGAGGAGGCGGCCTGTCAGGAGTTTTTGTGGGAGCAGGTCCGCATCATACAGCCCAAAATGCTGGTCTGCCTGGGACGGATCGCAGCCGCCAAGCTGATCAAACCGGATTTCAGGATCACCGCCGAACACGGCATGTGGTTTGAAAAGAACGGAAAACTCATCACGGCCGTCTACCATCCGGCCGCGCTGCTCCGGAATCCGAACTACAAATCTGCCATGCTGGCGGATATGCAGGAAATCAAGAGAAAGCTGGACTCCTTCGTATGAATTTCAGCGCTCTATTGCAAATCATCCTGACGCTGTTTCTGCTGATCGCGTGCGGCGTGATCTGCCGCAAGACCGGTATCATAGACAACGTCGCGTCCAAGAACCTGTCCGCACTCATCATCAAGGTCGGACAGCCCATGATGATCATCGCGGCACTGGCCAAGCAGCAGTTCAACGAGGAGAATCTCAAACTGGCCATCATCGGGACGGTGTCCGGCATCGCGATGCACGTGATCCTAGCCGCAATGGCCTACGGGGCCTGTCTCCCAATCCCCAACCGGGACAGAAGGAACATCAGTGAATTCGCCCTGATCTTTGCCAACTGCGGCTTCCTGGGCTTTCCGATCATGGACGCCCTGTTCGGAGACAAGGGACTCTTGATGGCCGCTTTCTATGTCATCGGATTCAACCTGATGATCTGGACATGGGGACTGGCCGTCGTGGGACGGGGAAAAGACAATATCAAGATTACGCCTAAAAAGATGTTCCTCAATTTCGGGACCGTTCCTTGCGCGATCGGACTGGCCGTATTCCTGTCCAAGATGCCTTTTTCGGATTATGCCATTCCTTCGTTCCTGATGAATTTCCTGAACTATCTCGGGAATCTCTGCACTCCGATCTCGGTCCTCATCACGGGCGCGCTGCTGGCCACGGTTCCCCTGAAGCAGATGATCCGCACATGGGAGATTTACTACACGTCATTCATCAAGCTGATCGCGATGCCTCTCATCGTATGTCTGGTCGGACATCTGTGCCGGCTCCCGGATGACATCTGTCTGTTCTGCACGGCCATGGCGGCCCTTCCGAGCGCGACCTCGGTCACGATGTTCTGTGAACTGTATGACATTGAGGAGGCACCCTATGCCTCCCAGATCGTGGGCTCCAATTCGTTGCTCTGCTTAGGCACGCTACCGCTCATTATGTTCCTGGCCGATCTCATAATCCAGATATGAGGAGACGATATGCCAATCAAGAAGAAAACCAATTCCAAACCCGCCAAGAGCACCGCTCCGGAAACTCCCGTTCCGTCCGCTGCCGGAACCAAGTCCGGACAGATCCTGAAGAACGCGCAGATCCGCGAGATCGTGCTCAACCAGTTTAAAAAGCAACCGTCCTGGGACCGCAAACGCCTGATCGCGGAATGCCTGCAGGCCTGTCCGCTGTCCCCGTCGGAGATCGAGAACATTTCCTCCAGCAGTCTGGCGGTCCGGTACAAGGGACTGATCGGTTCGGTCCTGGCTGAAATGATCCAGAACGGGGACCTGACCGCGGATGACGACCGCAAGCTCAGCCTGGCCAAGGAGACCGGACTGATCTTCAAGGAACAGGACGCGGAGGAAGCCATCCTTGCTCTTTTGGAGCACCGTGTGCTCAACAAGCCGGCGATCATGGACGGTGTCCAGCGCAAGACGGCCCCCAAGCCTGAGGAAGTCCCGCTGATCCGTTCCGTGACCGAGACCGTCCTGAACCGCCTGGTCAAGAACGAGAGTGTGGAGTGCAAGAACGGAACATACCGGCTGCATGAAGACTCCAAGTTCCCGACGAGCGAGATCGGAAGCATACTGTACCGGGCCGAGCACGGAGGAAACCTGTACAACTGCTTCATCCAGGCCCTGAACCTGAAGGGCGGGGAATTCTTCGAGTTCTTTGCGGCCAAGCTGATCGAGAAGTATTTCATACTGGCCCGCATGCACATCGATTCAAGCAATATCGTCGGAGGCTCGGATGATAACGGCATAGACGTCATCATCGAAACCACGGACTGGCTCGGATACCGGGAAAAGGTCTTTGTACAGGCCAAGGTCAAGAGCAGTACGGCCGTCACGCTCAAGGAGGTCCGCGAGTTCTACGGCGCGCTTTGCGCGGAACACGGAACACGGGGGATCTTCATCACCACATCCACGTTCCATATGGATGCCACCACGATGCTCAGCGGGATCTATAATCTCATTGCCATTGATAACCGCAAGCTTTTCGAAATGGCCAAGTACTGCGAGGTCGGGTTCCGCAGGGAAGGAACCTCGTACGTACTGGATGAACAGATCTTTCTGGAGTGAGCGGCCTGCCGCACGCCCCTGACCCGGACCCTTACGGATCAAACTCATCACCTATCACGAAACGCTTTCAGCGTCTCCGGCCCTGCGATCGGAGACCGGGAGAAACAAAATGGAAATGTCCAAAAAGAATCTCGCCGTAATCGGTTACGGCGGACAGGGAGGCTGGCACTGCCAGCACGCCCTCACAAGCGATGTCGTCAATCTCAAAGGCATTTACGACATTAAACCCGAACGCAACGAACTGGCCCGCTCCCGCGGGATCCATGCGTACGGCTCCCTGCAGGAGCTGCTGTCCGATCCGACAATCGACCTGGTGACCATCGCCACCCCGAACGATACGCACCTGGAACTGGTTCTTGCCGCGTTCAGGGCCGGGAAGCACGTCCTGTGCGAGAAACCGGCCGAAATGACCGTGGAGGCCGTCCAAAAAATGATGGATGCGGCCAACCGCGCCCACAAGCTGTTCACGGTCCATCAGAACCGCCGCTTTGACGTGGACTATCTTGCCATGCGCAAGATCCTCCGTGACGGATGCATCGGCGAACCGCTCCGGATCGAATCCCGCGTGCACGGATCGAGAGGCATCCCCAGCGACTGGCGGGGAACCCGGGAACATGGGGGCGGCATGATCCTGGACTGGGGCGTCCATCTGATCGACCAGATCCTGCAGCTCATACCGGATAAAGTCCGTTCCGTATATTGCCGCGTCACCCACTACACGAACGAGGAAGTGGACGACGGATTCCGGATCGAACTGGAATTCGAAAGCGGCGTTACGGCCCATATCGAGATCGGGACCCTGAACTTCATTCCGATGCCCAGATTCTATCTGCAGTGCCGGAACGGGACCGCCATCATCCAGGACTGGAGACAGAAGGCACAGGTCGTCAGATGCAAATTCTGGCATGAGAACGACGTACTTCCCGTGCAGACCGCTGCCGGAATCACCAAGACGATGGCGCCCCGGGACGAAGTCACTACGGATACCTTTGAGATCGAAAAACCGGAGTCGGATGTACATGACTTCTATCGCAACTACGTGGCCGCAATCGACGGAAAGGAGACCCAGCTCGTCACGCATGAGCAGATCCTTCGGGTCATGCGGGTCATGACCGCCTCGTTCGAATCGGCGAAGACCGGTTTGCCTGTGTTCTTCGAAGGGGGGCTCTGATTTGAAATCCTTCATCCTGTTGTGCGCATGCACGGCCGTAATCGCCTATCTGTGCGGCGGACTCAATCCGGCCATTATATTCTCCAAGGCTGTCTATCACAAGGACATCCGTGAATACGGAAGCAAGAACCCCGGGTTCACCAACTTCAAGCGGGTCTTCGGGCCCAAACTGGCCTGGTTCGTGTTCCTGTGCGACGTCCTCAAGACACTGATCCCCGTACTGGCCGCCTCGTTCCTGTTCTCGGGAATGATCACGGACCTGGGTGCGGATTCGACCCTGATGTGGAAGTTCGGAGCCGCGTTTGCCGGCATTTTCGTGATGCTGGGACACGCGTTCCCGGTCTGGTACGCGTTCAAGGGCGGCAAGACCTTCTCCTGCGGAGCCGCACTGGTCTGGTTCATCGACTGGCGGGCAGGGCTCGTCAGCGCGGCCATATTCCTGTTTCTTCTTCTGGTCGTGCCCAAGATCATGTCTTTGTCCTCCTGCTCGGCGGCCCTGACCTTTCCGATCGCCACACTGACCATAGGACTGATCACAGGTGTGATCGGACAACCGTTCTACATTGCGGTCGTGGCCCTGAACTTTGCCGGCGCCGCGCTCCTGATCGCACGCCACCATTCCAATCTCTCCAGGCTGTTCCGGGGAGAAGAGAAAAAGTTCTATCTGTTCGGCCGCCCGAAAGAAAAGGCCGAACCTGCCGAAGAGATACAATCCAAAAACTGATAGAATCTTCGAAATCCAATAGTTGCGCGCAACTATTGGATTTTTGAAAGGAATCGTATGCCATTCATCCAATTGCAGAAAGTCGGAAAGATCTATGTTTCCGACAACAACATTTCCGTCGGTATCCGCGGGATCGATCTGTCCTTTGAAAAGGGCGAGTTCGTGGCCGTCACCGGTGAATCCGGAAGCGGTAAATCCACACTGCTCAACGTCATCAGCGGTATGGATACCTATGAGGAAGGCGAACTCCTGATCGAGGGGGAACCCACGTCCCACTTTGTCCAGTCCGACTGGGAGGAATACCGGAAAAACTATATTTCCTTCATCTTCCAGGATTACAATATCGTGGACAGCTTTACCGTGCTGGAAAACGTCGAACTGGCCCTGATGCATGTCCGGGACCATGCGGAGCGCCGCAGGCGCGCGGTCGAACTGCTGGACCGTGTCGGCATGAAACCGTTCCTGAAAAAACGGGGAAGCAAACTGTCCGGCGGACAGAAGCAGCGCACGGTCATCGCGCGCGCCCTGGCCAAGGACAGCCCGGTCATCCTGGCCGATGAACCGACCGGCAATCTGGACTCCAAGACATCCGCGGAGATCCTGGACCTTCTGAAAGAGGTCTCAAATGGGAAACTGGTGATCGTGGTCACCCATGACTTCGGTCAGATCGAACCTTACGCCACAAGGCATATCCGCATTCACGACGGAGCCGTGGAATATGACGTGCAGGCCTCTGCGGCGGCCGAACCGGTCCCCGAAACGGCACCGCAGGTCCGGAAAACCGAAGAGGAAGGCCAAACGGCATGGAGCCGCTTGGGCAGGACGTTGCAGGACAGTATGCGCCTGGGCTGGGTCCGGTTCAAGGCCAAGCCCAAACTGAGTTTCTTCCTGTGCCTTCTGATGATCGTGGCCGCGATCGGAGTGTTCGCCGTGACCTCTTTTTCCGCTTCTTCGCTGTCCGCCTTTGATCCCGTACCGTTTTTCACGCATCAGGAAGGCCGGGTCATCCTGACCAAGCCCGACGGAAGCGTCATTACGAAAGAAGAGTACGAAGCGCTTGCGAAGCGTCCGGGCGTTCTGTCCGGTCTCCGGTTCGATACGCTTCTGGACCGCCCTTTGGGCTGGTATGTCCGAGGAAGGAGCCTGGACCTGCACTATACGACAACTCCACCCCGGAAACCGGATACAGGGCGTCTTCCGGAGAAGGACAATGAGATCGCTCTGTTCCTTCCCCTGTATGCCAAAGGTGCGGAAGAGTGTCCGGGAATCGGGGACACGTTTGATTTACTGAACGGAGATACAGCTCCGTATACTGTGGTCGGCCTCGGGTTTGACCCGGACAACACAAAACCGGCCTGCGTCTGCATGACCGGGCGGGGCTTTGAGATCCTCAGCTGTTTGGAGGTCCTTCCGTATAGTCTGAACGTCACCCTGACCACGTCCGGAGACTCGGTCACGCAGAACTGTTCGGTGGGGTTGCTCTGGTCGGACGGACAGTTCTGGATGAAAAAGATCAAGGACGCGGAGTCCGCGTCGGTAAAGCTGGAGATGACCGTACGGATCGAATCTCTCCAGACAGGCCGGAAAACGGATCCGGCCAGCTTTGAAACCGTGTCGGTTGAGAGAACGCTGACCTGTGCGCCGGCTGTCCCGGGCCGGGCGGTCGGATACGGAGAAACCCTGTATGTCGATCCGCAGTGCGTCCTGGATCTGGGCCATGCCGCCATGGATATCAGCTACCGGCAGACCTCCCTGTTCTATGCCAATGACAGGGAAGCCGAAAAGGCGGCCCGGTCGTTTCGGAGCGAGGGCTACCACGCTCTGGCCAGCACCGAGACCCGTGCGAATGACGATATTCTGTCCCTTTCGGTATTTGGCGCCATAGGCCTGTTCCTGCTCTGGCTCTTTACCGTCGCGTTCCTGACCCTGTTCATCTCGCTCGCGACCACACGGGCCATCATGTCCACCCAGGGGGATCTGTCCATCCTGCGGTCCATGGGGATCCCGGTACCGGTCATCCGGACGTCGGTATTCATCCAGACCCTGCTGCCCCTGATCCCGGCCTATCTATCGGTTTTGCTGTTTGCCTGCTTTGCGTTCCTGTTCCCGCCTACGAACGCGCAGTTCACGTATCTGCGTCCGTGGGCCTACCTGGTCATCGCGGCGGCCCTGATCCTCATCTCTGTGATGATCGCAAGACGGTATATCCGCAAACTGTTCGGGCAGTCGGTTAAAAAAGCTTTGAAAGGAGAGAACCGGTCATGATCGAACTATCCCATGTCAGAAAGACCTATAACCGTTCCTCCTCAACCGCGGTTACGGCGATCAACGATACCACCCTGAGCTTTCCGGAGACCGGTATGGTGGCCATATTCGGTAAATCCGGATGCGGCAAGACCACGCTGCTCAACGTCATCGGAGGACTGGACCGGTATGATGCCGGCGAGATCCTCGTGGACGGCAAGCCGGTGAACCCCAACCAGACCGAACTGAGAAACCGCGCGATCGGGTACATTTTCCAGAATTACAACTTAAGCGAGTCCCGGACCGTATTTGAGAACGTGGCGGACGCGCTCAGGCTGTGCGGTATGGAGGACGCCAAGGAGATCGGGGTCCGTGTGAAGGCTGCGCTGTCGGTGGTCGGTCTCGAAAAGTATCAGAAACGGCTGCCTTCCACGCTGTCCGGCGGACAGCAGCAGCGGGTGGCCATTGCCAGAGCCATCGTCAAGGCCCCCAAGGTGATCCTGGCCGATGAACCGACCGGCAACCTGGATGACAGCAATACCATTGCGGTCATGTCGCTGCTCAAAAAACTGTCCAGGACATGCCTGATCCTGCTGGTCACCCATGAGGCGGACCTTGTAGATGCCTTCTGCGACCAGGTCATCGAGATCGTGGACGGCAGGGTACAGTCGGAATACCGCAATGACGTGACCGACGGAGTCGTCCGGGAAAACCGTTCGGACATCTACCTCGGAGACCTGTCGGGCTCGGACGGGGAAGTCGGAGACATTCGTGTTTCGGCCTTTTCGGACGGTTCCGCTGAACAGCCTCTCAATCTGAAAGTGGTCATCAAGAACGGGACCATTTTCCTGGATACCGGAAACGACGCCCGGGTTCGCGTGCTGACGCCCGGAAGCGAAGTGCGGCTGCTGGAAGGGACCCGGGAAGAGGCTTTGAAAAAGCTGGAAGCGGAACGGAGCGCGGAGGCCAGGGCGGACATCTCCGCACTGACCCCGTTTGAAGGAAAACGGTACGGAAGGCTCTTTACCGCAGGTGCGGCGATCCGCTCCGCCGTACAGGCGCTCTTCAAGAAGAGCCAGAAAAAAGGCAGAAAGTTCCTGAACATTCTGCTCGTTGTGTTCGCCGTCCTGATCGTGGGCCAGGCCGCGCAGTTCGGCACGGTGATCCGTGAATTCCGCAAGACCCGGAGTGCGTATACCGACGAGTCGGTCTTTGTCCGCATTCCTTCCACAGGATCCAATGCGGCCATGGACAAACTGATTGCCCTTGAGGGTGTGGATACGGCATTCCTGACTCACTCCACACAGGAATTGGTCCGGAACTTGACCTTTGAAACAGTCTCATATGAGACATATACAGGCTCATGGATGCCGACCGGTCCGGAAGCCACAGGTATCCCTATGGATATCCGGTACGCCGGAGATCTGAAACTGGTGGCCGGAAGGAACACGCTGTCATCCGATCACGGACTGATCATTACGACCGCGATCGCGGATCAGCTGATGGAAACCAGTTCCTACAGTTTCATCCGTTCCTATGAGGATCTTCTGGACCTGGTCACCAACTTCTCGCGGCAGCAGAATCTGTATATGCATATTGAGGGCATTGTGCAATCCGCTTCCAATCTGCTGTTCGTCAGTTCCCGTACGATGGTCGATCTGCTGATCGGTTCCAAACAACTGTATGCTACGCTGGAATCCTTGGATTCCTTCCGTATGGAGGACCTTGAGATCCAGTTTACGGGCTCCAAGACCGACGGACTGGAAAAGGGAACGGTCCTCATCAATACCTGGAACGGATTTGAACCGGCCTTTGATGGGACCGTTGAGATCCTCGGCCGTACGTTCCGGATCGCGGGATTCTACGGACCCGGTGTCGGAAAGGAGCAGGACGAACAGGGTGAATGGATCGATTACGGTATCTATCCCGGAGTCGTCCTGCATCCGGATGATTATGCGTCTCTTCTGTATTCGGTAGGGCCGTCCGACGGAAGAATCGGACTGACCAAGGATTTTTATGACTATAACGGAAGCAGTGAGTCTGTATACGCCGTCCTGTTCACCTCGGAACCCGGACAGGTCGTGGAGCGCGTCCGTGCCTCGGGTGTGGCCTTTGATCAGCTATTGACCGGACAGGAGATGTTCTGGCAGGACTACGGCGTCATGTTCCAAAGCGAGGCACTGTCCCGTGTCATCGTGTTTGCCGTGTTCATGATCATCATGTGCCTGTACGTGTTCCTGATCATGCGGGCCAACCTGATGTCCCAGGTCCGGGAAATCGGGATCTGCAGGGCGATCGGAGCCTCCAAACGCAACCTGGCCTTCAAATATTGGGTCGAGACGATGTTGCTGCTGTCTTCGACCGTGCTGATCGGATTCTTCTGTTCCAGCCTGTTCTACCGATTCCTGGGTTCCCAACCTCTGGTCGGCACGCTGATCTATTACCCGGTTTGGCTGGCCGGAATCGTGATTGCCTTGCTGTATCTGGTGGGTTGTCTCTGCGGTTTGATCCCGGTCTGGGGGATCTTGAGAAAAACGCCGTGCCAGATTCTGTCCAAATACGACATGTAATCGGTCCGGCTTGTTCCGGACAGGTGTGCGGCCTTGACAGCGATGTCGCCATGGATCCCTTTGGCAACAAAAGGCAAAGCTGGATACGTTGCAAAAAGTGCCGAAAACGGCAAAAACTTTTTTCTATGAACTGGATCCCTTGAGGGGGTCCTTTTCTTTTAAGATCTACGAAAGCGAAAAGACTCGCCGGTGAGGACAAGAAAGCGTCCTGATAACCGGCGAGTCTTTTTGCGTTATGACAGGGGACGGATGAAGGGCGGGGTCAGTTACATCCTGAAAGAAAGGGACAAGACTACTTTTTGTGATACATGGCGGCACGGATGCAGTCCATGGATTCATCGCTGATGACATGCTCGATCCGGCATGCATCCTCCTGAGCCCGATCCTGGGGTACGCCAAGGGAGACCAGGGCGGCAGTGAGCGTTTCGTGCCGTTCCAGTATCTTGGAGGCGAGTTTCATCCCATCATCGGTCAGACGGATCTCTCCGGTTTCGCTGAATGTGATCATGCCTCTCTGGCGAAGAAGGCCCATGGCCCGGCTCACACTGGGTTTGGAATAACCCGTTTCATGCGCGACGTCGATGGAACGGACACCGCTTTGTTTACGGCTGAGCACAAGAATGCTCTCAAGATACATCTCAGAAGATTCATTCGTACGCATATTCTGTACCTCCGTTATGTAAAGAGTACCACAAAACGACCGATTTGACAACCCGCAGGGCTCAAAGGACATGGAAAACGTATCGCATCAGAAGTTCCGCGCACAGGACCGTTCCGCAGGCGGACAGGGAAACGATCAGAAGGCTGAAATTGAAATAGGCCAGCACCAGCGCAACGACTAGTCCGGCGATCGCGGACCACATGCTGTCCGTGGAATACAGAACAGCCGGGATCGTCATCACAGTCAGAACGGCGAAGGGGATATAGTAGATCAGGGACCGGATGAAACGGTTGCGGATCTGATGCTTGATCAGGAGCAGAGGGACTGTGCGGATCAGGTAGGTGACACCCGCGCAGACCAGAAGATACAGGAAGAAGGTTCCGACGTCCATAGTCATGACAGATCCTCCTTCCCGTCAGAAGGCGCAGATTCATCCGAATCGTTCCGGGGACAGAGGATCGCAAACAGGGTAGCGCTCAGAATGCCCACGATGATGATGACGTAACCGGAGGGAACCTGATTGAGACCGGGAACATACCGGAACAGACAGCCCAATGCTGCGGCCGTGAGAACGCAGCCCAGAACGGGCAGGCTCTTCTTGGCCGGCGGGACCACAATGGCTATGAACATGCCGTAGATGGCGATCCCCAGCGCGCTGATGATGAAGTGCGGAAGAAGATTGCCGGCAACCGCGCCCAGTAAGGTGCCTACCGTCCAGCCCAGGATCGGTGTGGATTCAAGGCCCAGCATATACCGGGTACCCAGCCGTCCGGACTGGGATGAGGAGACGCCGAAGATCTCGTCCGTGACGGCAAAACCGATCAGGAGCCTGTGCCAGACGGAGACCTTTTCGTCCAGTTTCTGGGAAACCGAAACGGACATCAGGGCATACCGGATATTGATGGTCAGCTGCGTAGCGGCCAGTTCCAGGATCGAGCCTCCCGTGGCCATGATCGGAACGGCGGCGAGCTGACCGGCCGAGGTGACGTTGGTGAATGACATCAGGACGGCTTCCCAGATGTTGAATCCCCATCCGACCGCAAATACGCCGAAGGCAAAGGAAACGGACAGATACCCGATACAGATCGGGATCCCGTCGCGTACGCCTTTTCTGAAACTGTTCTGACTCGGCTCCATATTGCCTCCACAAATCGATCGTTCGATGAACCAAAAAGCCAGGGCCGCCTGTCTGGATTTGAGCAGCCCTGTAATAGGTCGGTTCTTATTATTGGTTCCGGCTGAAGATCAGCCTGGGATCTCATTCCATAGAATAGGTTTGGTAAAGAGCGACCTGCAGATTGCCGTTCTTCTCCCGGATCTCGTCAATAAAGGCTTTCTGAGAACCCATATCCTTGATCCGGATCCGGTAGGTCAGTTCCAGCAGGGTTCCGAAATCGGCCGTGCTGACTTTTTCCAGCTGACTGCTCGAGCAGAATTTGGAAATGGTTTCATCGAACACGCCGGCATAGTTCAGCGTTTCCGGGACCGTGATCCTGAGTTTCATATTCTTGCTGTTTCCGGCGTCCAGTTTGCACAGGTTGGCAATCACAAGGATGAGCAGGACCATGCCGATCGCGATGAGGGCAAAGCCCCAGTATCCGATACCGCAGGCCAGACCGGCCGCGACGGAAAGATACATATAGATGATGTCCTTGGGGTCTCCGACCGTATTCCGGAACCGGATCAGGGCCAGACCGCCGCCGATGCTGATGGCGCGCGCGAGGTTGCTTCCGACGCCCAAAACGATAATGGAGACGATGGGACCGATCGCCAGAATGGTGATGACCATGGAGGGACGGAACAGGGATTTGCGATGTGTAAAGATGTAGATGCCCATCACAGCGGCTGACAGAAGAATGGAGAAGCCGATGAGTTTAAGCACGGTGCCTACGGTCAGGGCATAGGCGCCTGACGGGCTGGTCACCTGTATATAGGCGAGCAGCCGATCAAAGAAGTCTTCCATAACGTGTAATGTCCTCCAAAATGATTTGATAGGTTTCGTCCGTCAAAAAGCCGGCTTCGTGCAGCTCCTCCAGCTTTGTGTGCTTGAAGGAGGCGCCGACCTTTGAAAAGGTGCCGAAGGAAAGGTGAAATTCATCGAAGATCCGGACCAGCCAAAGGGGAACCGCACCCTGGAACTTGGTTTCCAGGAGAACGAGTTCCGGGGGCAGCAGGGGTGTGCCGTACCGGCCTTTCTCAAGATCCAGGTCGGTCCTTCGTGTCAGAATGTCAAAGTCGATCGTGACACGGAGATCGGGGTCATCCTTCCCGAAATAGCCGAAGCGGCGATAGCTGACGTAGGTGCGCGGTACGACCGGATGGATGCTGCGATAGTAATCGATCTCCTTAAGGATCTGCTCGCTCAGGGGGGACAGACCTTCCGGATGGATGCCGGTTTCGAGATACTGGCGGGCCTGGACCATCGTCAGCGTCAGGCGACGCTTGGTGCCGACTCCGTCGAGTTTGCGTTTGAGTTCCAGGAAGACTGGGGAGTCATCGTTCGGGGTTCCGTAACTGCGGATCCTGAACTTTTCCTTGAATTTCGGCTTCTGGATGGAATTCCGGATGACGTCATCCTGTTCGTTGTCAAAATACAGATTGCAGATCTCGCTGGGATTTCCGTTCTCGTTGTATTTGTCAGGGGTCATGTACTGGAGAAGGCGTTCCGTGATCTTGGGGACCAGGGAAGCGTCTATGATCATTTTCTTCTCACGCCTTCGGAACGTGTTTCCGGCCATATTGCGCCTCCTGCTGTCTGCTGTCTGGCTTGAGTATACAAGGAAATTGTGAAAACGGGTTGAAGATCGGCGGACGGGGAACTGAATAATGGATGAAAAAGGGGATCAGCCCTTCGCAGCATCCAGAAAAGCTTTCACACCTGAAAGCTGTGCCTCGACCGAAGACGGAGAGGGGCCGCCCTCCGAATTGCGGTTGGATACGCAAGCGGTCAGTGAAACGGCTTTGAAGACATCCTCCCCGAACGCTTCATGGAAGGACTTGTATTCCTCAAGTGAAAGCGTTTCAAAGGTCTTTCCCTGATCGATGCAGTACGCTACGATCCCGCCCACGATCTTGTATGCGGTTCGGAAAGGAAGTCCCTTGCGGACCAGATAGTCCGCGCAGTCCGTGGCGTTGATGAAACCGCCTGAGGCCGCGTCGGCCATATTCTGTTTCTGGACCTTACAGGTGGCGAGCATCGGCTCGAAGACCTGAAGGCACATCTTGACCGTATCGATCGCGTCGAAGACCGCTTCCTTGTCCTCCTGCATATCCTTGTTGTAAGCCAGCGGGAGTCCTTTCAGGGTGGTCAAAAAACCGGTCAGGTCACCAATCACGCGTCCGGTCTTACCGCGCACGAGTTCGGCGATATCCGGGTTTTTCTTCTGGGGCATGATCGAAGAGCCAGTGGAATAGGCGTCGTCCAGTTCCAGAAACCGGAACTCGGATGAGCACCACAGGATGATCTCCTCGGAAAAGCGGCTCAGGTGCGTCATGACCAGTGAAAGGGCACTCAGCATCTCCACCACGAAATCCCGGTCCGATACACCGTCCATGCTGTTTTCATAGATCGAAGAGAAACCGAGCTGCTCGGCCACATACCGGCGGTCGATCGGGTAGGTGGTACCGGCCAGTGCGCAGGAGCCGAGCGGCATCCGGTCCGCGTGGCGGTATCCGTCATCCATCCGTTCGACGTCGCGCATGAACATCTGGGCATAGGCCAGCCAGTAATGCGCGAGCGTGACTGGCTGCGCCCGCTGCAGATGCGTGTAGCCGGGCAGAATGGTGTCGGTATTTGCGGAGGCCTTCTCGTAAATTGTGGAGATCAGGGAGATCAAAAGCTGTTTAATCTCCAAAAACTGTCTCATAAGATACAAATGTGTGTCCAAAGCCACCTGATCGTTCCGGCTCCGGGCTGTATGAAGACGCTTGCCCGTATCCCCGATGCGTTCGGTCAGGACCTGCTCGACGAACATGTGGATGTCTTCGGCATCCGAGTCGAAGAGCAGTTTTCCGCTGTCGAGATCCTGTTCGATCTCCTTCAGGGTCCGGCAGATCGCTTCGGCATCCTTCGGGTCGATGATGCCGCATTTGCACAGCATACGGGCATGCGCGACCGACCCCTGGATGTCTTCATGGTACAGCCTGCAGTCGAAGGGCAGGGACGAGTTGAAATCATTGACTTTTGAATCCAGAGCCTTCTTGAAACGGCCCTCCCACATTTTCATACCCGAACTCCTAAAATGATAGAATCGATCTTGCGGACCGGAAGAAGGATCACTTTCCGGAACGCTTCTGATCCAGCAGAGCCTTGACCTTGATCGGAAGCCCGAACAGGTTGATGAAGCCCGCGGAATCGTTCTGGTTGTATACGCCGCCGTCCTCACCGAAGGAGGCGATGTTCTCGTCGTACAGGGAGTACGGGGAGGTCACACCGGCATTGATGATGTTGCCTTTGTACAGTTTCAGTTTTACGTCGCCGGTCACGGTTTTCTGGGTCTCGTCCACAAAAGCGGACAGGGCTTCGCGAAGCGGTGTGAACCACTGGCCGAAATAGACCAGTTCGCCGAATTTCTGAGCGACGATGGCCTTGAAATGGGTGGTGTCCCGGTCCAGGGTCAGGGTCTCCAAAACGCGGTGCGCGTGATAGAGGATCGCGCCGCCCGGGGTCTCGTATACGCCGCGGCTCTTCATGCCGACCAGACGGTTCTCGACCAGGTCCAGAAGACCGACGCCGTTCTCGCCGCCCAGTTTGTTCAGGCAGTCCACCAGTTCGACGGCTCCCATCTTCTGGCCGTTGACCATGGTGGGCACGCCCTGTTCAAAGTGAATGGTCACATAGGTGGGCTTGTCCGGAGCCTGTTCGGGGGAAACACCCATCTCCAGGAAGCCTTCCTTACCGTACTGGGGCTCGTTGGCCGGATCCTCGAGATCCAGTCCCTCATGAGAGAGATGCCACAGGTTCTTGTCCTTGGAATAGTTGGTCTCGCGGTTGATGCGCAGCGGGACGTTGTGTGCCTCCGCATAGTCGATCTCCTCGTCCCTGGACTTGATGTCCCAGACGCGCCAGGGCGCGATCACGGGGATGTTCGGGGCAAACGCTTTCAGGGCCAGTTCAAAACGGACCTGGTCATTGCCTTTGCCTGTGCATCCGTGGCAGATGGCGTCCGCATGCTCCTTGACGGCGATCTCGGCCAGTCCTTTGGCAATGCAGGGACGGGCATGGGAAGTGCCCAGCAGATAGGACTCATAGTCCGCTCCGGCCTTGAGGCAGGGAAAAATGAAATCTTCCACATATTCCTTCTTCAGGTCCATGACATACAGTTTTGACGCGCCTGTCTTCTTGGCTTTTTCTTCCAGACCGTCGAGTTCGGTACCCTGGCCGACGTCTCCGGAAACGGCAATCACCTCACAGCCCGGATAGGTTTCCTTCAGCCACGGAATGATGATGGAAGTGTCCAGTCCGCCCGAATAGGCGAGGACGATTTTCTTGTAGTTTGTCTTGGATGTGCTCATAGCAGATCTCCTTAATTGAATTGTCAATTTGTTTCGAATGTCATTTCATTTTTGTCCGGTTCTCCGGAGGACGATCCATTCGTCCCGGTTCCCGTCGTAGCCAATCTCGGCGTCCTGTCCGGCGTAGTCGTCCAGCCGGTTGACCCCGATCATGCCCACCGCGAAGACGCGCTTCGTGGAGACATTCTTCTGGGTACCGTCCACCGTGACCGTCACATCGAAGCCGACGAAACGGAACATCGTATCCGTCTTCACAAGGCGGACCGTCTGCACGTGCTCCGGCTCGAGCCGTCTGTAGTAGACGAACTGGTAGAGGTAGTAGATGACGAAGGGAAGCCAGATCAGCATACATATGCTGATGACGGCGAGAAGAGCGACCAGACCGGACATGTCGCCTCCCGTTGCGAGGAGCGCGAAAACGAAGAGCAAGGTCGGAGGAAAGGTCATCAGACACAGAACTATGCAAAACAGGATCAGTTGGTATTTGTAGTAGCTCGCAACTGTGTTTTTCTTGTACATTTGAACTCACACTCTCAAATCAGGAAAATGCGGACAGCATTTCGATAACGGGGTCCTCATCGGTGATTCCCGGAGTTCCGCATGCGATAAGGCATGCTGCCGTCATTAGGACGAGGAGGATTCACGCCAGTCATCGTTTAGAAAAGCTCACAAGCCTCCTTGACGACGGAACCGGCAGGGCGTATGTGACGGAAGAAGGATGTGTGGAAAAGCGGTTGGGTTCAAGTGGCCTTGTCCGGAGCGTCCTGCGCAGCAGGCGGCACTTTTTCTTCGGCCTTTTCGGTCGGCTTACGTTTGCCGTCCGGCGTGTAGTAGGGGTCGATCATGTATTTCTTGATCACGGGGTAGGCGGCATAGGTCGTCGTGAACAGGCACAGCCCGAGGAAATAGACCAGGGGAAGGATCAGCGGGATCACGATGTTGATCTGCCAGAACAGGATGACCAGCAGCACGTTGACCGCGGCTACGATCAGGATCCATAAGGCTGCCACCAGATTGCGTTTGATGCCCAGGATCGTGAAGATCACCGAATTCTTCAGCATTTTGAAGAACTTGATGTTGAAGGTGATCAGGAGCAGCCAGAGATAGAACCGCATGAAGAGGTACACAACGGCCATGGCACCGGTCAGGAACAGCATCAGATCGTTCGTGAAAGAACTGGGGTTGGAGATGAAGAAGATCAGGTCATAGGTCAGGAACGCGATGACCAGAACGTCAAAGATACCGACACCGATGGCGTGTTTCCAGTTCTTGCGGATCCCGTAGAAATAGTCGGAAAAGACGAAACTGTCGCCCCGGACCAGACCGCGGGCCACGTATGTGATCCCGACATGCTGCAAGCCCCATGTGCCCAGCACGAACAGAGCGATCAGCGCGATGCCGATATAGTAGCCCGTCGCGTGATAGATCGGAATATTGAGCTGTAGGGAACTGAGCGAAAGCGGAAACTGGACGGACGGGGAAGACGTGAACAGTGACGTCCCGGACAGCACCGAAAACGCAGGGCTGGACATCGTCCCGGTTTTGGGAATGCTCAGGTAGATATAGACGATGAGTGCAATCGGAATCAGCAAGGGAAGCATCATCAGATTCAAGGACAGGATCTGGCTGAAACGGCGTCGGAACAGTTTGAA